>NZ_JBHXSY010000057.1:0-34567 GCF_042715295.1 Streptomyces sp. NPDC058701 | reverse complement strand
TTGGCGCCCGAGATGCCGATGGGCAGGGGCAGTCCCGTTCACTCCGTGATCAAGTGGATCTTTGACCCGTACTTACCCCGGTCTACGGGATTCGGACCTGTCAGCTCCCCCTTTTCAGGGCCCGCATATTCACCGAGTCGATCGCGCACCGCGACCAGTCCAGCTCGCCGCGGGAACCATCCCCGCCACGACTGGCAGCTCACCCAGCCACATGAGATGACGTCTTAGTGCCGCTCCGCGGCCTCGACGGCTGCTTCGGCGAGGCCTTTTGCGTCGCCGGCCTTGCGGTTGGCCGGCCACCTCGTCAGCCGGGCGATGCCGGATCGGCGGATCGCGGCCGGAATCCGGTAGCCCGTCAGCAGCTTGAGCGGGCCGGTGTTGGTCACGTCCAGAGCCCGTTCCAAAGGCCGGGAACATGCCCAGCAGGTTGCCACGCAGGCGGTTCACCACGTGGGTGCTGGACCTGGTGCCGCAGCCAACATGCCCCGTGGCGGGTAACGGACTGAGCAGCGTGCCCGCCGCAGGCGGGAATGGCGGGACACCCTGGCTGTGATGGCATTGCCGCTCAGGGGCGCTGGTCGGTGTGTCCGCACACCCAGGCCAGTGCGTCGCGCACCCCGTGAATGTAGTCGCGAGGGACGGTGCGCTTGGTGGAATCCTTCATCTGCACCGTCGCAGCGTCCATCTCCGCGGTCAGATCCTCCAAAGCGGGTGCCTCGTCCGCCGATTGCGCAGTGATCGGCGCAGGTTTGCCACGCCCCAGCGCCCACAGGTACCCCGTCAGGGCTCCCCGGGAGAACTGCGTCTGTTGATCCGGTCCGGCCGCCTCGGCCTCCAGCCGCCGAAACGCCTCTTCGACTTCGGCGAAGGGTCGCACGCCGACCCGTCCTTCCGGGGTACTCATCGAATGCGTCGTCATATTGGTCAGCATTGCCGCGCACTTCGCCCCTACACGCCAGGTATTCAGCCACACCCGTCCAGCGGTAGCCGCCCCGGCGCACATCCCGGCGCGTAGCCGTACCAGCGCTGTGGCAGCACGGGCCCCTGGGCACGCCGGGGGACCGAAGCGCAGTAGGCCCCGTCCGTTTCGCCCTCCCTCTCAGTGACGCATTCGGCCAACGGCAACCGTGCCCGTTCCGCCGGGGTCGCGAAGGCGAAGACCTCCGGTGCGCCGAACGGACCGCCGAGCGTTCCCTCATCCGCCGCACCACCGCCACCACCACCGCCGGACCGGTCCCTGTGCCCGCCTCCCCACACGCTCACGTCGGATCTCCTTCTGCTCCAGCCTGTTTGCCTGACGCTTGAGCTCCTCGGCCAGCTACCAATTCCGAGCACAGTGCCTGCGGTGACGGGGCGCTGCCGATCGCCTACCGGGGCAAGTGCGGGGCAGGGGTGCAGCCGTGCGGGAAAAATAGTCACTCTGACAATAATCACCGGCTACCATCGCCCTCCATGAGTAACCGTCTGAGGAACCTCGCCACCGAGAACGAGCACGTCGCGACGACCGGCGTCTACACCACCTCCACTGGCACCCGGGTCTCCATCGCCCCCGCTCTCGCCGCCGCCCGCTCAGGGACCGTCTCCCACTCCCCCGCCTTCGCCCCTGCGCCCACCGGCCCCTTCACCGGTGAGGCCGAGGTGACCGACGAGGACAGCATGCACGCCGCCCGCCGCCTCACCGACGAAGGCGTCGAGCACATCGCCGTCCTCAACTTCGCCTCCGCCCGGAACCCGGGCGGCGGGTACCTGCGCGGGGCCAAGGCCCAAGAGGAGGACCTCTGCCGCACCGCCCTCCTCTACCAGTGCCTGCTCGAAGCCCCCGACTACTACGCAGCCCATCGGGCGTCCGCCGACCTCAACTACAGCCACCGGGTGATCTTCTCCCCGCACGTACCGGTGATCCGCGACGGCTCCCACGCTCTCCTCGATCAGCCGTACCAGGTCTCCTTCCTGACCTCCCCCGCTCCCAACGCCGGCCAGCTGGCGCTGCACTCGCCGGGTGAGAAGATCGACGTCAAGGACATCCTCACCGAACGGGCCCGCCGTGTCCTCGGCGTGGCCGCCCACCACGGGGTGCGCGAGCTCGTCCTCGGCGCATGGGGCTGCGGCGTGTTCGGCAACGACCCGGCCGAGGTGGCGGACGCGTTCGCCGAAGCCCTGAACACCCACGGCGCCCCGTTCGTCCGCATCACCTTCGCCGTCTGGGACCGCTCGGCCGACTCCCCCAATCGCGCCGCATTCCGGGCCGTGTTCGCCAGTTGACGACGTTCCGCGTCACCGGGGTCGGCGAGCACGCCGGCCGGCGCACCGGCATCGCCGGTGGCGAGACGGGGCAGTCGGACATTCGAGGTCGATGACGTGCCGTCGGTGGGGCCCCGTCGTCTCCGGGCCTTCGAAGAGCTGCTCACGGCGGGCGACAGTTCGGGCAAGGGATTGGTGGGCGACATGAGGGATCGACTCGCCGCAGGCGGGCTGACCAGCTGACCTCCTCCGGACCGGCCGCCCTCGAACCGGGCGACCGGCGCCAGGCGCACTGGCCGGCGCGTGACCACGGGGCCTACCGCGAACCCCGGGCCGGGCCTCCGGTCGGCCCCTCCCCCTCGTCTTCGCGCCGGTCGAGGAGGATGACCGCCACGTCGTCCGCCAGGCGGCTCTGGGTGTGGCGGAGCAATGCCTCACGCAGGCCGTCCAGGAACGCCCGCCGGGTGTGGTCGCGCATGGTCACCATGGCCTCGGGCAGGTCGAAGAAGGTGTTGTCCCGGTCGCGGGCCTCGATGACGCCGTCGGTGCACAACAGCAGCCGGTCGCCCGGTGCGAACGGATAGCGGTCCGTGCGTCCGGGAGGGCCGTCGATGAATTCCTCGAGACCGAGCGGCGGCAGGGGGGCGGTGGGCATCAAGGACCGGACCGCGCCGTTGCGCAGCAGCAGCGGCGGCGGATGGCCCCGGTTGATCACCTCGACGTGAGGGCCGTCGGAAATCTGAGCCACGAGCGCGGTGACGAATCCCTCGAGAAGGGCGTCGTTACCGTCGGCCGCGCCCCCGACGACGGCGTCCCGCCGGAGGGCCGCTCCGCAGTGGTTGATCACCTCCACCAGGTCGTCCTCGTAGTGCACGGCCTCCCGGAACGCGCCCAGCACGACCGCGGCGGCCCGTACGGCGGGCAGGCCCTTGCCCCGGACATCCCCGACGATCATCCGGACCCCGTACCGGGTCTGGACCACGTCGTACAGATCGCCCCCGATCTGCGCGCCCGTCTCTGCCGCCAGGTACATGCTGGCCGCCCGTACGGGGCCCAGCCGGTCCGGCACCGGCCGCAGCAGGACCTCTTGGGCGGCCTTGGCGATCCGGCGGACCTGGTTGAGCTCGTTCTCCTGGCGCGTGCGCGCGGCGCGGCTCGTCATGAAGCTCGCCGCCGAGACCAGGAACAGGGCGAGGAAGTTCGTGTAGACCTGCTGACCACCCCAGGCGTGGTTGTAGGTGGCGGTGGTCACACTGACGCCGACGGCCACCCCCGTCGCCGCGAGCGTGCCCCGGGGGCCCATCGTCACCGCCGCCAGAGCGGGTGTCGCAACCAGCAGGGGGCCGGTGTAGACGACGTGCGCCGGGGTGAGCTCGACGAGGAGCACCAGCAGGGCGAGAACGAAGGGCACGCACTCCGCTAGGGCGAAAAGGACCTGGTGGTGGCCGCCGGCTCCCGGTCCGGGGGGCGAGCGCAAGGGCGCTCTCATGAGTACAGACTGCCCCGCCCCGCCGCACGGCCGCCACTGCAGTTCACCGATCCCCGTGGGCGCCGGGATCGCTGCTGCCGGGCGCCCGTCGCCTCCCCGCTGCCGATGACCCGTAGAGGTTGGAAAATGAAGTATGCGCGACCTCCTTGGACGTGTCCGGCGTCGGCTGCTCGACTCGACCACGAGCTCCTCCTCTCCCCTCGGGAAGAAGACGTCACGGCGGCCGCAGCGCTTGTCCTCCCTGCTGAGCGTGCGCAGCGTGGCCGGCGAGGTGTTCCTCCTGCAGCTGGCCGTCGTGGTGCTTCTCGTCACCGCCGCGGTGGTGGCACTCGTGGTGCAGGCCCGGAGCGCCGCCATGTCGGACGCCCGGAACCGTACGCTCGCCGCCGCCGGAACGTTCGCGGAGTCTCCGGGCATCGTCGCGGCTCTGCGCAGCCCCCATCCGAGCGCGGTGCTGCAGCCGAGCGCCGAGGCGGCCCGGAAGATCGCCGGGGTGGACGGCATCAACGTGTACTCACTCGACGGAGTCACCCTCACCCATAGCGATCCTCGACAGATCGGGAAGCGCGTCGTCGGTCCCTTCTCCAAGGCGGCGGCCGGCAGGTCCTTCACCGAGACGTTCGAGGGGTCCCTGGGCCAGTCCGTGGTCTCGGTGGTCCCGGTCAAGGACTCCGACGGCCGTGTCGTCGCCGTCGTCTCCTCCCCGGTCACGGTCCAGAACGTCCAGAGCATGGTGAACCGGCAGCTGCCGGTCGTCGCCGGCAGCGCAGCCGCGGTGCTCGCCCTGTCCGCCGGCGGAACCGCTCTGGTGAGCCGCCGGCTCCTGCGCCGGACCCATGGCCTGGGACCGGCCGAGATGACGAGGATGTACGAGCACCACGACGCGGTACTGCACGCCGTGCGAGAGGGCGTACTGATCGTCAGCGGCGGCGGGCGGTTGTTGCTGGCCAATGACGAGGCGCGGCGGTTGCTGGATCTGCCGGTGGACGCGGAAGGGCTTCCCGTCACGGACCTGGGTCTGGAGGAGGGGATCGCCGGTCCGATCGCATCGGGCCGTTCCGCGACCGACGAGCTGCACATGGCAGCCGATCGGCTGCTGGCGGTGAACATCCGGCCCACCGCCCCCTACGGGAAGGCAGGGACCGTCGTCACGCTGAGGGACACCACCGAGCTGCGGGCCCTCTCCGGCAGGGCCGAGGTGGCCCGCGAGCGGCTGAAGCTGCTCTACGACGCGGGGGTGCAGGTCGGAACGACGCTGAACGTGGAGCGCACGGCGGAGGAACTGGCAGAGGTGGCGGTCCCGCGGTTCGCCGACGTGGTCACGGTCGACCTGCTGGACCGGGTGCTGCGCGGCGAGGAGCCGCCCGAAGCGGTCACCGAGATGCGCCGCACCGCCGTCGTCGGCCTACGGGGCGACCATCCGCTCTCCCCCGTCGGCGAGCTGATCCGGTTCGCTCCCACCGGTCCGATGGCCGCCGGGCTGGCAGGCGGCCGCGCGGTCCTGGAGGCGGACCTGCGCACCACCCACCGCTGGCGGGCCCAGAACCAGGTCAACGCCCGGCAGATCCTGGACCGGGGCATCCACTCCCTGATCGTCGTTCCCCTGCGGGCCCGGGGCGTGGTGCTGGGGATGGCGGGCTACTGGCGGGAGCAGGACTCCCCGCCGTTCGACGACGAGGACGTGTCCTTCGCGGAGGAGCTGACCGCCCGGGCGGCTCTGTCCATCGACAATGCCCGCCGCTACACGCACGAGCACAACATGGCCGTCACCCTGCAGCGCAGCCTGCTGCCCCGGGGTGTACCGGAGCAGTCCGCCGTCGAGGTCGCGCACCGCTACCTGCCCGCCCGGGCCGGGGTGGGCGGTGACTGGTTCGATGTCATCGCGCTGCCCGGCGCCCGCGTCGCCCTGGTGGTCGGCGACGTCGTCGGCCACGGTCTCCACGCCGCCGCCACCATGGGCCGGCTGCGCACCGCCGTGTACAACTTCTCCACCCTCGACCTGCCCCCGGACGAACTCCTGAGCCACCTGGACGAGCTGGTCACCCACATCGACACCGACGAGCAGGAGTGGCAGGGGATCACCGGAGCCACCTGCCTGTGCGCCATCTACGATCCCGTCTCCGGGCAGGTGACGGCCGCCACCGCCGGGCATCCTGGTCCCGCTCTGGTCCGCCCCGACGGAACCGTGTCCTTCCCCGAGGTGCCGGTCTCCCCGCCGCTGGGCCTGGGCGCGGGTCTGCCGATGGAGACCGTGACGGTCACCCTGCCCGAAGGCTCCCGGCTGGCGCTCTTCACCGACGGGCTCATCGAGAGCCGCGACCGCGATCCGGACGCGGGCCTGGCAGCGCTGCGCGCCGCCCTGGCCGGGCCCGCCCGTACCCCGGAGGAAACCTGCACCGCGGTGATCGACACGATGCTGGACACCAGGCCCGGCGACGACGTCGCCCTGCTGGTGGCCCGCACCCGCCTGCTGGACCCCTCGCGGATCGCCGAGTGGGACGTGCAACCCGAGCCCGCGGCGGTGTCCCCGGTGCGCAACGCGTGCGCCCGCCGACTGGCGGACTGGGGCCTGGAGGACATCGCCTTCACCACGGAACTCATCCTCAGCGAACTGATCACCAATGCCGTCCGCTACGGCACCGAGCCCATCCGCGTGAGGCTGCTGCACGACCGCAGCCTGATCTGCGAGGTCTCCGACGGGTCCAGCACCTCCCCGCACCTGCGCCGGGCCGAGGCCACCGACGAGGGTGGCCGCGGCCTGTTCCTCGTCGCGCAGTTCGCCGAGCGCTGGGGCACCCGCTACACCGCCCGCGGGAAGATCATCTGGAGCGAGCAGGCCCTCCACGACGGGGCCGCGCCGCCCGCGGCGGACGTCGGGGAGGCCCTCCTGGCCGGGTGGGCCGACGAGGGGTTGTAGAAGCACGCGCCGGTACGGGAACCGCAGGAAGACGGCGGACACCACGGTCTGGGACTGCGCGGGCGAGGCGACCGAACGTACGCTGGCCTCGATCAGTACACGACCGTTATGGAGCCTTTGTGCCCACACCCCGTCTCCGGACAGCCTCTGTCGCCGCCTGCCTGGCCCTCGTGGCGGCGCCCCTCGCTGCCTGCGGAGACGAGCCCACTGCCGTGCCCAGAGCACCCGCGGTGGCCACCTCGGCCGCAGACGCCGGCGGCATGGCAGCGCTGACCACAGCGGCGAAGAAGGAGGGCTCGCTGAACACGATCGCGCTCCCGCGGGACTGGGCCAACTACGGCGCACTGATCGACGGCTTCGAGAAGAAGTACGGGATCAAGGTCATGGTGGAGAACCCGGAGGGCACCAGCCAGGACGAGATCAACGCCCTCAAGGAGCACAGAAGCGACGGCCGCGCCCCTGACGTGATCGACGTCGGGGGATCGTTCGCGCAGTCTGCGGCCCGGCAGGGCCTGCTGGCTCCGTACAAGGTCGCCGCCTTCGACCGGATCCCCGAGGAACAGAAGGACCCGAAGGCCCGCTGGTACAACAACTACGGCGGCTACATCTCGATCGGCTGCGACGCCAACCGCGTCAAGACCTGCCCCGCGACCTTCGCCGATCTGCGCAAGCCCGAGTACGAGGGCCAGGTCGCGCTCAACGGCGACCCCACCAAATCCGGCTCCGCCTTCGCCGGAGTCTATGCGGCGGCCCTCGCGAACGGGGGTTCCTTCGACGACATCCAGCCCGGTCTCGACTTCTTCGCCGAGCTCAGCAGGAACGGCAACTTCATCCCGGTCGAATCCTCACCGGCCACGATCGCGAAGGGCCGGACTCCGATCAGCATCGACTGGGACTTCCTCAACCTCGGATACGCCGACGAATTCCGCGAGAACGGCGCGGACGTCGACTGGCGGACCGCCATCCCCTTCGACGGCAGCTTCGCCGAGTACTACGCGAACGGGGTGAACAAGGACGCACCGCACCCCGCGGCGGCACGTCTGTGGCAGGAGTACGTCTTCAGCCCGGAAGGCCAGAACCTCCGGCTCGGCGCCTATGCACGCCCCGTCCTCGTGGATGCCATGGAGAAGGACGGCACCCTCGACAAGGCCGCCGCCGAGAAACTGCCGACGGTCGAGGGCACGCCGACGTTTCCGACGGAGGCGCAGACGGAGAAGGCCAGAGAGGCCGTCAACCGCGGCTGGGCCGAGGCCGTCTCGGGCTGAGGACCGAGAACGTGGCGTCCAAGGGAAACCCTGGCGCCCCGCGCCCGTTTCGCCCTGGTCAGCGGGCTCCGGCACGGAGAACAAGCAGATCACTCTCTGCCGCACGAGCGGGGGAGACCTCTACCGCTACGGGGAGTTCCGCGACCACCGCGAACCGGGTTGTCGCCAGGAGGGCCGAGGAGACCACGAACGGCTCCGAGGCGCGCAACGAACCGTACAGCCACCGCGTCAACGGGACTCCGTGACCGTCTTTGCCGGCCGGAGCGGTACTCCCCCATGCGCTCGTACGACACCTCCGCCCGCGCCCCCGGCCCTCGTCCGGGCGTGGAAAGCGGGATTCGGTTCCGGTGGGGAACGCGGCAAGGTACCAGGCTTCCGGGTACTTGCCCGGATGTTTATCCAATGGTGATGGTCCGGCCGTGACGGCACCACATGGGGCACTAGCGTCCCGTGGCACCCCGGGAATGCGGGCGTGCACCGCACGGCACGTGCGGAACCTCCAGCCCCCGCACCCCTCCCGGCCCTTGAGCAAGGAGGCACAGTGCTGTCATTCCGGCGGCGATCCGCCAGCGGCTTGTCGGTGGCCACGAGATACACGATCGGAAGCGGCGTCGTCATCGCCGCCCTCGCCGTCACGTTGATCGCATTGCTGATCCCCGTGGAGAGCTTCGGCGGCCGCGCCTCCGCGTCGGCGGCCGGACCGGCCGGCGACGACGACGGCGCCGGGATCATGAGTACGGCGTACGGGCCCCTGACCCCGGCGGACCGCGACTTCATCCGGAAGGTGCGCCTGGCCGGACTGTGGGAACTGCCCGCCGGCAAGCAGGCCCAGCAACGCGGTACCCGCCCTTCCATCCGCACGGCGGGGGACCACCTGGTCGACGGCCACACCGAACTGGACCGGCAGGTCATCCAGGTCGGCCAGGCACTCGGCGTCGCGCTGCCCGACCAGCCTTCCGCGCAACAGCAGGACTGGCTCGCGCAGATGACGGCGGCCGGCCAAGGGGAGCAGTACGAGCGGCTGTTCGTCCAGCTGCTGCGCCGGGCGCACGGCAAGGTCTTCTCGCTCGTGGCCAGCATCCGGGCCCAGACCCGCAACTCCATGGTCCGCGCGCTCGCCACGTCCGCCAACGCCACCGTCCTGGACCACATCTCGGTGCTGGAGGCGAGCGGGCTGGTCGACTTCGACACCCTGTCCGACCAGCCCGCGCCCCCCTCCCCCAAGCCCGTCGCCCTCCTGGGCGCTCCCGCACTCCCCTCCGATGTCCGATCGACGAAGTGAAGTGATCACATGAGCCAAAAAGGCCATAAACGCCCCCGGATCTCGAACAAGCTCCTCGCCGTGGTCTCCGCTCTGGTATTGGGCGGTGGCGGAGTAGCCGTCATCGCGGGCAACGCCTCCGCCGGCCAGGACGACAACCGTGGGGGCAAGTCCGTCGCCACCATCGACTGCCCCGACGTGGGCGACAAGCTCACCGCGGTCCCCGAGCAGGCGAAGGCGCAGGTGGGCGAGAACCTCGCCGAGCTCGACGCCCAGGTGGCCGACGCCTACAAGCGGCTCGCCGCGGGCCAGGCCACGGGGGACGCCCTCCTCGGTGAGCTGCGCGACCAGCGCGGCAAGACCATCGAGAAGGTGGCCGGGGCGATCGGCGACAACGGCGCCCAGAAGCCCGAGGAACTGAAGGCGCTCAGCGGCTGCGAGATGAAGCAGGCCCCGGCCGACGCCAACCAGGCGGCCGACGCGAGCGCCGTCAAGAGCAGCGGCCAGAAGGGTGCCCCGGCCAAGAGCGACTTCGTCAACATCACCAAGGTACGGCCGAACGTGCGCACCCCCGCGGCCCAGTCCGGCGCCTCCAGAGGCTCCTTCAGCTCCAGTTGCGGGCGGAACGAGGAAAAGCACTTCAACCCGGACAACGTGATCGTCGCCCCCGGCGTCTCCAACGGCGCGCACCACATGCACGACTACGTGGGCAACAAGACCACCGACGCGTTCTCCACCAACAACAGCCTCGCCGCCTCCGGCACCACCTGCACCAACGGAGACCAGTCCACCTACTACTGGCCGGTCCTGCGGCTGCGCGACGGAAAGGCGGAGCGGGACGCCCAGGCTCCGGGAGGAGGCAAGGACGGCAACATCGGCACGATCCTGCAGCCGAAGCAGGTGACGATGACCTTCAAGGGCAGCCCGGTCGGCCAGGTCACGACCATGCCCCGGTTCCTGCGCATCATCACGGGTGACGCCAAGGCCTTCACCAACGGCACCGCCAACGCCAACGCCTCGTGGAGCTGCACCGGCTTCGAGAACCGTCAGCTGAAGGACAAGTACCCGGTCTGCCCCAAGGGCAGTGACGTGGTCCGCACCTTCACCTTCCAGAGCTGCTGGGACGGCAAGAACGCCGACAGCGCCAACCACCGCACCCACGTGGCCTTCCCGGACAAGGCGGGACGCTGCCCGAACGGCTTCACCGCCATCCCGCAGCTGGTGCAGCGGATCACGTACGGCGTCGCACCGGGTGCCCGGTTCGCGGTCGACAGCTTCCCCGAGCAGCTCCACAAGCCGGTGACCGACCACGGCGACTTCATCAACGTGATGTCGAACGGTCTGATGAACAAGGCGGTGAACTGCATCAACGGCGGTCGCGTCTGCCGCTGACACCCCGCGCCGCGCACCGCGCGGTCCCCTGCTCCCGGGCCGGGCGCCCCCCTCCTCCCCCACGATCGCGCCCGGTCCGGGATCGGTGTCGGTCCGGAGCCGACTCCGGGCCGGCACCGCCCCCGCGGCCCCCGGTCCCGCCGGGTCCCGACCTCCGAGGAGTGGCATGTCAGGCTCTCGTGACAGCGCGGCCGGCCCGCGGACCCCGGGCGGGGCCCCGCCCCCGCCCTCCGACGCGGAACTGACGCTGCTGCTGCGCCGCGGGTACGGCGCGGGCGAGGCGGACCCGGCGGTCTGCGCCCTGCTCTACCGGCGTCACCGGCGGGCCGCACTGGCGTACGCCCGTACCTGCTGCCGGTCTCCGCAGGATGCGGAGGACCTGGTGTCGGAGGCCTTCCTGCGGACCTTCCAGGCCGTCCGGGCCGGTGCGGGACCGCGGGGTCCGTGGCGCTCGTACCTGCTGTCCGTCGTCCGGCACACGGCCATCCAGTGGCGCGACGGCGCGGGCCGGACCCTGCTGACCTCCGACTTCGACACCTGGCGGCAGCCGGGTCCGGTCGGCGGGGACCCGCAGCAGCAGTGGGTGGCGGGCGAGGACCGCCGGCTCGTCGCCCGCTCGTTCGCCGGGCTGCCGGAGCGCTGGCGGACCGTACTGTGGCACACGCTCGTGGAAGGGATCTCCCCGCACCAGGTCGCCGCGCTGCTGGGCATCACGCCCAGCGCGGTGACCTCCTTGGCGTTCCGGGCCCGGGAGGGACTGCGGGAGGCGTTCCTGCGCGCCCATGTGGAGGCCGCCGCCGACGGCCGGTGCCGCCATTACGCCGGGCAGCTCGGCCCCGCCGTCCGCCGGGGCGGTGCGCACCTGTCCCGCGGGCTCGTCCGCCACCTGTCCGAGTGCGGCGGCTGCGCCCTGGCCTACGCGGAACTCCTGGACCTCAACGCGACGATGCGCGGGGCGGTGTCCGCCCCCCTCGCCGCACACTAAGGGCTGTCCCGTACGAAGGGCCCCGGCCCGGACCCCGCTGAGACGGGTCCGGGCCGGGGCCCTCCTGGTGCACGGGCCGGCGGCGCCGCGGGTCAGAGGCCGTTGACGCGGGCCATCCTCCCGACGGCCAGGGCCGGGAAGTCGGCGGTGACCACACGGGCCGCCCGGCGGCCCACCCGCGAGTGCTGGCGTCGCACCTGGGCCATCAACCGGCGGCTGCGCAGGGCCATTTCCAGCTCGAAGCGGGTGCGCGGGTCCCGCAGGCCGGTACCGAAGAGCTTCTCCAGCTGGCGCATGCGGTAGCGCACGGTCTGCGGGTGCACACTCAGTGCCTTCGCCGCCTCGGGGGCGCCGCCCCCCTCCAGCCAGGCGAGCAGCGTCACCTCCAGCCGCTCGCTCTGACGCGGGGTGAGGTCCGCGAGCGGTCGCAGCCAGCGGGCGGCGAGGGCGTGGGCCAGCGGCTCGTCCTGGAGGAGGAGCAGGGTGGAGAGGTGGTCGTCGACGAAGACGGGCCTGGCGTCCAGCCCTCCGCGGTTGGGGGTGAGGGCGAGCAGGCGGACCGCCCAGCGGAGCGAGGAGGCCGTGTCGCGCAGCGGTACGGCGTGGCCGACCGCGGCGAAGCGGCCGCGCAGGGGAACTTCCAGCGGGGCTCTGGTATCGGTGTCGGCGCTGGGGACGAGCAGGCAGGGGCGGCCGGCGAACATGCCGGCGAGCGTGTCGTCCAGTACGGCGGCGAGCTGCTGGGCGTCGCCGGGAGCGGCGAGCGCCACGGCGCGCACGGCGGCCGGGAGGGGCCAGCCGGCCGCTTCGGCGAGCTCGCCCAGGGAACTCTCGGACGCCTGCCGGTCGTCGGTGAGGGCCTTGAAGAGTTCCTGGCGCGCCCCGTCGGGCACGGTGGCCGGCTCCGGCCGGTCGCCGCGCGGATCCCCGTGGCCGCCGCCGGTTCCGTGCCCGCCGCCGGGTCCGTCCTCGCGGCTGTGTTCTCGGGAACGGTCAGGGGTGTGCGCGCGGGCGTGTTCCAGAACGGTCCGCCGGCCGTCGTGTCGGTCCTCCTCCGCGCCCCTCTCCTTGTCCTGGTCCTTCGCCCTGTACTTCTCCCTGCCGTCCTCCTTCACCTCCGCGATCCGCGGTCGTACCTGCGACGGCACCTTGGACAGGCGCGGCACTTCGGGCCGCGCCTGCGGGTGGGTCGGGGAGGGGGACTGGGCATGTGTCTGGGGCTGGGCGTCGCGATAGCCGAGGGCGTTCAGCAGCGCCTCCTCCACGCACTGTCTGAGCAGTTCGTCGTCGAGGGCATCGTTGTCATAGACAAGAGTGGAAAGTCCCGGAATTCCATGCAGAAGCTCCTCCACTATCTCGGCAGCCAGCGTGGGAAGTTCCCTGCGCAGGACGCGGGTCCACTCGCCTCTTGGGCGGGACCAGATGCGGTTCAGAAGTTCGCACATCGTTTTCCTCGTTCGTGCCGGGGTGAGGCCTGCCCGGAGTGCGGCAAGCCCGCCGAGGTTGACTCCTTGTCAACAGTGGGGTCTGACATGGAGACTTGAGGCCCTCGTACTCCCTCCTAGAGGGGTCCGGCCATCTGCGGTCCCGCAACTTTGCCGTGTCTTTACCGACGAGTACGCGTAGATGGCGGGCGGTGCGGGGGCCTGTCACAACCTCCGCTGGAGGGGAATCTTCCGGTGTTGTTCGATGCCCCGGAGACGCGGTGCGAGAAATTATCACGTTTCGATAAATCCCGTGGTGACGCCTGACCGCTCCACGATGCTTCTGCACTCCGGCCCCTAGCTCCCTCGGCCGGCGCAGGAGTTCACAGCGCTGCCGGGCACTACCGACCACGACCCCCGGGTGCCGAGCGCCGGTGGAGTGCTCGGCACCCAGGCGCACAGGAGATACTGGATGCCCCTGTCCCAGCCCCACATGCCACGCTCGCACAGAGCCCGCTCCCGGAGCCGCCACGCCGCGGCGACGGCTCCGGCCGCCGGCAGGCGGGCCGTTCGGCGACCCTCCCTCTTGCCCGCGTCCGGACGGTTGCGGCCCGGTGTGGTCGCCGCCGCCGGCGCGGCCGTCGTCACCCTCGTCATCGCCGCCCGTGCGGGCGCGCTGACCCAGCTGTGGGACTTCCTCGACTTCGGGGCGGGCGTCCTCTCGCTCGTCTCGCTCACCTCCACCGTCCTGTGGGGGCTCGTGGCCACCGACCGCACCCTGCTCGGGTCGGGCCACCGGCTGATCGCCCAGGGCGTGCACCGGGGCCTGGCCGTGTCCGGGCTGAGCTTTCTGGCCCTGCACATCTGGGTCAAGGTCGCCGAGTCGCAGACCACCGCCACGGCGGCCGCCCTTCCCTTCACCGACGTGGACCAGCCGGTGCTCATCGGCCTCGGCACCCTGGCCGGCTACCTGTTCGTGTCCGTGGCCGTGTCCGGCGCGCTGCGCAGCGTTTTCGCCACCAAGAGCCGCTCGCTGTGGTGGCGGGTCCTGCACTTCGGTGCCTACCCCGCCTGGGGAGCCTCCCTGGTCCACGGGCTGAAGTCCGGCCGCTCGGCCAGCGGATGGGTGACGGTGGCCTACGCCCTGTGCCTGATCGGCGTCGCCGCCCTCGTCGCCGTGCGCGTCAAGGCCCGCATGGACGGCACGGGTTTCCGGCCGCCTGCTCAGCCGGGCATCGCGCCCACGCGGCTGGGGCAGGCCTCGTTCGCACGGACCCGTCCGGAGCGCGGCGGTGACGGGCCGCCCCCGCAGCCCGCCCCGCCGCCGCCCCGGCCCGAGAACCCCCCGTACGTCGCGGCGAACCCGGCGTACGCCGCGGCGAACCCGCCGTACGCCGCCGCGAACCCGCCGTACGCCGCCACCGTTTACATCCCGAACCAGGCCTCCGGAGCGCAGGACGTTCCGGCCGAGCGCCTCGCCACCCGCGAGCGGTGGCTGTGAATGGCGGTCCGCGCCCCAGCCTCGGCTGCGTGGGCGCTCCCCGGCTGCTGGCCGGACTCGACCAGGTTCCCCGGCTCGACCGGGTCGCGCACCTGACGACCCACGGTTCGCTCCCCCTCTACCGGCCGGACGAGCTCGTCGAACTCGCCGACAACATCGACCTGCGCGGGCGCGGCGGGGCGGCCTTCCCCTTCCACCGGAAGCTGCGCGCCGTGATGCGCTCGGCCCGGGGCCGCGACGGCCGGACCGCGGTCGTCGTCAACGGGAGCGAGGGGGAGCCGAGTTGCCTCAAGGACAAGGCCCTGCTGCTGCACGCCCCGCACCTGGTCATCGACGGAGCCCTGCTGGCGGCCGCGGCGCTCGACGCCGAGGACGTGGTGGTCGCCGTCACCCGGGACGACGTGGAGCAGTCGGTGCGGGAGGCCATCGCGGAGCGCGGCCCGTCCGGCCGCCGACTACGCGTGGGACGGCTTCCCGAACGCTTCGTCACGGGCGAGGGCACCGCGATGATCAGCGGGTTGAACGGCGGTCCGACCCTTCCCTCCGGACAGAAGGTACGGACCAGCGAGCGGGGACTGGGCGGCGTGCCCACCCTGCTGTCGAACACCGAGACCTTCGCCCAGCTGGCCCTCGCCGCGCGGATCGGGGCGCTGGACTTCCGGGCGGTCGGGCTACCGTCGGAGCCCGGCACCATCATGCTGACCGTCGCGGGGGCCACGGTCGTCGAAGTACCGGCCGGGACCTCGATGGCGTACGTCCTGGAGCTGTGCGGCACCTCCCCCGGCCAGGGCGTGCTCGTCGGCGGCTACCACGGCAAGTGGCTGGACCCCGGATCCGCGCGTACCGCCGAGATCTCCCGGGAGTCCCTGGAGTCCCTCGGCGCGAGACTGGGCGCGGGAGCGGTGCTCCCGCTGCCCGAGGACACCTGCCCGATGGGCGAGGTGGCCCGGGTCACCCGCTGGATGGCGAACGAGACGGCGGGCCAGTGCGGCCCCTGCGTACGGGGACTGCCCGCCCTGGCCGACGTACTGGACGAGGCCCTGCGGGGCGGCGGCAGGACGGCGCTGGAGATGCTGGAGGCCCGGATGGCGGGCGTCATGAAGCGCGGTGCGTGCAGCCATCCGGACGGCACCTCGCGCTTCGTCGCCTCGGCCCTCTCCGCGTTCCCCGACGAGTTCCGCGACCACGCCCTCGGCAGCGGGTGCGGGAGGCGGGTCCTGGGGGCGCTGCCGCTGCCTGAAGACGAGAGTCCCGAACGGCTCGTCGTGGACTGGACGCTGTGCAAGGGGCACGGGCTGTGCGTGGACATCCTCCCCGACGTGGTGCGGCTCGACGCGGACGGCTATCCCGCCGAGGCCTCCATGGCCGTGCCGGGCCGGCTCCGGACGAAGGCGCTGCGCGCCGTACGGCGCTGCCCGGCGCTCGCCCTGCGCATCCTGGAATGACGCCGTGAACGGCCGTGCCCCGCTGACGAGTTCAATGTTGGCGCGATCTGACAAATTCCGTGGGATGTGGACTTCCGCCGGTTCGGGCCCCGTATCAATGAGCGAAGGCACGCGAACACGGAACCGAATTGAAGGAGAGATCGTGAACACAAGGCGTCGTGGAGTAATCGCCGGATCGGCGGTAGCGGTACTACTGCTGACCGCAGGATGCGGAGCCGCCGACACGTCCTCCGGAAATGCGAGTGCGGTACAGCCGGCGGGCTCCGGTAAACAGCTCGGATCGACCTATGATTCGAATGGCGGTTACGGGGCCGAAATGGAGGCCGGAGCGGGCGCGGGCGCCGGCTACGGCAGCGTCACCCCCGACGCGGCCGGCGCGGCCGCCAAGGCCGGTCCGGCCGGGGAGCTCAAGCTGCGGGACGTCCCGGGGCTCGGCTCCGCGGTCACCGACGGTGAGGGCTGGACGCTCTACCGCTTCGACAAGGACACGCCGAAGCCGCCCAAGTCGAACTGCGAGGGCGACTGCGCCAAGGTCTGGCCCGCGGTGGCGGCGGACGACGCGAAGGCCGGGGCGGGCATCGACGCGGGCCTGCTCGGATCGGTCGCCCGCGCCGACGGCACCCGGCAGCTGACGCTCGCGGGGTGGCCCGTGTACCGCTATGCGAAGGACACCAAGCCCGGGGACACGCTCGGTGAGGGCGTCGGCGGCACCTGGCACGTCCTGGGGGCCGACGGCAAGCCGGCCGCGGCGGGCGGGAAGGGGGAGGGACAGGGATCGGGGACCGGCGCCGCCCCGGCCCCCGCCCCGGCGCCGGAGGCGTCCGAGGAGAAGCAGGAGGAAGCCGCGATCGAGCTTTCCGCCCGCGCCAATGCCGTATTGGGCACCATCGTCGCCGACGCGGAAGGGCGGACGCTCTATCGCTTCGACAAGGACAGCGCGTGGCCGATGAAAATCGGCTGCGTCGGCGCATGCCTGGACACCTGGAAGCCCGCCAAGCCGGTCGACAAGACGAAGGTCAAGGGAATCGCCGCCGAATTGATCGGGACGGTGAAAAGGCCCGACGGGAGCGAGCAGTTGACGATCGACTGCTGGCCGGTCTATTCGTTCACCGGAGACAAGGAAGCCGGTGACATCACCGGGCACAACAAGCAGGGCCTCTGGTTCGCCGTGACCGAGAAGGGCAAGAAGGCCAAGGCCGTGAGCTAGGCCGCACCCCCCTCGGACACCGCAGCATCTCCGAGCGGCCTGGGCAGGTTGGACGACAGCACCCAGGCCGTCGCTCGCGGGCCGGGCCCGACCCGAAAGGGCGGTCCGGGCGATCCCGCGCCCCGTACTCGCGGTGTCCCGGGCGACCTCCCCGCGCCCGGGACACCGCGGCCGTTCTTCCGACCAGCCGATGAGGTACCGATGCCGAGGACCGAACCGCAGCGTGACGACATCCGACCGTGCAGGATCCACCGGATCCGGCGGATCCGGCGGCCGCGGCACGCACTCGCGGCCCTCGCCGCGGTCTGCGCCACGCTGCTGAGCGCCGGCTGCTCCGGGGCCTCCGCCGCGCACCCCGCGGCGGGCCACGGTTCGGCCCACCCGGCGAAGGCCGGGTCCGCGTCCGGCGCCCCCTCCCCCGGCACGCCCTCCACCACGATCGAGGAGATCGCCGCCGCCATCGGATGCGCGGCCGAAGTGAGCGTGCAGGCCGAGGAGTTGCGGCAGGGCGGCTGCGAGAGCACGCAGGGCCCCTACCGCATCGCCACGTTCGCCGCCGAGCAGGGCCTGCGCTCCTGGCTGACCGAGGCCCAGGCGTACGGCGGCCTGTACCTGGTCGGCGACCGGTGGGTGGTCACCGCGCAGTCCGCGGAAGCCCTGGGCGGCCTGCGCGGCCGGATCGGCGGCTCCCTGGAGAACGGCGCCGATCACACGGGCCACTGACGCACCGCACCGCGGCGTCGGCGCGAGGCCTTCCACGCCCGGCGGCCCCGCGCAACGAACGTGGCGTGTCGGCCAGTTGTCCGGATTTCAGCTCATTCATGAGGTGCACAGGGACCGGCCCTTCGGGATGATTCGGCCGCACGCTCGTATGCAACAAGGTGGACGGGTAAGCGAATTCGCTGAAATTCACCGACCCTAAGGAACGGCCCGTGCGCTTGAAACGCCTCGCACCGCTGCTCACCACCGCCGGTCTGATCGCGACCGCCCTGCCGCTGCTGGGCGCGACCCAGGCGTCCGCCGCCCCGGAGGCTGCGTACCTGAAGCAGAAGCCCGCCTGGAGCCGCTGCGCGGAGGACCAGCCGGCCTCGTTCGAGTGCGCCACGCTGAAGGTCCCGCTCGACTACCGGCGTCCTGAGGGCCGCACGATCGACCTGGCGATATCCCGGATGAAGACCGGGAACCCCGCGGAGCGGCACGGCGTCATGCTGTTCAACCCCGGCGGGCCGGGCGGCAGCGGGCTCCACGACCCGCTGATGATGAACGAGATGATGCCTAAGGACGTACGGGACAGGTACGACCTCATCGGCTTCGACCCGCGCGGCGTCGGCCGGAGCAGCCCGATCACCTGCGGACTCACCCCGGCCGAGGAAGCCATCGACCGGCCGTACCGGCCCGAGACGTACGCGGCGGACGTGGACTGGGCCCGTACCGTCGCGGAGAAGTGCCGCGAGAAGTCCGGCGACGTGATCCCGTACATCACCACCCGCAACACGGCGCGCGACATGGACACGATCCGCGCGGTGCTCGGCGAGCGGAAGATCTCGTACGTGGGCTACTCGTACGGGACCTACCTCGGCGCGGTGTACTCGCAGATGTTCCCGCAGCGTACCGACCGCTTCGTACTGGACAGCGGTGTGGACCCGCAGCGCATCTGGCGCGGCATGATCCAGGTGTGGGCGACCGAGGCCGAGCCCGCGTACGACCGGTGGACCCGATGGGCGGCCGAGCGCTCGGACCAGTACGGGCTCGGCACGACGCCCGAGGCGGTGTCGGAGACGTTCTGGGGGCTGGTGGAGCGCGCGGACCGGGAACCGATCGACTACTTCGGCACGAAGCTCACGGGCGTCGACATCCGGGCGGCGCGAGCCGTCTTCTTCTATCCCTCGCAGGCTTCGGCCATCGTCAAACAGATCAAGGCCGCGGCCGAGGGCACCCTCCCGCCGGGGGGCGAGGCCGCGCCGGACCTGGGCAAGCTGATCTCCGCCGGCCGGGCCGCCGACCCGCAGCCGGTCGCGGACAACGGCACGGCCGTCCTGTGGTCGGTCCTGTGCGGGGACACGGGCGCCTGGCCCCGCTACACCGAGCAGTACGCGAGGGACGCGGCGAAGGACAAGGCGAAGTACCCGCTGTACGGGGACATGGCGTCCAACATCAAGCCGTGTGCCTTCTGGGACCGGCCGGTCGAGTCGGCCACGCCGATGACCAAGCGGGCCGACGTGCTGACGGTGCAGAACGAGTGGGATTCACAGACCCCGCTCACCAGCGGCCAGGGCCTGCACCGCGCGCTCAAGGGCTCGCGGATGGTCCTGGCGGCCGGCGGTGAGGGCCACGCCGTGTACCTCATCGACCCCGCGTCCTGCGTCAACCCCGTGGTCAACGGCTACCTGACCACGGGCCGGCTGCCCGCCCGGGACGTGACCTGCCAGCGCCCGCCGGCCGACCCCGGGCAGCGGCTCTCGCGGAACCCGTCGAAGCAGGCGCCGTTCCCGGCCGGACCCGGGCGGTTCCTGACCCCCTGACCGGTCGGCACGGCCGCGGCACCCCTCCCGACACGGGGCGCACGGGCTCTTCAGGAGGCGAGGGAGGATTCGGCCGCCGCCTTGATGCGGCGGCCGAAGTCCGGGGCGTCCTTGCGGGCCGCGCTCACGGCCAGGCCGACGAGCAGCTTGCCGATCCCGTGGCCCTCCAGGGTGTTGAAGATCCGGACCCGGGTGCGGTCGCCGGGGAGGGCTTCGAGGTCGTAGCCGCCGGACGCGGTGACCAGGTTCCTGGTCTGCTCCGTCCAGCGGATCAGGCCGGGCGGCTCGTACGCGGTGATGCGGAACTCGCGTCCGGTCTTCATCCCCGCGTCCTTGACCGTGCTGCGGAAGACCGTGCCGACGGCGGTCGGACCGTCGGGCGTCTTGGTGATCTCCTGCACCCGCGGGCTGAACTCCGGGTCGTGGCGCCCGTCGGCGAGGTAGGCGAAGACCGCCTCCATCGGCCGGTCGATCTCCACGCTCGCCTCGAACTGTCCGGACATGTCGACTCCTCGTGCGACCCGGTGCGGTCCGCGGCGCGATCCGCGATGGGGTCCACGATCGCAGAGGTGCGGCTCGGGCGCGCGCCAAAAGGCCCGACAGCGGGCTCTCCCGCGCCTCGCGCAACACAGCGGCGAAGTCCATGCGCAGCACGTCGGGGACGGGTCCTGCTCGCAGGCCGCGAGCACGGCGGCGGAGGGGCCGCACCCGGACGGCCCCGGTCTCAGCCGAGCAGGGCGTAGACCGTGGAGGCCGTCGCGGCCGGCTCGTCGGCGCCTTCGGGGGTCATGGTGACGTCGGCGAAGGCCATCCGCCGGCCGAGCTTGGTGACCCGTACGCGGATCAGCACGTCCACGCCGACCACCGGCCGCTGGAAGCTGGTCGACTGCTGGACGGTGGTCATCGGCCCGTACTCCCCGCGCGCGGCGGACAGGGCGATGACCGTGGCCGTGTCGGCGGCCGCCATCAGGGCCTGCCCGCAGAGGCCGCCGCCGTCCCGGGCCAGGGTGTCGGACCAGGGCAGCCGCAGCACGGCGTGCCGCTCCCCGGTCTCCTGGACGGTCAGGCCGAGGGAGAGCACCCAGGGGGCGAAGTGGTCGGCGAGGATCTTCTCTGCGTCTGCCGGTGTCAGCGTCACCAGGGGATTGTGGCGGCCGCGACCCGGTCGCCACAACACCCTGGAGCGCAAAGGACCATCGCCGGGAAGATCTCCCGTCGGCGGGGCTCCCGGCTCAGAGGCCGGCGGCCAGCTCCGTGCCCTGGCGGATGGCCCGCTTGGCGTCCAGCTCGGCGGCCACGTCGGCGCCGCCGATCAGGTGCGCCTCGATGCCCGCCTCGCGCAGCGCCTCCCACAGGTCGCGCCGCGGCTCCTGGCCGGTGCACAGGACCACGGTGTCGGCGGGTACGAGGCGCTGCTCGCCGCCCACCGTGATGTGCAGGCCCTCGTCGTCGATGCGGTCGTAGGAGGCTCCGGCGACGGAGACGACCCCGCGGTGCTTGAGCTCCGCGCGGTGGATCCAGCCGGTGGTGGTGCCCAGGCCCGCGCCGACCTTGGTGGTCTTGCGCTGGAGCAGGTGCACCCGGCGCGGCGGGGCCGGCCGCTCGGGGGCGGTGAGCCCGCCGGGTCCGGCGTACGAGGTGTCCACGCCCCAGTGCCGGAAGTACACGGCGGGGTCCTGGGAGGCGCCTTCGCCGCTGTCGGTGAGGAACTCCGCGACGTCGAAGCCGATGCCGCCGGCCCCGACCACCGCCACGCGCTCGCCGACCGGGGCGCCGTCGCGCAGCACGTCGAGGTAGCTGACGACGCTGGGGTGGTCCACGCCCTCGATGTCGGGGGTGCGGGGGGAGACCCCGGTGGCGACCACCACCTCGTCGAAGCCTTCGAGCGTCCCCACGTCGGCGCGGGTGTTCAGGCGGACCTCCACCCCGCTCTCCACGAGCTGGGTGCCGAAGTAGCGGATGGTCTCCTCGAACTCCTCCTTGCCCGGGATGCGGCGGGCGACGTCGAGCTGGCCGCCGATGTGCCCGGAGGCCTCGAAGAGGGTGACGGCATGGCCGCGGCCGGCGGCGGAGACGGCGCAGGCCAGCCCGGCGGGGCCGGCGCCGACGACGGCGACGCTCTTCTTCAGCCGGGTGGGCGCGAGGACCAGTTCGGTCTCGTGGCAGGCGCGCGGGTTGACCAGGCAGCTGGTGATCTTGCCGCTGAAGGTGTGGTCCAGGCAGGCCTGATTGCAGCCGATGCAGGTGTTGATGGTCTCGGCGCGGCCGGCCGCGGCCTTGGCGACGAAGTCGGCGTCGGCGAGGAAGGGCCGGGCCATGGAGACCAGGTCGGCGCGCCCGTCGGCGAGCAGCTCCTCGGCGATCTCGGGGGTGTTGATGCGGTTGCTGGTGACGAGCGGGACGCTCACCGCGCCCATCAGCCGCTTCGTGACCCAGGTGTACGCGCCGCGCGGGACGGAGGTGGCGATGGTGGGGATGCGGGCCTCGTGCCAGCCGATGCCGGTGTTGATGATGGTGGCGCCGGCGGCCTCGACCTCCTTGGCGAGGCGGACGACCTCGTCGAGGGTGGAGCCGCCCGGGATCAGGTCCAGCATGGAGAGGCGGTAGACGATGATGAAGTCGTCGCCGACGGCCGCGCGGGTGCGCCGGACGATCTCCAGCGGGAAGCGGACGCGGTTCTCGTAGGCGCCGCCCCAGCGGTCGGTGCGGCGGTTGGTCGCGGCCGCGATGAACTCGTTGACGAGGTAGCCCTCGGAGCCCATGACCTCGACGCCGTCGTAGCCGGCGAGCTTCGCCAGGCGGGCGGCTCGGACGAAGTCCTCGACCGTGCGCTCGACCTCGATGTCGGTGAGCTCGTTCGGGACGAACGGGCTGATCGGAGCCTGGAGCGGGCTGGGGGCGACCAGGTCCTCGTGGTAGGCGTAGCGGCCGAAGTGGAGGATCTGCATCGCGATCTTCCCGCCCTCGGCGTGCACGGCCTCGGTGATGACCCGGTGCTCGGCCGCCTCCTCCTCGGTGGTGAGGCGGGAGCCGCCCTCGAAGGGGCGGCCGGCGTCGTTGGGGGCGATGCCGCCGGTGACGATCAGGCCGACCCCGCCGCGGGCGCGTTCGGCGTAGAAGGCGGCGAGGCGTTCGAAGCCGCCCTCGTGCTCCTCCAGGCCGGTGTGCATGGAGCCCATGACCACGCGGTTCGCCAGCGTGGTGAAACCGAGGTCCAGGGGGCTCAACAGGTGCGGGTACCGGCTCTGCGACATGGGGGCGCCTCCTCGCGCGGGGGTGATGACCCTGTTCTAGCGAGCCGGCGCAGGTTTTGCAACTAGGTGCATAACCGAATGCGGACGTTCCCCCTGGCCCGGACCCGCAACCACGGGCCGGGGGCGGGGTCCCCTGTGGCGCAGTTCACGGCCGCGGCGCTGCCGGGACGGGCCGTACTGCTGCCGGGACGGCCTCCCCCCGGGGCCGCCCGCGGCGCCGTGCCCCCGTCAGGCGCGGCGCAGCCGGACCGTGACGATCTGGAACGGGCGCAACGTCAGCGGAACCGCGCCGGCCGGCGTGGCCGGTCCGACCGCCGTGCCCTCCAGCGGCCGCTCCAGCAGGTCGCTCTCGACCGCCTCCGCGATCGGGAAGCCGGCCGCGAGGGTGGCCGCGGCCCGGCCGCCCCGGGACTCGTACAGGCGGACGATCACGTCGCCGCCGCGGTCCTCGGCGAGCTTGACCGACGCGACGACCACCGCGTCCTCGTCCACGGCCACCAGGGGCGCGACGGGGCCGGCGCCGGTCACGGTGCGCTCGGGCAGGTTCAGTGCGTGGCCCTCGCGGACCGCGTCGGCGATGCCGGCCCCCGGCGCCAGCGAGAAGCACAGGGTGTGGGAGCCCTGGTCGGTCTCCGGGTCCGGGTAGCGCGGCGCCCGCAGCAGGGAGAGCCGCACGGTGGTGGTCTGGCCGCCGTCGGGCCGTACGTCGCGGGTGACGTCGTGTCCGTACGTGGAGTCGTTGAGCAGCGCCGCGCCCCAGCCGGGTTCCGCCAGGTGGATCCAGCGGTGGGCGCAGATCTCGAACTGGGCAGCCTCCCAGGAGGTATTGGTGTGGGTGGCCCGGTAGACGTGCCCGAACTGCGTCTCGGAGGCCGACCGTTCGGCCTTCACGTCCAGCGGGAAGGCCGCCTTCAGGAGCTTCTCCGTCTCGTGCCACTCCACGACCGTGACGATGTCCACCGTCTTGGCACCGGAGCGCAGCGTCACCGACTGGACCACCGAGGAGGAACCGAAGGAACGGGTGACGCGGACGGTGGCGGATGCCGGGCCGTCCCGGGTGACCTCCAGGGCGTCCAGGTCCACGAGGTCGGTGACGTTGTTGCGGTAGAACGCGTCGATGTCCCAGGCGTCCCACATGTTCGGGAAGTCGGGGTGGATCTGGAGCAGGTTGGCCGCCGCGCCCGGTGCGACGGACTCCCGGCCGGCTTCCAGGTCGTAGGCCGACACGATCAGGCCACGGCCGTCGACCTCCACCCGCAGCCGCCCGTTGGCCAGGACGTGTCCGCCGCCGCGCCGCTCCTCCGCCGTGACCGGCTCGCCGGCTCCGGCGGGGAGTCCGGCGCCGCCCGCGGGGACGCCGCGCCGGGCGTGCGGGGCGCAGTTGAAGACCAGCTCCCGGTCGCCCTCCCCCGCCAGCGCGCTCTGCGCGGCGCGGGTGATCCCCCGGAGCTCCTCCCCCAGCGCCGCGTACGTGGCGCGCGCCTCGCGGTGCACCCAGGCGATGGAGGACCCGGGCAGGATGTCGTGGAACTGGTGCAGGAGCACCGTCTTCCAGATCCGCTCCAGATCCTCGTACGGGTAGGCGTACCCGGGATCCCGCACCGCGGCCGTGGCCGCCCACAGCTCGGCCTCGCGCAGCAGGGACTCGCCGCGGCGGTTGCCCTGCTTGGTCTTGGCCTGGGAGGTGTAGGTGCCGCGGTGGAGCTCCAGGTAGAGCTCGCCGGCCCAGACGGGGGCGTCCCCGTACTCGGCGCGCGCCTTCTCGAAGAACGCGTCGGGGCGCTCGATCTCGACCCGCGGGGACCCCTCCAGGTCCCGCTGGCGCCGGGCGCGGGCGAGGTGCTCGCGCGTGGGGCCGCCGCCGCCGTCGCCCCAGCCGAAGGGCACGAGCGAGCGCGAACCCCGGCCCTTTTCGCGGTAGTTGCGGGCCGCGTGGGCCAGCTGGGCGCCGCTCAGGTCGGAGTTGTAGGTGTCGACGGGCGGGAAGTGCGTGAAGACGCGGCTGCCGTCGATGCCCTCCCACCGGAAGGTGTGGTGCGGGAACTTGTTGACCTGGGACCAGGAGATCTTCTGGGTCAGGAACGACGTGCAGCCGGAGAGCCTGACGATCTGCGGCATGGCGGCCGTGTAGCCGAAGGAGTCGGGGAGCCACACGGTGTGCGGGTCGATGCCGAACTCGTCGAGGAAGAACCTCTTGCCGTAGAGGAACTGCCGGGCCATGGCCTCGCCGCCCACCATGTTCGTGTCGGACTCGACCCACATCCCGCCGACCGGCACGAACCGGCCGTCCGCGACCTTCTTCTTGATCCGCTCGAACAGCTCCGGCCGGTAGGTCTTGATCCAGTCGAGCTGCTGCGCCTGCGACATCGCGAACACGAACTCGGGGTGCTCGTCCATCAGCGCGACCACGTTGGACGCGGTACGGGCGACCTTGCGCACCGTCTCGCGCAGCGGCCACAGCCAGGCGGAGTCGATGTGGGCGTGGCCCACGGCGCTGATCCGGTGCGCGGAGGCGTGGGCGGGCGCGGCCAGCACCGCGGCGAGGTGCGCACGGGCCGGGGCGGCCGAGCCGGGTACGTCCCCGAGGTCCACGGCGTCGAGGGCGGCGTCGAGGGCGCGCAGGATCGCGTACCGCCGGGCGTCGCCCGTGCCGAGCTGCGTCATGAGGTCGTAGAGCACCTCCAGGTCCTGGACCAGCTCCCAGACCTCGGTCTCGAAGACGGTCAGGTCCATCCGGGCGAGCCGGTAGAGCGGCCGGTCGGCGCTGGTCTGCCGGTCGCCCTCGTACGTGGCGGTGTGGTCGACGAGGACGGGGTTGGAGGCGGCCTCGACGTACCACTCGACCCGCTCGCCGCCCTCGGCCCGGTCGGCGACGCGCACCCAGTCGTTGTGGGGGTTGAGCCCCTTGACCTCGGCTCCGTCGGCCCGGTGGACCAGGCCCTCGCACTGGAATCCCGGCATCATCCGGTCGAAGCCCAGGTCGAGGACGGCCTCCACCGTCCGGCCCGCCCACTCGGCCGGTACGGTG
Source organism: Streptomyces sp. NPDC058701 (assembly GCF_042715295.1). Taxonomy (NCBI): domain Bacteria; kingdom Bacillati; phylum Actinomycetota; class Actinomycetes; order Kitasatosporales; family Streptomycetaceae; genus Streptomyces; species Streptomyces sp. NPDC058701. Next base: position 8,636 of record NZ_JBHXSY010000057.1, on the reverse strand, counting down.
CCGGTGACCTTGAACCAGGTGGTGCCCCAGGCGGGACCCCAGGCGTCGCCGACCGCGCAGGGCCCGTAGGCGGCCGCCAGTCCCTCGGCGACGGGGACGGGCTCGCCGGGGGCATCCCAGCGCTCGACGGCCAGCGGGACCGGGCGGCTGTGGACGGCGGGCTTGATGCGCTCCGTGAGGACCCGGCGGAGGCGGTGTTCGGTGATGCTGCGGTCATCGTGCATGACGGCTGCTCCAGGGAGGCGGGTGCGTACGGAGGACGGGACGGGGTGGATGAGGCGGGAGCGGCGGGCGGCGGATCAGATCTTGACCGCGCCGTCGCCCACCCCCTTGAAGAAGAAGCGCTGGAGGGCGAAGAAGAGCAGCATCATCGGGATCAGCGCTGCCATCGCACCGGCGGCGATGAGCCGCTGGTCGTTCACCGTGGTGGCGCCCGCCAGCGTCTTCAGCCCCAGTTGCAGGGTGTAGTGGTCGCTGTCGGTGAGGACGAGCAGGGGCCACAGGAAGTCGTCCCAGGCGCCCATGAAGCTGGTCAGACAGACGACCGCCAGAGCGCCCTTGGCGGAGGGCAGGAAGACCCGGGTGAAGCGGGTCCACTCGGTGGCGCCGTCCAGCACCGCGGCCTCCTCCACCTCCTTGGGCAACGCCAGGAAGGCCGCCCGCATGACCATGATGTTGAGGACGGACACGGCTCCGGGGAGCCACACGCCGATGAGGGTGTCGACCAGGCCCATGTCGCGGACCGTGAGGAACATCGAGATCATCACGGACTCGAACGGGAACATCAGGGTCGCCACGAGCACCGTGAACACCGCCGTGCGGCCCCTCCACGCGGCTCGGGACAGGGCATACCCGCCCATCGCCGCGAACAGCGCGTTCGAGGTGACGGCCAGGGCCGCGACGACGAGGGTGTTGCCCGCGTACTGCAGGAGCGGGAAGGACTCGGCGACCCGCACGTAGTTGTCGAGGGTGGGACGCGAGGGCAGCACCCCGTCGTACACGTTCTCGGTACGGCCGCGGATCGAGGTCAGGAACTGCCAGACGATCGGCCCGAGCATGACGGCCAGCACCAGCAGCAGCGTCGCGTACCGGCCGGTGCGGCCGGTCCACCGGCGCCGGCGGTCGGCGCGGGCGCGCCGGGGCTCCCCGCTGCCGGGAGGGGACGGTGCGCTCACGTGTCGTCCCCCTTGGACAGGCGGCGGCCCAGCAGGCTGAAGACCAGGGTCAGGAGGAACAGCAGGATGGACAGGGCGGAGGCGTAGCCCGTCTCCCCGGCGAAGCCGAGGCCGACCTGCCGGATGAGGAAGGGCAGGGTGCGGGCGCCGCCGCCGGGGCCGCCGCTCTCGCCCCCGAGGATGTAGATCTCGGTGAAGACGCGGAGCGCGGAGATGGCGGAGAGGGTGCCCACCAGCAGCATCATCGGTTTCACCTGGGGGACGGTGATGCTGAGGAAGCGGCGTACGGCGCCGGCGCCGTCGAGCGCGGCCGCCTCGTGGAGCGAGGCGGGGACGTTCCCGAGGGCCGCGAGGTAGAAGACCATGTAGTAGCCGAGGCCCTTCCACACCGTCACGATCATCGCGGAGACGAGCAGCATGGTGCTGTCGGTCAGGAACGGGACCGGCTCGGAGACGAGGGACAGCTTCAGGAAGACGGTGTTGACCAGGCCGTCGCTGCGCAGTATCCACTGCCAGATCAGGCCGACGACCACGGCCGAGGCGATCACCGGGGTGTAGAAGGCGGACCGGAAGACGCCGATGCCGGGGATCTCGGTCTGTACGAGGACGGCGAGGGCCAGCGGCAGGAAGACCAGGCACGGCACGACGACCACGAGGTACAGCACGCTGTTGCCGGCCGCGACCCAGAAGTCGGGATCGGCGAACGCGCGGGTGTAGTTGGCGAAGCCGACGAAGGTGCCGCCGCGCAGGATGCGGGCGTCCGTGAAGGAGAGGACGACGGTGTTGACGAAGGGCCAGAGGCTGAAGAGGCAGACCATCGCCAGGCCGGGCGCGAGGAACAGGTACGGGGTCCACCACGAGCGGTGCACCAGCCCCGTGTCGGCCTCCCCCGCCGCCTTCCCGCGCCTGCCCCGCCGGGCCCCGTCCGGGCGGGCGGCGCACGTCCCGCGCTCCGCCCCGGGTGCGGCTTCCGGTCCCGCCTCCCCCGCCGCGGTCATCCGGCGGTCGCGTCGGCGAGCAGCCGGTTCGCTTCCTCCTGGGCCTTGCGCACCGCCGACCGGGCGTCCTGTTCGCCCGTGATGGCCCGCTGCACCTGCCGTACGACGGCGTCGCCGACCTGGCTGGTCCACTGGACGGGGGTGTTGGCGTCGAGAGCGGCGCTCTTCAGCTGTTCGGCGCCGACCGCGCGGGCGACGGTCTCCGCGTCCTTCCCGTCGCCCCGGTCGGAGAAGAGCGGGTCGGCGAGGCCCCGGGCGTTGGACGGGTAGATGGTGGCCTTCCTGGAGAACTCCACCTGGTTGGGCCCGTTGGTGACCCATGCGGCGAACGCGGCCGCCGCGTCGAGGTGGGCGGTGTCCTTCCTGATGCCGAGCGACTGGGCGTAGATGCCGATGTGGCCGAGCGTTCCGGTGACGGCTCCGGCGACCTCGGTGTGCGCGTAGACCTGCGGGGCGTTCTGCTTGACGTCCTTGACGAAGCCCGGGGAGCCGGGGCCGAAGACCAGCTTGCCGGCGCCGTACAGCTGGTTGACGTCGGCGGACGTGAGCAGGGACTCCCTGGGCATGGCGCCCTTGGCGTAGAGGTCTTTCATGCGCTCCACCCACGCGACGGCGCGGTCGGTGTCGAAGGTGAACCGGTCCCGCTCCTCGTTCAGGATCGGCACGCCCATCTTCTGCCAGTCCCCGGGCAGCCGGCCCTTGGGATCGGCCATGAAGGCGGCGTACCGTCCCCCGGAGCCGGCGGCGATCCGCTCGGCGTAGTCGAAGAACTGCTCGACGCTCGTGGGCGGCTCGGAGGGGTCCAGGCCGGACCGTTCGAAGAGCTCCCGGTTGTAGGTGAGGATCTCCGGGGTCACGTACCAGGGGTAGGCGTACACGGCGTCGCCCTTGCCGGGGAGTTTGAACTGCTCCCAGGCGCCGGGCACGTAGTCCCCGGCCAGTGCCCCGTCGAGCCTGGCGACGTCGGCGAGCATGCCCCGGTCCCCGAGGAGTTGGAAGGAGTCGGTGGAGAGGTTGACCACGTCGGGCAGGGCGCCGGCCTGGGCGTCGGCGACGAGCTTCTCGTTGTATCCGTCGCCGGGGACGTCCTCCCACGTGACCTCGACGTCGGGGTACTTGTCCTCGAAGGCGTCGATCACTCCCTGCACGTAGGACGTGAACACGGGCTTCAGCTGGAGGGTGCGGAACCGGATGTCGCCCGACACCCGTCCCGTCCGCTCCGCCTCGTCCACTTCCCCCGTCCCACCGCTCAGACCGCACGCGGACGTCGACAGGAGCACGCCGGCCACGAGCGTGGCGACAGCGGTACGGGTCGGGTTCGATCGCGTCATCGTCGCCGCCTTCACAGAAGTCCGGCTCCTGCGCCGGAGGGCGGTGACCACGGTCGTCCGGAAGCGGGATCGCGTCAACGAGACGGATGGCCCGATGGCCGGTGGCCTCCGGGTCGCCCTTTCGACGAAAGGGCGCCGAGCCCCCTTCCGCGTTCCTCTCCGCCTCCCTCTCGAACTGGGCTGATGCGCCGGGGTACGAGGACGTCCGCGCAGGGCGCCGACAGAGCGCCGGCACCTGCCGGGCCCGCACGTTTTGACTCCTTGTCGACGGTTGTCCTCCGCGGGCACTCGTGCGCTTGGCCCGCGCGGCGAACGACGGCCCTACTTCATGGGGTACTGGACCTTCTCGGCGAGCGTGCCGTCCTTGAAGCAGAACCGGAACACCGTCTCCGTACCGCCCACCGGGTCGCCGTCGGACAGGTACCACGAGCACGTGTTGCCCGTCGGCTCGGCGGGACCGCCGTCCTTGAGGCCGGACTTGATGAACGTCTCACCCGACGGGAGCCGGTCGCGCACCTCCTGCTCCGGCCGGCCGACCTCGGCCTCCGCGTACACCTTCGGGTCGAGCAGGGTCTTGTCCGCGGCGTCCAGGACCTTCGAGGCCCCGAAGACGAGGGCCGCGATGAGGCCGATGCCCACCACCGCCGCTATGCCGCACCCGATCAGACAACCCTTGCGCTGAGCCACGCCGTTCCTCCATGCCGTGCCGCGTCCGGTGCCGTTCACCGGGACGCTCCGACCCTCGCAGGGGGCAGAGGCCGCGCACCGTCCTCGAAAGTCGTCGGCCCGCACGACGATCGTCGTTCGGGGCCGCCCCCCCTCCCGTGTATACAGGGAGAGACAGGGATCATCCGGACGGATCGAGAGGAAGCACCATGAGCGAGCCCGCCCTGCCGCTGATCGTCGTCGGCGTGGACGGTTCGAAGCACTCGAAGGAGGCCCTGCGCTGGGCGGTCCGCCAGGCCAAGGCCACCGACGCCCGGGTGCACGCCGTCATGAGCTGGGAGTGGAACACCAACCCGTTCGGGGTGGCCCCGGACGTGGCCCGGGCGGAACTGGTCACCGCCGAGGAGGCCGCCCGCCTCAAGCTGGCCGACACGGTGGCGGAGGCCGTGGGCACGTCTCCCGGCGTGCCCGTCTTCCGCCGGGTCGAGCACGGCGCTCCGGCCCGGGTGCTGGTGGACGCCTCCGCGGAGGCCGAGCTGACCGTCGTCGGCAGCCGCGGCTACGGCGGCATCAAGGGCGCGCTGCTCGGCTCGGTGAGCCAGCAGGTGGTCCAGTACGCCGACAGCACCGTGGTCGTGGTGCGCGCGGACGCCCCGGGCACGCCCGCCGGCTGACGGGGCCCCACCTCACGCGCCGGGGGTCACCAGGTCCCCCGGATCGGTGTTGGCCCCGCAGAGGATGACCGCGACCCGCTCGCCCGGCGGTTCCGTGGCGCCCCGGAGCGCCGCCACGGCGGTGGCCGCGGCCGCCTCGACCACGAGGCGGTGCTCCTCCCAGAGGAAGCGCCGGGCGGCGGTGATCGCCGCGTCCGGGACGAGGACCGACCGCACGTTCCCGTGGCGGGCGGCCGCGAGCGCGTCCGCCGACACCCGGGTGGCCCCGAGGGAGTCGGCGGCGACCGAGTCGACCTCGACGTCCATGGGCCGGCCCGCGGCCAGGGCAGCGTTCAGCGCCCGGCAGTTCTCCGGCTCCGCGGCGATCACCCGTACGCCGTGCTCGCGCGCGGCGGTGGCCACTCCGGCGAACAGTCCGCCGCCGCCGACCGCGACGACCACGGTGTCCAGTCCGGGCAGCGCGGTCCGGATCTCGTCGAGCAGCGTTCCGGCGCCGGCCGCGATGAGCGGGTGGTCGTAGGCGTGGCTGCTCAGGGCGCCGCTCTCGGCGGCGAACTCCCGGCAGGCTTCGAGGGCCTGCGCGTACCGGTCGCCGACCAGCCGCACCTCGGCCCCGTAGCCGCGCAGCCGCTCCACCTTCACGCGCGGGGCGTTGGCGGGCAGGAACACGGTGGCGGGCACGGCCTGGGCGCGGGCCGCCCAGGCGCAGGCGAGGCCCGCGTTGCCACCGGAGGCGATGGTGACGCCGGCGGCCGGGAGGGTGCCGGCCCGGTGGTGGGCGGCGAGGAAGTTGCGGGCGCCGCGGGCCTTGAAGGAGCCGGTGTGCTGGAGGTGCTCCAGCGCGTACCAGACCCCGTCGGCGGCCGGGGCCACGGCGACGGGCCGTATGCCGCCGGCGATCCGGTCGGCGGCGGCGCGTACGGCCGCGTAGTCGAGCTGCTGCTGGTGCATGGGAGGTCTCCCCGTCAGGAGGTGGGCCGGGCGGCGTCGATGAGCTGGCGCAGGGCGCCGTGGTAGACCTCGTGGTCCGTCAGGGGCGGCAGCACGTCGGCCAGTCCGCCGGACAGCACCGGGAACTCCTGCGGGTCCAGCGCGGCCAGGGCCGCGCGGGAGGCGGCGGTGGCCCCCTCCGGGTCGCGGTGGTCCACGAAGGCGGCGCTGCCCAGCGTGAGCAGGTACATGCGGCGGTACGCGGTCATCGCCTCGGCGGGCGTCATGCCCGCGGCCACGCTGTCGGCGAGGGCGGGCTCGACGAGCCGGGCGAGGAGCTGCCGCCCGAGCCAGGGCCGGCCTCCGCGCAGCACCAGCAGCCCTGGGTGGGCGACGAGCAGCCGGTAGAACGCGCGGAAGCGCTCCTCGGTGGCCTGCGCCCAGTCCGTGCCGGCGGGGACGTCGGGCAGCTGGGCGGCCAGGTGCTCGGTGCACAGGTCCAGCAGCCCGGCCAGGTCGGTACAACGACGCTGGACGGTGGCGTGCGAGACGCCCAGCCGTTCGGCGAGCGCGCGGAAACTGAGGCCCTCGGGCCCGTGCTCGTCGAGGACGCGCAGGGCGGCGACGGCGATCACCGCGGGGGTCGCGCGGTCCAGGGCCATGGATCGTCTCGGCATAAGATACACCGTAACATACGGCGTATCTGTCCTTTCGGCACACCTCCTTCACTCCTTCGCGTGAAGCCGACTGCGGCCATATTGCTGGTCATTGTGCGATGACCGTCGACATGCGTTGACAGTGGGTAGCCGCGCCGCTGCACTGGGCGCACGACAGCCCCACGTCCACGACAGCCCCACGTCTGGAGTCTCCGTGCCGCCTCGCCTGCGTGCGACGCTCCCCTGCCTGACAGCGGCCGCCCTGCTCGCCCTCGCACTCGCCCCCGCCCCCGCGGCGGCCGAGCCGACGGCGACCTCGGACACCCCGCTCGCGCTCACCCCGCCCATGGGCTGGAACAACTGGGCGCACTACATGTGCGACATCGACGAGGCCACGGTGGTCGCGAACGCGGACGCCCTGGTGTCCACCGGCCTCGCCGCCAAGGGCTACGACACGGTCACCGTCGACGACTGCTGGATGACCCGGAGCCGCGACGCGCAGGGTGCGCTGGTCGTCGACACGGAGAAGTTCCCGCACGGCATGGCCTGGCTCGGCGAGTACCTGCACGCCAAGGGCCTGAAGTTCGGCATCTACCAGGACGCCGGCTCCCTCACCTGCGAGAAGTACCCCGGAAGCGGCTCCCCCCAGGGCGGTGGCGCGGACCACTACGCCGAGGACGCGCGGCAGTTCGCCTCCTGGAAGGTCGACTACGTCAAGATGGACGGCTGCAACCTCTGGGTGCCGCCGGGGACGACGAAGGAGCAGGCCTACCGCGACGCCTACAACGCCGTCGCGAAGGGGCTGCGCGAGAGCGGCCGCGACATGGTGCTGTCGGCCTCCGCGCCCGCCTACTTCCAGCAGGGCGAGTGGGGCGGCGCCGACTGGCACCGGGTGCTCGGGTGGGTCGGCGAGACCGGCCAGCTGTGGCGCGAGGGCCGCGACATCCAGGTGTACAAGCCGGCCGCGCCCGCCACCTCCCGGTGGGGCTCGGTGATGGGCAACTACGGCTACAACCGCTGGCTGGGCCGGTACGCCGGTCCCGGCAACTGGAACGACCCCGACTTCCTGATCGCGGGCGCACCGGGGCTCACCGCGGCCGAGGGCCGCAGCCAGGTCGCCCTCTGGGCCATGATGGCGGCCCCGTTCATCCTGTCCTCGCAGGTGTCCGAGCTGACGCCCGAGGGCCTCGCCGCGCTCGGGAACACCGACCTCATCGAGCTGGACCAGGACCCGCTGGGCCGTCAGGGCGCGGTCGTCTCCTCCAACTCCACCTTCGAGATCCTGACGCGGGACCTCGCCAACGGCGACCGCGCGGTGGCCGTCCTCAACCGCTCGGGCAGTGCCAGGGACATCCGTGTGCCGCTCGACGAGGTCGGCCTGTCCGGCTGCAGCGCCGACGCGAAGGACCTGTGGAGCGGTGAGCGCCGGAACGTGCCGGACGCGCTGACCGGGCGGTTGGACGCGCACGACACCGCGGTGTGGCGGCTCACCCCGCGCGGCTGCGCCGGGGCGGTCCCGACGGGACAGGTCGTCGGCGGCGGCGCCAAGTGCACCGACGGCGCCAGCACCACCGGCGTCGGCGCGGTGGTCATGGCCGCCTGCACCGGCGCCCCCGACCAGCGGTGGACGGTGGGCCGCGACAGCACCCTGCGGCTGGCCGGCAAGTGCCTGACTGCGGGCGGGGACGGGCTGGTGGAACTGGCCGCCTGCGCGCCCCGGCAGTCGCGGGAGCCCGGGCAGGAGTGGACGCACGACCGCTCCGGAACCCTGACCGACGCGGCGAGCGGCCTGTGCCTGACGGCCCCCGCCGCGCCGGCGACCCCGGACGCCCCCGCCGAGCGGCTGCGCCTGGAGGCCTGCGGCGATCACCGGGTCGACCAGGCCTGGGCCCTGCCGGTCTGATCGCGCACGGCCCGGAGGCCCGGCCGCGAGGCCGGATCTCCGGGTCGGACGGACCGCCGGCCGCCTGGCAGGACGGACAACCGGCCGTCGGGCCGGACGAGCAGCGGAGGACCCGAGGATGGCCGAGCGGATGAACCAGCCGACGACGAACCCGACGCCACCCGGCGGAAGGCGGCCGGCGCTGCCCCGCCCGGTCGCCCTCGCCGCGCTCCCGGCGGCGCTGCTGACCCTGCTGTGCGCGGGGGCCGCGCCCGGGGCGGCCGCCCCGGGCGCCGGCCCGCCCGCGCGGGCCGACGCACGCGC
>NZ_JBHXSY010000056.1:0-35328 GCF_042715295.1 Streptomyces sp. NPDC058701 | reverse complement strand
CCCCTGATTAAATGCATATGCCGGCATACGTTTTTTCACACCGTCTGGTGGTTGGTATTTGTGTATTTGATCCAGGCCCCGGCCCCCGCGACGCGGGGGCCGGGGCTTTCCCGTACGCCGGGTCAGCGGGCCGCGGTCGGGGCCGGGCCCTGTGCGAGGCGGCCGTCGGCCATGGTGGCCGTACGGTCCATGCGGTCCAGGTGGGCGTAATCGTGGGTGACCAGCACGGTCGCGGTGGAGCGCTCCCGGGTGAGGTTCACGAGGAGGTCGAGCACGGCCGCGCCGCGCTCGTGGTCCAGGGCGCTGGTCGGCTCGTCGACCAGCAGCACCGAGGGCTCGTTCATCAGGGCCCGGGCGATGTTGACGCGCTGGCGCTGGCCTCCGGAGAGCTGGTGGGGCCGCTTGTCGGCCTTGTCGGCCAGGCCCACCGCGTCGAGCAGCTCCAGGGCCCGGCGGCGCAGCCGCGCGTCGGGCCGGCCCGACAGGTGGGCCATCACCTGGAGCTGTTCGGCGGCGGTGAGCGAGGCCAGCAGGTTGGGCTGCTGGAAGACGATGCCGATCTCCTCGCGGCGCAGCGCGGACTTCTCGGCGGCGCTCAGCCGGGCGGTGTCGCGGCCCGCGACGACCACCCGGCCCGCCTCCGGGGTGACCAGCGTGGCGGCGACCGCCAGCAGGCTGGACTTGCCCGAGCCCGACGGGCCGATGACGGCGGTCAGCGTGCCGGCCGGCACGTCCAGGGTGACCGCGTCCAGGGCGGTGAGCCGCCCGTCGCCGTCGGGGTAGGTGAGCGTGACGTCGTGGACGAGCAGGGTCATCGGACGCTCCCGAGGGCGGTCAGCGGGTCCACGGCTGTGATCCGCCGGATGGACAGGGCGGCGCCCAGTGCGCCGAGCGCGATCATGATCGCGGCGGGGACCAGCACGGTGGCCGCGTCGAGCACGAAGGGCACGTCGCCGCCGCTGACCAGCGCCCCGAGACCGGCGGCGAGGGCCGTGCCGAGCCCCGTGCCGACGACGAGCATGACCACGGCCTGGCCGAGGGCGTCCTTGAGGAGGTACGGCGTCGAGGCACCCAGTGCCTTCAGGACGGCGATGTCGCCGCTGCGCTGGATCGTCCACACGGTGAAGAAGGCGCCTATGACGAGGGCGGAGATGGCGAAGAGGAAACCGCGCATCAGCTGGAGAGAGCCGTTCTCCGAACTGTAGGAGCCGATCGCGCCCAGCGCGTCGTCGACGCTCTGCGTCCGGGTCCCGGCCGCCCGGTCGGCGGCGGCGGTGACCGCGCCGTCCGCGTCCAGGGCGATGACGGTGGCGAGCGTGTCGAGGGAGGTGCCCGGGTTCCCGACGCGCTGCCAGTCGTTGAGGTCCGTCCAGACGACGGGGGTGTGGCTGAAGGCGGCGGTGCCGGAGACGGCCGCGACGGTCAGTTCGAGTTGGCCGATCCTGAGCCTGCCCCCGGCGGTGAGGCCGCCGAGCTCCTTCGCGGCCTTCTGCGTCAGCACCACCCGGCCCTGGGCGAGGCCGGAGCCCCGGGGTGCGAGCGGGCCGCCCGGCTCGACGCCGAAGACGGAGACGGCGGCGGTGCGCTCACCGGAGACGGCGTTGGTGGTGCGGATGCCGACCGGTTCGGCCGACTTCACCCCGGGGCGCGCGCGCCAGGCCAGCCAGGCCTTCTCCGGTATCTGGGAGTTGGTGAACGAGACCTTCTGGCCGCCGGGGGGCGCGGCGAAGGACAGGTGGGAGGCGGGCAGTCCCGTGACGGCCGAGACGTTCTCCCGGGCCAGGCCGGAGGTGAGCCCGGACAGCAGGCCGACCAGCAGCGTGATCAGCAGGACCACCGAGCCCATGAGGGCGAACCGGCCCTTGGCGAACCGTAGATCTCTCCATGCGACGAACATGTCCCCCACCTTGGTGTTCCGCGTGGGCACGGGGCATCGCGCCGCAGTAGTGATCCTCGTATCGAAGGGACCACCGAGACATCAATCCTTCGGTTGACCGGGGCCCGCGGGCGCCCGCTTACGCTGGTCGGGCCATGCCTGCTCCGGAACCCCGCCTCCTGACCCCCGTCTCCCGCGTCCTGCGGCTGTGCCTGCACGCGCTGCTCCTCGGGCTGCTCGCGCTGGCCGCCGGCCGCGCCCTCGCCGACTCCTCGCCCCGGGCCGGGTGGGTGCTCGCCGGGTGCGCACTGCTCGCCGCCGTGTACGCGGCCGGCGTACGGGCGCCCGTGGTGCACCGCTCGCCCCGGGCCGGGGCGCTCTGGCTGACCGGCCTGGGCGCGGCCTGGGCGGCGCTGCTCGCGGTCTCCCCCGACGGCCTGTGGATCGCCTTCCCGCTGTACTTCCTGGAGCTCCACCTGCTGCGGCTGCGCTGGGGCGTGGCGGCCGTCGCGGCGACCGCCTGCGCCGCCATCGGCGGGTTCCTCGCGCACAGCAGCGCCGCCTCCCCCGGCGCGTTCCTCGGACCGCTGCTGGGCGGGGCCGTGGCGGTGGCGACCGTACTGGGCTACCAGGCGCTGTACCGCGAGAGCGAGCGGCGCCGCGAGCTGATCGAGGAGCTCATCACGACCCGGGCCGAGCTCGCCGCGGCCGAGCGGGGCGCCGGGATCCTGGCCGAGCGGGAGCGCCTGGCACGGGAGATCCACGACACCCTCGCGCAGGGGCTCTCCTCGATCCAGCTGCTGCTGCGGGCGGCCGAGCGGGCCCTCGGCGAGGGGCGGACCGGGGCGGCCGCCACGAGCGGGACGGCCGGGCCCGGCGCGAGCGGAGCCGTGGGCGCCGCCGGACCCGGGGCGCCCGTCCCGCGGGCCCGCGGGACGGCGGCGCACGCCGGCGCCGCCGACGCGGCGCACACGGCGGCTCTGGCGCACATCGCCCGGGCCCGTGAGGCGGCTCAGGAGAACCTGGCGGAGGCGCGCAGCTTCGTACGGGCCCTCACGCCGCCGGACCTGGAGCACGGGTCCCTCGCGGCGGCCCTGGAGCGGCTGTGCGCGGGGGCTCCGGGGCCCCGGGTGCGGTTCTCCCTGAGCGGTACGCCGCGCGTGCTGCCGACCCCGTACGAGGTCGCCCTGCTGCGGATCGCCCAGTCGGCGCTGGCCAACGTCGTGCGGCACGCCCGCGCCGGCCGCGCCGAGATCACCCTGACCTTCATGGACACCTCGGTCACGCTGGACGTCGTGGACGACGGGCGGGGCTTCGAGCCCTCCTCGGCCGCGACCCCGGGAGACGGCGGCTTCGGGCTGCCGGCGATGCGCTCGCGGGCCGAGACGCTCGGCGGGCTGTTCACCGTGGAGTCCGGCCCCGGCCAGGGCACCGCCGTGGCCGTCACCCTGCCCCTGCCCGCGGAGGTCCTGCGATGACGATCCGGCTGCTGCTGGCCGACGACCACCCGGTGGTGCGGGCCGGGCTGCGCGCGGTGCTGGACACCGAGCCGGGCTTCGCCGTCGTCGCCGAGGCCGCGACCGCCGAGCGGGCGGTGGAGCTGGCGGCGGACACCCCCGTCGACGTGGTCCTGATGGACCTCCAGTTCGGCCCCGGCATGCACGGCTCGGCGGCCACCGCCCTGATCACGGCCCGGCCGGGGGCGCCCCGGGTGCTCGTCCTGACCACGTACGACACGGACGCCGACATCCTGGCGGCGGTGGAGGCCGGGGCCTCGGGCTACCTGCTCAAGGACGCCCCGCCGGAGGAACTGGCGGCGGCCGTGCGCACCGCCGCCGCTGGCCAGTCGGCGCTGGCTCCCGCGGTGGCGCTGCGCCTGATGGACCGGATGCGGACCCCGGCGGAGGCGCTGACGAAGCGGGAGCTGGAGGTGCTCCAGCTGGTCGCGGACGGCCTGTCGAACCAGCAGATCTCCAGGAAGCTCTTCCTCAGCCAGGCCACCGTCAAGTCCCATCTGGTGCACGTCTACGCCAAGCTCGGCGTGGACTCCCGCACCTCGGCGGTGGCGGCGGCGGGCAGCCGCCGGCTGATCCGCACCCCGTAGGTCTTCCGCACGGGTCCGTGTCCGCAGGGGGGGCCGGCAGCAGGGCGGAGGTGGCCCTGATGTTCCGTCCGGCGGCGAACGCGTACTTCCGCGGGCGGCCGCAGGACCGGGGGCAGTACCGGTGGGGGCCGGCGGGGCGGTCACGCCACCCAGTGCGGGCGGTCCACCGCCGAGGGGAGCGGGACCCCGTCGTGGAACGCGCTCGCGAGGCGGCGCACGCCCTCGTCCAGACGGTCGGCGGGGAGCGTGTACGGAATGCGCAGCCGGTGTTCGAAGGTGCCCGGGTCCACGCCGAAGCGGGCGCCCCGGCCGAGGTGGACCCCGGCCGCCGCGGCCCGCTCGGCGAGGGCGGAACTGACCGGTTCGCCCAGGTCGACCCAGAGCGAGAGCCCGCCCGGCGGCAGCTGCCACGACCACTCCGGGGTGTGCCGCTGGAGCGACCGCACCAGCGCCTCGCGCTGGATCCGCAGCTGCGCCAGGCGGGCGGGCAGGGACCGGTCCAGGCCCGCGATCAGCGGGAGCGCGATGAGCTGGTCGAGGACCGAGCCGGTCATGTCGGCCGCGACCTTGACGGCGGTCAGCTCGGTGACCATCCGGGCGGTGGCCCGGATCCAGCCCGCCCGGAGCCCGCCCCAGTGGGTCTTGCTGAGCGAGCCGATGGTGATCACGTGGTCGGCGCCGCCCCGCGGGGCGAGCGAGGCGAACGGCGCGGGTGCGGGAACGTCCAGCGCGATGTCGGAGATGGTCTCGTCCACCACCAGCCACGTCCCGGTGGCCCGGGTGGCCGCGAGCAGCCGCAGCCGCTGCTCCGGGGGCATCAGGGCGCCCGTCGGGTTCTGGAAGTCGGGAATGGTGTACGCCAGCCGCGGCACGGTCTGGCGCAGGGTGGACTCGGCGATCTCCATGTCCCAGCCCGCGTCCGACACGGCGATGGACCCGGTCCGCAGCCGCGCGTGGCGCAGGGCGTCGAGGGCGTTGGCGTACGTCGGGCTCTCGGTCAGGACCCGGTCGCCCGGCCGGCAGAGCAGGCTGACGACCAGCGAGAAGGCCTGTTGCGCCCCGGCGGTGACCAGGATCTGCTCGGGCCGGGTGGGCAGGCCGCGCCGGGTGAACCGCTCGGCGACCGCCGCCCGCAGGTCGGGCAGGCCGAACGGGTGGTAGCCGGGGGTGCGGGCCACAGCCGGGAGCCGGGGCGCGGCCCAGGCCAGTGCGTCGGTGAGGGCGCCCTCGGGGGCTCCCATGGCGGCGATGGCCAGGTCGATGCCCGGGTCGCCGTCAGTGCCGTGGCCGCCCGCTCCGAGGAGGGCGTGGGCGCCGACCGGGGCGTGGCCCTCGGGAAGTTCGGTCCAGGTTCCGGAGCCGCGCCGGCTGCGGACGTAGCCGCTCTCGCGCAGAAGGTCGTAGGCGCCGGTGACGGTGGCCCGGCTGGCGCCGACCGCCTCGGCGAGCTCGCGTTCGGCCGGCAGCCGTACGTGCAGGGCGACGCGGCCGTCGAGGACGAGGGTGCGCAGGGCGTCGGCGAGGGCCCGGTAGCCGGGGCGGGCCAGGACCTCGGGCGGCAGCAGGGCCGCCAGCTGGCGGCTGCCGATCGTTCTGTCCGCGGTGTGGACCACTCGGCCGTATCCCATGCCAACCTCCCCCGATTGGCTCTGCCGGCCAGGCCAATCGAGGACCAGACTCGCCTTATTGGCCCTGAATTGGCAAGGAGAAGCCGAAATGCTGACCGACCGTGACGAGCGCGCCCTGCTGACCGCCGGTGAGAACCGGATCTCCGAGCCGCTGCGGATCGGGGCCGCGCTGGCGGCCGTACGCCGCGTCCTGGCCGGGGCGCGGACGCGGACCGGCCCGGCGGGCGCCCCGGCCCGGGGGGACGCTCCGCCGCAGGAGCGAGAATCGGTGCCATGTCATCCCACGTCCCGCCCCGCGCACCGCACCCCGCCCCGTCCGGACCCGGCTCGCCCGTGATCGCGGGCCTGCTGCTCGCGGCCGGGGGCGGCCGCCGGCTCGGCGGCCGGCCCAAGGCCCTGCTGACCTACCGCGGCCGCCCGTTGGTCGAGAACGCCGTACGGGTGCTGCGCGAGGCGGGCTGCGGTCCGGTGCACGTGGTGCTCGGCGCCTCGGGGGCCGAGGTCCGCGAGCGCGCGGACCTGGCCGGCTGCACCCTCGTGGACAACCCGGACTGGGAGCGGGGCATGGGCTCCTCGCTCCGGGTCGGGCTCGCCTCGCTGGCCGGCACGGGGGCCGCCGCGGCCCTGGTCTCGCTGGTGGACCAGCCGGGCATCGGTTCCGCGGCCGTGGCCCGGGTCCTGGCGTCCTACCGCTCCCCCGCGAGCCTGGCTGCCGCGGCGTACGACGGCGAGCGCGGCCACCCCGTGCTGTTCGGCGCGGACCACTGGGCGGACATCGCGGTGACGGCGACGGGCGACCGGGGCGCGCGGGTCCATCTGGCGCAACACGCGGACGATCTTGTCCTGGTGGAGTGCGCGGACATCGCGGAGGCCTACGACATCGACACGCCTCCCGACCTGGCACGTCTCCTCTGAGCAGGGTGTGACGGCGATGGCACTGAGGGCCACGGGTAAGCGGAATCTGTCGACTCAGAGAATCTCGACATCAACAAACCATTGAACTTCCACCATGAGGAAATTACTATCCACTGGTCAGAAGCGCCCTGAACCCCCATACGGCGCCCGCGACCGTAATCCGGAACTCTCCACACCCGACGGCACTGCGTGCCGTCTTGCGCGAGCATTCCCCGCGGCCGCCAGGCACCGCCGCTGAAGGAGTGACAGATATGTCCGCACCAGCGCCGTCTCCGCTGGCCATCGTCGACGCCGAGCCCCTGCCCCGGCAGGACGAGGTCCTCACCGAAGCGGCCCTCGCCTTCGTGGCCGAGCTCCACCGGCGGTTCGCCCCCCGCCGCGCCGAGCTCCTCGCCCTCCGCGGCGAGCGCCGCGCCGAGATCGCCCGGACCTCCACCCTCGACTTCCTCGCCGACACCGCACAGGTCCGCGAGGGTGACTGGAAGGTGGCGCCGGCCCCGCCCGCGCTGAACGACCGCCGCGTGGAGATCACCGGTCCCACGGACCGCAAGATGACCATCAACGCCCTGAACTCGGGCGCCAAGGTCTGGCTCGCGGACTTCGAGGACGCCTCCGCCCCCACCTGGGAGAACGTCGTCCTCGGCCAGCTCAACCTGATCGACGCCTACGAGCGCCGCATCGACTTCACGGACCCGCGCACCGGCAAGGCGTACGCCCTGAAGTCCGCCGACCAGCTCGCGACCGTCGTGATGCGTCCGCGCGGCTGGCACCTCCAGGAGCGCCACCTGCAGTTCGAGGGCGCCGCCGCGTCGGGCTCGCTCGTCGACTTCGGCCTGTACTTCTTCCACAACGCGCAGCGCCTGATCGACCTCGGCAAGGGCCCGTACTTCTACCTGCCGAAGACGGAGTCGCACCTGGAGGCGCGCCTCTGGAACGAGATCTTCGTCTTCGCGCAGGACTACGTGGGCATCCCGCAGGGCACCGTCCGCGCCACCGTCCTCATCGAGACGATCACCGCCGCGTACGAGATGGAGGAGATCCTCTACGAGCTGCGCGACCACGCGGCCGGCCTGAACGCGGGCCGCTGGGACTACCTTTTCTCCATCGTGAAGAACTTCCGTGACGGCGGGGAGAAGTTCGTCCTGCCGGACCGCAACGCGGTGACGATGACGGCCCCGTTCATGCGGGCGTACACCGAACTGCTGGTGCGCACCTGCCACAAGCGCGGCGCCCACGCCATCGGCGGCATGGCGGCCTTCATCCCGTCCCGCAAGGATGCCGAGGCCAACAAGCTCGCCTTCGACAAGGTCAAGGCGGACAAGGACCGCGAGGCGGGCGACGGCTTCGACGGCTCCTGGGTCGCCCACCCCGACCTGGTCCCGATCGCCATGGCCTCCTTCGACGCGGTGCTCGGCGAGAAGCCGAACCAGAAGGACCGCCTGCGCGAGGACGTCTCGGTGGCCCCGGGCGAGCTCATCGCGATCGACTCCCTGGACGCCCGTCCCACGTACGACGGTCTGCGCAACGCCGTCCAGGTCGGCATCCGCTACATCGAGGCCTGGCTGCGCGGCCTGGGCGCCGTCGGCATCTTCGGCCTGATGGAGGACGCCGCCACCGCGGAGATCTCCCGCTCGCAGATCTGGCAGTGGATCAACGCCGGCGTCGTCTTCGAGAACGGCAGGACTGCCACCGCGGAGCTGACCCGCGAGATCGCGGCAGCCGAACTGGCCGCCATCCGCGCCGAGGTCGGCGAGGAGGCCTTCACCACGGGCAAGTGGCAGCAGGCCCACGACCTGCTCCTGCAGGTCTCCCTGGACGCGGACTACGCGGACTTCCTCACCCTGCCCGCCTACGACCAGCTGGTCGGCTGAGCAACCGGTTTCGGCTGAACGCACAGCGGCCGAACCCGGCCGACTCCGCCCCCGTCGCCTCCCGGCACGGGGGCGGAGCCGTGTACGCGGCGGCCGCGCCGGGTCACACGGCGTACTCCGACAGCGAGTTGGCGAGGAAGCCGCGCAGGGCGTCGGCGGTGTGGAACACGCGCAGGCCGTGGGCCTCCAGCCCGGCCTGCACCGCGAGGGTCGGGTCCACGACGAGCACGACCGGGGTGCCGACCTCGCCGTGCAGCCCCAGCGGCCAGTAGGCGGCGGCCACGGTGATCGGCGCGCCGGTGTGCGGGTCGGTGACCTCGGCATCGAGCTCGGGCGCCGCCAGGCCCGCCTCTCGGACGGCCGCCAGCAGGCGGGAGAGCCCGGGCACTTCGTCCACGTCGGGACCGGGGTCGAAGGCGGCCGGGGCGGAAACGGCGACGCCGTGCTTCCACGGTCCCAGGCCCATGGGCGAGGGACCGTCGTGGAGGGCGTCGAGGAACCGGTTGGCGGCGTCGGCCAGCAGCACCCTGCGCGCCTCGAGGAAGGCGGGGTAGTTCTCGGTCCGCCACAGCTCGCGGTCCGTCGGGATCCACTGCGAGGCCAGCGCTCCGGGCATCCGGTCCTCGATCTCGCCCAGGTACTCCGCGGCATCCTTCGCCCCGATCCGCAGGTTGCTCCCCTGGGTCAGGAAGCAGAAGTTCGCGACCGCGTTGACCTGGTCGCGCGAGTAGCCGTACTTGTACAGACGCGCCTTGGGGAAGATGTGGTGCACCTGGAGCGAGCTCAGACGGCCCAGCATGTTGTCCCGGAGCGGCACCCCGCTCAGGAAGTCCTGGGCGCCGTGGACCCGGGTCAGCATGTACAGCAGCGGGTAGAACCGCGCGCCCATGCTCGACCCCGTGACGTCGTCGGGGCGGATGTGGAGGCTTCCGCGGCTGCGCCGCAGGACCGAGACGAGGTGGTCCACGCCGCCGGCGTCCAGGGCCTTCAGGTCCTGGTTGAGGGCGGTTTCGGTGGCGCCGGTGTGGCGGCCCCACAGGAAGCCGTGCACGTACCAGTAGAAGAGGCGGTCGCGGGTCATGGCGTCCGGGAAGGCCCCGGCGTTGCCGTTGAGCAGTCTGGCCATGACGGGGAAGGCGAAGCGTCCGCTGAGGACGCGCCCGTGGTCGAGGCCGAGCCGGCCGCCGAGGGCGTCGAGCAGGTGGGAGACGGCGTCGATGGTGCTCACGAGTCCGGTCCTGAACTCGTCGACCGTCACGTCGGCCAGCTTGGAGAACTGTGCTTCGCCGAGGACGACGGCGTTCACGTTGCGCAACAGCCAGTCGAGCTTGAAGTCGAACCCCGCCGCAGACCAGTCGGCCAGGGCGCCGTTCATCGTCGGGCGGGCGTCGGGCCAGGCCGCGCAGATCGCGGCGAGGGCCAGGTCACCCTTGGAGAGCTTGGTGCCGCCCGAGTTGACCCGGTTGAAGATCTCGACGACGACGTCCACCGTCTTGTCCGCACCGGTGACCTCGTCGATGTGCACGGCGCGGTCCTTGATCTGAAGGATCCGGCTGAGACGGGCGAAGTGCAGCTCCTGGGCACTGTGGTCCGCGCCCGTGGCCTGGACGATCCCGAACAGCCGGCCGGGCCCCTCCTTGAAGAGCCGGGTCACGTCCACCCAGAGCGGGTTGTCCTTCATCTTGCCCGGCGCGTAGAACTCGAAGGCCTCGGTGTCCAGGTGGAAGTGGAGACCGGCCAGGGTGTCCGCCTTCCCCTCGAAGAACCTCGGGGGAGCGCCACGCGTCACGGCGTACAGGGTGGTGATCCGCTGCTGGCCGTCGAGGAGGAGCTGGATCGTGCCGTCCTTGCCCGGCGAGCCGCCCCGGGTGTCGGCCGTCTCGGCCTTCGTGTGCCAGGTCAGCAGCCCGCCGATGGGGTAGTCGCGGTAGAGCGACTGGAAGAATCCCCGCACCTGGTCCCGGGTCCACACGTAACCGCGCTGGAATTCGGGAAGGGCGATGTCGCCCGATTCCACCTTGTCCAGCACCTGGGAAATCTGCACAGCCCCGCCTCCCGCACCTGGCGGAACCCACCACCAGTCAGTCCATGATCGAACGAACCCAGCAAAGCACGCAGGGAGGGCAACCGGTGCCTCCTTGGCCGGGATCCACCACGACGGGGTGCGGCGGGACCATGATCCGCCCCGAACGAACGGTCGGGCGTTACGGCATCGTAATCTGCGGCTACCTAGCGGTAACAAGGCGCGGCGTGTCACCTTTCCGGTTGCCACCGGCCGGCGGTTTCCCCCACTTACGCAGCCATGCACCGGAGTTGTTCCCGGCTTCGCCATGGCCGACCGCAGGAGTTCCGCAGTGATCGGATTCCGCAACGCCAGCAAGGACCGGGCCGGCAGCCGTGTGCGACGGCTCGCCGGGGCCGGGTTGGTCCTCCCGCTCGCCGTCAGCGCCCTGCTGGCCGGCGGAGCGGGGACCTCGGCCGCCAGTCCCGGTGACGGACCCACCGCCGTGGTGTCCATGGGCGACAGCTACATCTCCGGCGAGGCGGGCCGCTGGAAGGGCAACAGCCTTACCAACAGCGGCAACCGGGCCGGAACGGACCGGGCCTGGATCAGCGGCGGCACGTACGACCCCGGCAAGGTGTACGGGACCACGGCGGGCGGGTGCCACCGGTCCGACTCGGCCGAAGTGCGCAGCGCCGGTCCGATCGCCGACGTCGCCGTCAACCTGGCCTGTTCCGGAGCCACTTCGGAGAACGTGTTCCGCGCCTCCAACGGCGGCGTCGCCTTCAGGGGCGAGGCTCCGCAGGCCGACCAGCTCGCAGCCGTGGCCGCGGCCAACGACGTGAAGATCATCGCCCTGTCCATCGGCGGCAACGACCTGGGCTTCGCCGACATCATCAAGAACTGTGCGTACGACTTCATCATCTGGAACTCCTACTGCCACGACGACCAGCAGTACGGCGTGGACCAGAAGATCGACCGGGTCATGGCGGACGTCGGCAAGTCCGTCGACGAGGTGCGGGCGGTGATGCGCGCGGCCGGGTACGCCGACGCCTCGTACCGCATCGTCCTGCAGTCCTACCCGTCCCCGATCCCGCGCGGGGCGGAGAACCGGTACACGCAGAGCGACTGGAGCCGGCTGAACACCGGCGGCTGCCCGTTCTGGAACCGGGACTCCGACTGGGCGCGGGACTCGCTCGTCCCGCAGATCGCCCAGCGCATCAAGGGGGTGGCCGCGGCGAAGGGCGTGCAGTTCCTCGACCTCCGGGACATGCTGCAGGGGCGCGAGGTCTGCGCCAAGGCGAGCAAGCTCGTGACCACGGCCGCCCCGGCCTCGGCGAAGACCAGCGAGTGGGCCCGGTGGATCGACAGCAGTGAGACACAGGGGCTGGTCCAGGAGTCGATGCACCCGAACCACTTCGGACAGCTCGCCGCAGGGCGCTGCCTGGCCCTGGTCGTCGCCCAGCCGGCCTCCGGCGGGTTCGGCTGCAAGAACACCGCCGGAGCGGACCAGACGGGCATGTACCTGACCCCGGCCCCGTAGACCGCCGGACGGCGCGACGTACACCGCCTTCGACCCCCAAGGACGCACGTTCCAGAGGGAGTTCGACGGATCGCCCTGTACGGGTACCTGATCCGGTTCGGCGGGGTGTGCCCCCTCGGCCCTTCCGGATGCCCGGACACGGCGGGGCCCGGTCCGGAGTGACTCCGGGCCGTCCCCGGACACGGCGGTGCGCACGCCACCCCCGCAGTGGGTGGCGTGCGCACCGCCGTACGGTCCGTCCGGCGCCCCTCGGGCCGGCCGGGCCGGGTTCGGGCCCCCTCCGGTCAGTGCACCGGCACCGGTTCCGGAGCGGCGGCCCGGGCCGGGTCCTTCTTGGCACCGAGGTGGTTGAAGGCCAGGTTCAGCAGGATGGCCACCACGCAGCCGGTGCTGATGCCCGAGTCGAGGACGACCAGGAGGTCCTTCGGGAAGGCGTGGTAGAACTCCGGCGCGGCGATCGGGATCAGGCCGATGCCCACCGAGGCGGCGACGATCAGGGCGTTCTCGCCCTTCTCCATGGCCGCGCCGGCCAGGGTCTGGATGCCGCTGGCCGCCACCGACCCGAAGAGGACGATGCCCGCGCCGCCGAGGACCGGCAGCGGTACGAGCGCGATGACCGAGGCGGCCATCGGACACAGCCCCAGCAGGATCAGGATGCCGCCGCCGGCGGCGACGACGAACCGGCTGCGCACCTTCGTCATGGCGACGAGCCCGATGTTCTGGGCGAAGGCGCTGCACATGAAGCCGTTGAACAGCGGGCTGATCGCACTGCCGAGGGTGTCGGCACGCAGCCCGCCCTCGATGGTCTTCGCGTCCGCCGGCCGGCCGACGATCTTGCCCAGCGCCAGGATGTCGGCGGTGGACTCGGTCATGCAGACGAGCATGACGATGCACATCGAGATGATGGCGGCGACCTGGAACTGCGGGGCGCCGAAGTGGAACGGCGTCGGGAAGCCGACGATCGACGCGTTCTTGATCGCGTCGAAGCTCGTCATGCCGAGCGGTATCGCGATCAGCGTTCCCGCGACGAGGCCGAGCAGGATGGCGATCTGCTGGAGGAAGCCGCGGAGGAACTTGCGCATGAGCAGGACGATCACGAGGGTCGCCGCGGCCATGCCGATGTTCTTCATCGAGCCGTAGTCGGCGGCGGTGCTGTTCCCGCCCTGCGACCAGTTGAAGGCCACCGGCAGGAGCGAGACGCCGATCAGGGTGATGACCGTTCCCGTCACGACCGGCGGGAAGAAGCGGACGAGTTTGCCGAAGTAGGGGGCGGCGAAGAAGCCGAGGACCCCGGCGACGATGATCGCGCCGAAGATGACGGGGATGGCGTCGTCGCCTTCGCCCTTGCCTATCGCGATCATCGGGGTGACACCGGCGAAGGAGACGCCGTTGACGAAGGGGAGCTTCGCGCCGATCTTCCAGAACCCGAGGGTCTGGAGCAGGGTCGCGAGGCCGGCGGTGAAGAGCGAGGCGCCCATCAGGAAGGCGGTCTCGGTGGCGGAGAGACCGACGGCGGGGCCGACGATCATGGGCGGGGCGACGACACCTGCGTACATGGCGGCCACGTGCTGGAGACCGCTCGTGAACATTTTCAGCGGAGGCAGGGTCTCGTCGACCGGGTGCTTCTCCTCCGGTACTGCGACTGCGTCTTTGCGAAACCTGGGCGTTGCGGCCACGGCTTCCTCCGGTCGGGTAACACGTCGGCAGGGACGTGGGTGTCATGGAGGTGGTGCGAAAGCGGTGCGAGTCGAGCTGATTCAGTTGTGGGTGGTGTGCTTCGCGTGCTTGTCCCACAGGTGCGGAAACGATTCGCCCAAACCGGTTCCACGGGATGTTTCCGTGAGGTGGTGCTGTGCGGTGGTGCTGTGCGGAGGAGCTGGCTGTGCCGTGGCAGTGGCGCGGTGCGGGTGTCCGCGCGGTGCGGGCGGTACGAATGACCGCCCCCGGGGGCGCCCTCGGATCACCTCGGGCGCTTCCCGGGAACGGCCGCCGCGGACCCCGCTCGGGTCCGCGGCCGCCGGCCGGAGGCCGTCCCCCCCGGTCGGACTCCGGGGATCAGGCCTGCGCGGAGATGCGCGCGAGGCGCTGGGCCTCTTCCCGCGTGGACGCGGCGATGGCGTCCTCGTCGGCGAAGAGGAGTCGGTTGTTCTCGACGATCTGCTTGCCGTTGACCAGCGAGAGGGTGACCGGGGCGGCCGCGCCGAAGACGAGCGCGGTGACCGGGTCGGCGATCGAGGAGTGGGCCAGGGTGCTCAGGTTCCACATCACCAGGTCGGCGCACTTGCCGACCTCGAGCGAGCCGATGTTGTCGGCGCGGCCGAGCACCTGGGCGCCGCCGTACGTGCCGAGTCGCAGGGCCTGGCGGGCGTTGAGCGCCCGCTCGCGGTGCACCGGGTTGAGGCGGTTGATGAGGAGCGCGTTGCGCAGCTCGGTGTGCAGCTCGCCGGACTCGTTGGAGGCGGTGCCGTCCACGCCGAGACCGACCGGTACACCGGCGGCGAGCATGTCCGGTACCCGGGCGATGCCGGCGGCCAGACGGGCGTTGGAGGACGGGCAGTGCGCGACACCGGTCTTGGTGCGCGCGAACGCGGCGATGTCGGAGTCGTTCATGTGGACGCTGTGCGCCATCCACACGTCCTCGCCGAGCCAGCCTGTCGACTCGAAGTAGTCGGTCGGGCCCATGCCGAACAGTTCCTTGCAGAACTGCTCCTCCTCGACGGTCTCGCTGCCGTGGGTGTGCATGCGCACGCCGAGGCGGCGGGCCAGCTCGGCGCCCTGCTTCAGCAGCTCGGTGGAGACCGAGAACGGCGAGCACGGGGCGACGGCGACCTGGGTCATCGCGTCGAAGGAGTAGTCGTGGTGCCTCTTGACGGTCGCCTCGGTGTCGGCGAGCGCGCCTTCGAGGGTCTCGACCGCGTGGTCCGGCGGCAGGCCGCCGTCCTTCTCGCTGCGGTCCATGGAACCGCGGGCGAGGGTGAAGCGGACGCCCATCTCGGACGCGGCGCGGATGATCGAGCCGGAGAGGTCGCCGGAGCCCTTGGGGAAGACGTAGTGGTGGTCCATGGCGGTGGTGACGCCGCCCTTGGCCATCATCGCCAGGGAGCCCTGCGCGGCCGTGTACGTCATCTGCTCGTCGATGCGCGCCCACGTCGGGTACAGCGCGACCAGCCAGTTGAAGAGGTTGTGGTCGGTGGCCAGACCACGCGTGATCCACTGGTAGAAGTGGTGGTGGGTGTTGACCAGACCCGGGGTGACGAGGTGACCCGTGCCGTCGATGCGGCGGACCACATTGTCGAGCTTCTCGGGGGCCTTGCCCGCACCGATCGACTCGATCTTGTTGCCGGCGACGACCACATAGCCCGAGGCGTACTCGGTGTCGTTCGCGTCGACGGTCGCAATCGCACAGTTCTCGATGACGATGCGCTCTACTGCGCCGTCAAGGGCTGCCGATGCTGCCATGGGACTTCCTCGTGCTTTCAGTGGCGGTGCGGGCACGGCAAAACCCTGGGGATTTGAGTGCCGGAGCCGGGGGCCTTGACAGCTGACAGTACTGCCGCCCCGTGTGGTGCGTCCGGGTGCCGATTCAGGAAGTGCGAGGTGTCGCGCCCCGGGGCCACTGCGGGGCCCCGGGACACGCGTACCGCATCAGAGGTTGGTCATGTCCACGGGAATGCGGGCATCGACGCCGTCCCGGAGGACGGTGGCCTCGATCAGACCGTACGGGCGGTCCGCTGCGAAGTAGACCTCGTTGTCGTTCTTGAGGCCGAAGGGCTCCAGGTCGACGAGGAAGTGGTGCTTGTTCGGGAGCGAGAAGCGGACCTCGTCGATCTCCGAACGGTGGTTGATGATGCGCGAACCCATCTGGTACAGGGTCTGCTGCAGCGACAGGGAGTAGGTCTCCGCGAAGGCCTGCAGCATGTGCTTGCGGGTCTCGGCGTAGGACTTCTCCCAGTTGGGCATCCGCTGCTCGTCATCGGACCAGGCGAAGCGCCAGCGGGCCGAAACCTGGGTCGCCAGGATGCGGTCGTAGGCCTCCTTCAGCGTCGTGTACTTGTCCTTCACGTACCCCCAGAACTCGGAGTTCGTGGAGTTCATGACGGTCAGGTCCTTGAGGCCGGATATGACCTCCCAGTTCTTGCCGTCGTACGTGATCTGGGTGACCCGGGTCTCCATGCCCTCGCGGACGAAGGAGTGGTTCACCTCGTCGGCGCCGATGAACTTGGAGTTCGCGTCCGAGGTCGCGATCCGGGACCAGGAGTACTCCTCGATCCGGATGCGCGCCTTCTGGATCGGCTCCTGGCTGTTCACGAACCAGCGCGCCAGGTGGATGCCGAACTGCTCGGCGGACTCGATGCCGTACTCCTTGGCGAACGCGTACACCGTGTTCTTGGTGGTGTCCGTCGGCAGGACGTTGGCGTTCGAGCCGGAGTAGTGGACGTCGTCCATGTCGCCGGAGAGGGCGACCGAGACGTTCAGGTCCTTGATGTGGTGCGTGTCGCCGTCCCGCGTGATCTTGACGACGCGGTTCTCTGCTTTGCCGTACTGGTTCTGGCCGAGAATCGTGGCCATGCTAGCTCCCTCGGTAAACGGAGTAGCCGAACGGGTTGAGCAGCAGCGGTACGTGGTAGTGCTCGCCGGGGGTGACAGCGAAGGTGATCGTCACTTCCGGAAAGAACGCACCGCTGTCCCTTACGCGGGGGGCGTCCTGCTGCGCCTCGGCTTGCTTCTTGGAACGGTGCTTGTTGGAGAAGTACGACTCGGTCTCGAAGTCGAGACGTACGTGGGTGGTGCCCTCCGGCAGGGCCGGCAGGTCCTTGCAGCGCCCGTCCCCATCGGTGGCGGAACCGCCCAGGGCGGCCCACGCGCCGTCCGGCCCGGTACGGGCCGACAGCGAGATGGCGACACCCTCGGCGGGCTTGCCGACGCTGGTGTCCAGGATGTGCGTGGACACCGACGCGGTGGTCTCGGTGCTCATGATCGGGTCACTCTCCTTCTACGAGGCGGGTCAGGCGGATCTTGTTGATCTTGACGAGCTCGCCGCGGGCGGTTTCCCGCTCCTGCTCCGGCGAGTTGTCGATCCGGACCCTGACCGCGTCCCGCATGAACTCACCGGTCGCGCCGGTGGCGCAGATGAGGAAGACGTGGCCGAACTTCTCCTGGTACGCCAGGTTCAGTTCGAGGAGCTCGTTCTTCAGCTCCTCCGAGGCACCGGCCATGCCGCGCTGCTCGCGGGCGGAGGTCGGGTCTCCCGGCTTCGGGCGGCCGATCGGCGCGTGGCCCCCCATGGCCTCGCCCAGGTCCTCGGCGGTGAGCTCCGCCATGGCGGACTCGTTGGCCGAAAACAGGGACTCGACGGTGGTGAAGGGGCGCTGGGCGAGAAGCTTGCCGCCCCAAGCCGAACTGGCGCAGACCTCGTGCAGTTCGGCCGCGGCCGCGCTGTCGTCCAAGGCGTTGAACCGGGTGAGACCCGGGGTCGGACTCGAAGTCACGGTAGGCCTCCGTGGCCTGTTGTTGCTTTGACGGGCTGCGCATAGCTAACGCCCTCGACAACACGGCGTCAACACTTTGTTGAAACTTCCCGTACACAAAAGCCGCCGCCCGGATGAATAGGGCGGCGGCTCGTCACCGTGGGTCAGGAACCGTTCACTCCGGGCTGCCCTTGTCGGGCCCCTTCTGGAGGGCGGCGTCCCTGTTCAGGTAGTTGTATACGGTGAAACGGCTGACGCCCAGGGCGCCCGCGACCGTCTCCACGCCGTGCCGCACGGAGAAGGCGCCCCGCGCCTCCAGTATCCGTACGACGTCCTGCTTGGCCTTCCGGTCCAGCTTCGACAACGGTACGCCGTGCCGGCGCTCCAGGGCGGCGAGGATGTGGTCCAGCGAGTCCGAGAGCTGCGGCAGGCGCACGGCCAGTACGTCCCGACCCTCCCAGGAGAGGACGACGTCGTCGGGCTGGGCCAGGGACGGGTCCATCAGCTCGCCACCCATCGCGTCCACCAGCGGCTTGACCGCGGCGACGAAGGGGTGGTCACGGGGCTCGGTCACTGGGCGTCCTCCCCGATCACGTTCACCTGGAGCGACACGCGGGTGGCGCCGGCCCGCAGCGAGCCGCGCAGCAGCGCGGCCACCGCGTCCAGGACCTCGGCGGCCTCCCCTTCCGCGGTGTTGCCGAAGGGGCCTACGTCCACCGCGTCCAGCTGGGCCTTCTGGATGACCTCGCGAGCGGCCACGGCATGGGCGGGGGCCTCTTCGAGGTCGAAGGGCTCGGTCGTGAACTCCACTCTCAATCGCACGCGGTCAAGCTACCCCGCGGTCATGATTTTTCGGGAGTCCGCACTTGACATCCGCGCGGAGGCCCATGCAGTCTTCCATCAAGCAGAAACTAACTTCCGCAATACGGAAGGAGCGCACACCCCTCATGGGATACACGGACCAGCGCTTCGATGTAAACCTTTCGATCCTCTTCACGGAACTCCCGCTCCTGGAGCGTCCCGCGGCTGCCGCCGCGGCCGGCTTCACGGCGGTCGAGCTGTGGTGGCCCTGGGTCGAGACCCCCACTCCCGCCCAGGCGGAGCTCGACGCCCTCAAGAAGGCTCTTGAGGACGCCGGCACCCAGCTGGTGGGCCTGAACTTCTACGCCGGCCAACTGCCGGGCCCGGACCGCGGCGCGGTCTCGGTACCCGGCGCGGAGTCGGAGCGCTTCAACGCCAACATCAACGTGGCCGCGGACTTCGCGGCCTCGGTCGGCTGCAAGGCGCTCAACGCCCTGTACGGCAACCGCGTCGAAGGCGTGGACCCCGCCGTCCAGGACGAGCTCGCCCTGAAGAACCTGGTCGTGGCCGCTCAGGCCGCGGACCGCGTCGGCGCGATCCTCCTGATCGAGACCCTCAACAAGCCCGAGTCGCCGCTCTACCCCCTGGTGAGCGCCCCGGCCGGCATCGAGGTCGTCGACAAGGTGAACGAGGCCACCGGCCTCGGGAACGCCAAGTTCCTGCTCGACCTGTACCACCTGGCGATGAACGATGAGGACCTCTCCGAGGTCATCGAAAAGTACGCCGCCAAGACCGGGCACGTCCAGATCGCGGACAAGCCCGGACGCGGTGCCCCCGGCACCGGCGAGCTGCCCCTCGAGGAGCTGCTCGACCAGCTGAGGAAGGCCGGGTACGAGGGCTACGTAGGCCTGGAGTACAAGGCCGCCGACGCCGCCGCCTCCTTCGCGTGGCTGCCGGCCGAGGCCCGCGCCGCGCAGTAGCGGACAAAGTCCGGGCGATCAGCCAGGCACGTCACGAACTTTTCGTACAAAGCATTAAGAGAAGGACCCTCATCATGAGCACCCTCCCCAAGATTGCCTGGATCGGTCTCGGAATCATGGGCTCCCCCATGGCCGAGAACCTCCTGAAGGCCGGTTACCCGGTCACCGGCTTCACGCTGGAGCAGGACAAGCTGGACCGCCTGGCCGCCGCCGGCGGAAGCGCCGCGGGCTCGATCGCCGAGGCCGTCGAGGACGCCGACGTCATCATCACGATGGTGCCGGCCTCCCCGCAGGTCGAGGCCATCGCGTACGGCGAGAACGGCATCCTCGAGAACGCGAAGTCCGGCGCGCTGGTCATCGACATGTCGTCGATCACCCCCCAGACCTCGGTCGACCTCGCCAAGAACGCCGCCGAGAAGGGCATCCGCGTCATCGACGCCCCGGTGTCCGGCGGCGAGGCCGGCGCCATCGAGGCCGTACTGTCGATCATGGTGGGTGGCGAGCAGGCCGACTTCGACGAGGCCCTGCCCGTCCTGGAAGCCCTCGGCAAGACCATCGTGCTCTGCGGCCCGCACGGCTCCGGCCAGACGGTGAAGGCCGCCAACCAGCTCATCGTCGCGGTGAACATCCAGGCGTGCGCCGAGGCCGTCGTCTTCCTCGAGAAGTCCGGCGTGAACCTCCAGGCCGCCCTGGACGTCCTCAACGGCGGTCTGGCCGGCTCCACGGTCCTGACCCGCAAGAAGGACAACTTCCTGAACCGCGACTTCAAGCCCGGTTTCCGGATCGACCTTCACCACAAGGACATGGGCATCGTCACCGACGCCGCCCGCAACGTCGGTGCCGCCCTTCCCGTCGGCGCGGTCGTCGCCCAGCTGGTCGCCTCGCTGCGCGCCCAGGGCGACGGCGGCCTGGACCACTCGGCCCTGCTGCGGGCCGTCGAGCGCCTCTCCGGCTCGCAGGTCTGACGGCCGGCCCGCTCCGCCGGGCCGCCACCCCCTTCCCCTCGCGGGGGCCTTGAGTTTCCGGATGGCGCCGGTGCTGACACCTGTCCTGTCGCGCCCAAGTGCCGGCGCCGTCCGGATCACCTCTCCTTCAACTTTGTTCAACAAACTGTTGACGTTTAGTTCGTGCCGAAATTAGGCTGTTCCGCATGACGGAAGACACTTTCCGTCGGCAGTTACCCGTACGGAAGGTCACCATGTCGAAGCGCACGCTGACGACCGAGTCCGGCGCCCCGGTCGCCGACAACCAGAACTCCGCCACCGCCGGCGTCGGTGGCCCGCTCCTGGTCCAGGACCAGCAGCTCCTTGAGAAGCTCGCCCGCTTCAACCGCGAGCGCATCCCGGAGCGCGTGGTCCACGCCCGCGGCTCGGCCGCGTACGGTCACTTCGAGGTGACGGACGACGTCACCGCGTACACCAGCGCCGCGTTCCTGAACACGGTCGGCAAGAAGACCGAGACCTTCCTGCGGTTCTCCACCGTGGCCGACTCGCTGGGTGGCGCGGACGCGGTCCGCGACCCGCGCGGCTTCGCGCTGAAGTTCTACACCGAAGAGGGCAACTACGACCTGGTCGGCAACAACACCCCGGTGTTCTTCATCAAGGACCCGATCAAGTTCCCCGACTTCATCCACTCCCAGAAACGCGACCCCTTCACGGGCAAGCAGGAGCCGGACAACGTCTGGGACTTCTGGGCGCACGCCCCCGAGGCGACGCACCAGATCACCTGGCTGATGGGTGACCGCGGCATCCCCGCGTCCTACCGCCACATGAACGGCTACGGCTCCCACACGTACCAGTGGACCAACGCCCAGGGCGAGGCCTTCTTCGTCAAGTACCACTTCAAGACGAACCAGGGCATCCGCTGCCTGTCCTCGGACCAGGCCGCCGAGCTCGTCGGCTCCGACGCGAACTCGCACCAGACCGACCTGCTCCAGGCGATCGAGCGCGGCGTGAACCCGAGCTGGACCCTCTACGTCCAGATCATGCCCGCCGCCGAGGCCGCGGACTACCGCTTCAATCCGTTCGACCTCACCAAGGTGTGGCCGCACAGCGACTACCCGCTGCAGCGCGTGGGCCGGCTGGTCCTCGACCGCAACCCGGACAACGTCTTCGCCGAGGTCGAGCAGTCCGCCTTCTCCCCGAACAACTTCGTCCCGGGCATCACCGCCTCGCCGGACAAGATGCTCCAGGGCCGCCTCTTCGCGTACGCCGACGCCCAGCGCTACCGCCTCGGTGTGAACCACACCCTGCTGCCGGTCAACGCCCCGAAGGCCGCGAAGGCCGAGAACTACGGCCGCGACGGCGTCATGGCGCTGCGCAACGGCTCGCGCCACGACAAGAACTACGAGCCCAACTCGTACCAGGGTCCGGCCGAGACCGGCCTGGCACTGGGCGCCCCGCAGGCCGTCTCCGGCTACACGGGCACCCACGAGGCTCCGGCGCACACCAAGGACGACGACTTCTTCCAGGCCGGTGAGCTCTACCGCCTGATGTCCGAGGACGCCAAGCAGCGTCTGGTGGCGAACATCGCGGGCGGCCTCTCACAGGTCACCCTCGAGCACGTCATCGAGAAGAACCTGGCTCACTTCCACGCCGCCGACGCCGACTACGGCAAGCGCGTCGAGGAGGCCGTCCGCGCCCTGCGCGACGCCTGAGCCGACAAGCCGTGCCAGGGGCCTGACGGGAGGTCAGGCCCCGGGTACCGAGCCCGACCCGCGGACCCGGATGAGGGGTGGTGCGCGGCGAGGGCAGACCGCGCCAGCCCATGCGGCTGGCGCCGCGTGAGGACCGTGGCGGGCGTGCGAGCCAGTGCGGTGGTCATGGGTTCCGAGGCCCGTCTCTTGACCTGAGGGAGACGACGCCGGAGTTCTCGTCGCCGTCCGCCACGGTCCCGGCCACACCCATCCTCCCCGTTCCCCGCGTACGGGGGCCGCGCACAGGGGCCCCGCACGCCGGGGACCACGAACTCCGCCCGGCGGTGCGAACGTCCTGTCGCGCCAGCCTCGCCCCGTCGGGCGGTCACACATCAGAGCGCCGAGTCACGGACGGTCCCGTGACTCGGCGCTCTGTCGTTCCCCCGGGACGCCCGCGCGGTCCTGCTCCTGCTCCTGCTCCTGCTCCTGAGCGAACTCCAGGACACGCCCGGGTCCGCGAGAACAGCACCGCGTGGGGCGAGTTGCGGGCCAGTGCCGTCTTCGACGGACACCGCAGAGGCCGGCTCTCTCACCCTGGACCGGGCGCGCGTCCCGCTGGACCGGCACGGTGGACGCCGAGCTCGGCCCCCGCCCCCGCGACGGAGCCCACGGCTCACACGGCTCACACGGCTCACACGGCTCACACGGGACGGCGTACACGGCGTACGCGGCGCACGCGGCACCGGCACCGGCACCGGCACACCGCGTCCCACCGGGACGGTGTCGCCGCGGGTGACGCAGAACGACCCCTGCCCCCTCCTAGCGGAGGGGGCAGGGGTCGTCGCGCGTACGGCGCCCGGCCGGCGGCGGACCGGGCGGCGGACGATCAGACCTTGAGGGCCTTGATCGCGGTCGGGGCGTGGCCCGGCTCGGTCGCGAGCTCTTCGAACTCGGTGACGTCGCTCATGTCGACCGTCTTGCTCATCGAGATGTTGGTGATGCGCTCCAGGATGGCCTCGACGACGACCGGGACCTGGAACTCCTGGGCCAGCTTCTTGGCCTGCTCGAAGGCCTCGCCCAGCTTCTCCGGGTCGGTGACGCGGATGGCCTTGACTCCCAGGCCCTCGGCGACCTTGACGTGGTCGACGCCGTAGACGCCCAGCTCGGGGGTGTTGATGTTCTCGAACTCGAGGTTGACCTCGAAGTTGATGCCGAGGCCGCCCTGCGCCTGGCGGATCAGGCCCAGGTAGGCGTTGTTCACCAGGACGTGGACGTAGGGGACCTTGTGCTGCGCGGCGACCGCGAGCTCCTCGATCATGAACTGGAAGTCGTAGTCGCCCGAGAGCGCGACGATCGGGGTCTCCGGGTCCGCGGTGGCGGCGCCGATCGCGGCCGGGATGGTCCAGCCGAGCGGGCCGGCCTGGCCGCAGTTGATCCAGTTGCGCGGCTTGTAGACGTGCAGCATCTGCGCGCCGGCGATCTGGGAGAGGCCGATGGTGGTGACGTAGCGCGTCTCCGGGCCGAAGGCCTTGTTCATCTCCTCGTACACGCGCTGCGGCTTCATCGGGATGTTCTCGAAGTGCGTGCGGCGCTGCAGGGTGGCCTTGCGCTCCTGGGCGGAGTCGGCCCAGGCGCTGAAGTCGGGCAGCTTGCCCTCGGCCTTGAGGTCCTTGGCGACCTCGATGAAGAGCTCCAGGGCGGCCTTGGCGTCGGAGGCGATGCCGAAGTCCGGGGCGAAGATCTTGCCGATCTGGGTGGGCTCGATGTCGACGTGGACGAACTTGCGGCCCTTGGTGTAGGCGTCCAGGTTGTAACCGGTGTGGCGGTTGGCCCAGCGGTTGCCGATGCCGAGGACGAAGTCCGACTCCAGGAAGGTCGCGTTGCCGTAGCGGTGCGAGGTCTGCACGCCGACCATGCCCGCACTCAGCTCGTGGTCGTCCGGGATGGTGCCCCAGCCCATGAGCGTGGAGATGACCGGGACGCCGGTCAGCTCGGCGAACTCGACCAGCAGGTCGGAGGCGTCGGCGTTGATGATACCGCCGCCGGAGACGATGAGCGGGCGCTCGGACTCCAGCAGGAAGCGCAGGGCCTTCTCCGCCTGGGCGCGGGTGGCGCGCGGCTTGTAGACCGGCAGCGGCGCGTAGGTCTCCGGGTCGAACTCGATCTCGGTCAGCTGGACGTCGATCGGGAGGTCGATCAGGACCGGGCCCGGACGGCCGGAGCGCATCAGGTGGAAGGCTTCCTGGAACACGCCCGGAACCTGGGCGGCCTCCAGGACGGTGGTGGCCTTCTTGGTGACCGGCTTGGCGATCGAGGCGATGTCGACGGCCTGGAAGTCCTCCTTGTGGAGCTTCGCGACCGGGGCCTGACCGGTGATGCACAGGATCGGGATCGAGTCCGCGATCGCGGAGTACAGGCCGGTGATCATGTCGGTGCCGGCCGGGCCCGAGGTGCCGATGCAGACACCGATGTTGCCCGCCTTGGCCCGCGTGTAGCCCTCGGCCATGTGCGAGGCGCCCTCGACGTGGCGGGCCAGCGTGTGCTTGACGCCGCCCACGTTCTTGAGCTCGCGGTAGAACGGGTTGATCGCAGCACCGGGCACGCCGAACGCTTGTTCGACACCCTCGAGCTTGAGGATCTCCACTGCAGCGGCGGCGGCTGTCATACGAGGCATCAGGTTCTCCTGCGGGTCTGGCGGTCAGGCTTTTCCGTAATCCGGAAGTATTGTTCTGCTATACGGAACAAGCTAAGCGGCGGCTCCGCACACGTCAAGGCGGTACGGGACCCCGGAAGCCACCAAAAGCCGCGTCCCGCTCGGTGTGTTGCACAAAAACCGGCATCCCCGGCCGGATTCGGCGGGATTCGGCGTCCGCTCTCGCCCGGACGGTCGCCGGTGGTGGAGCATGGACCCACGCACAGCGACGGAGGGGGTCGAGGTCCATGGCGGACGCGGTACCGGTGCGCTGCCCGGCGTGCCTGCGGGAGAACGGCTACACCGCCCCGGTCTTCCCCTGCGCGTGCGGTAGCCCGGTCGCCCCGCCCCTCGATCTGACGGCGCCGCCCGAACCGCTGACCCACCGCACCTGGTCGGACAGCTGGGTGCCGGTGCGGTGCGGGGCCTGCGGGCGGGAGGACGCGTGGCCGCGGCCCGAGGTCGGCTGCGGCTCGTGCGGCACGGTCGTACGGCTCCCCGTCCATCCGCCGGCGGCGGACACCGGCCCGGCCGGCTCCGCGGGCCGCGGCGGGTCCGGTCCGCCGGTCCGCCCGCCGGGCCGGGGCGGTCCCCCGCGGCCCGGCACCTCCCGGCGCGATCCGCGCCGCGACGCGCACCCGGCGCACATACCGCTGCCGCCGACCGCCCCGGCCAGCGTTCCGCCCGGTGACCATCCGTACGGCCCGCGACGCGGTGACCACGGCCGCGCTGTACCTGCGCTGGCTCGGCTTCCAGGACGTGCGGCAGCCCGACGGCCGGCCCGTTCCGGCCGCGGCGGTGGACCTGCGGGCCCCCGGGCTGGTCGCGCAGGTGGACCCGACCACGTCGCCGGCCGGACTGCGGGCGGTGGAGTGCGTCTGGCTGACCGGGCTCACCGCCTCCGCGACCAGCGTCTACTTCTCGCTCGCCGGGTACACCGAGGACGCCCGCACCCGCGCGGACGACCTCGGGATCCCGTTGTTCGTGATGGACCTGACCGGCGTACCGCAGCCGGTCAACGACCCGGCGGACGAACTGATCGGGACGGGGGCCTAGGCTCGGAGGCGCCAACCATCACGTACCCGCCTTCCCGCCGAGGAGTGCCCGATGAGCCTGTACGACATCCCGCTGACGACCCTGTCCGACGAGCCGACCAGCCTCGCGGCCCACAAGGGCAAGGCGATCCTGCTGGTGAACACCGCCTCCCAGTGCGGGCTGACCCCGCAGTACTCGGGACTGGCCCGTCTGCAGTTCGCGTACGAGGCGAAGGGCTTCACCGTCGTCGGCGTGCCCTGCAACCAGTTCGGCGGGCAGGAGCCCGGAAACGCCGAGGACATCCAGACGTTCTGCGCCGCCGGTTTCGGCGTCACCTTCCCCATGCTGGAGAAGTCCGACGTCAACGGCGAGAACCGGCACCCCCTCTACCAGGAGCTGGTGAAGACCCCGGACGCCGAGGGCGAGGCCGGCGACGTCCAGTGGAACTTCGAGAAGTTCCTCATCTCCCCCGCGGGCGAGGTCGTGGCCCGCTTCCGCCCGCGCACCGAGCCCGAGGCTCCCGAGGTCGTCGCCGCGATCGAGGCGCACCTGCCGGCGTAGCGGCGGCCGTGCCCTTACGGCGTCCCGTACGGCGTCCCGTACGGGCCCGCGGCTCGGGTGACCGGCCCGTACGGGACGGCGCGGCTCAGGTCAGGTCGGCCTCGTCGTACTCCGCCGCCGAGCCGGCCGCCGTCAGCTCCCGCAGTTCCACCCGGCGGATCTTGCCGGAGACCGTCTTCGGGAGGTCCCCGAACTCGATCCGGCGGATCCTCTTGTACGGGGACAGCACCGCGCGGGAGTGCTCGAACAGGGCCCGGGCCGTCTCCGGTCCGGCCTCCCAGCCGGCCGCGAGGGTGACGTACGCCTTCGGTACGGCGAGGCGCAGCGCGTCCGGCGCCGGTACGACGGCCGCCTCCGCGACGGCCTCGTGCTCCAGCAGGGCGCTCTCCAGCTCGAACGGGCTGATCTTGTAGTCGGAGGCCTTGAAGACGTCGTCGGAGCGCCCGACGTAGGTGAGGTACCCGTCGGCGTCGCGCGCGGCGATGTCCCCGGTGCGGTAGAGCCCGTCCGCCATCGCCTCGGCGGTGCGGTCCGGGTCGTCGCGGTAGCCGGTCGTCACCCCGGCGGGCCGGGTCCGCAGGTCGACGCAGAGCTCGCCCTCGTCGGGGGACTCCTTGCCGGTGACCGGGTCGAGCAGCACGATCGTGTAGCCGGGGGCCGGGCGGCCCATGGAGCCGGGTTTGACCGGAACCCCGGGGAAGTTGCCGACCTGGAGGGTGGTCTCGGTCTGGCCGAAACCGTCGCGGATGGTGACCCCCCAGGCCTCGCGGACCTTCTCGATGACCTCCGGGTTGAGCGGCTCGCCGGCGGCGACGGCCTCGCGCGGGGGCCGGGCCAGCACGGTCAGGTCGGACTGGATCAGCATCCGCCACACGGTGGGCGGGGCGCAGAAGGTGGTCACGCCGTGCCGGTCCATCTCACGCATCAGCCGCTCGGCGTCGAAGCGGGCGTAGTTGTGGACGAAGACGGTCGCGCCCGCGTTCCAGGGGGCGAAGAGGTTGGACCAGGCGTGCTTGGCCCAGCCGGGCGAGGCGATGTTGAGGTGGACGTCACCGGGGCGCAGGCCGAGCCAGTACATGGTGGAGAGGTGCCCGATGGGGTACGAGGCGTGCGTGTGCTCGACGAGCTTGGGGCGGTCGGTGGTGCCCGAGGTGAAGTACAGCATCAGCGGGTCGGTGGCGAGGGTCTCGCCGTCGGGAGCGAAGGGGTCCCGGGCGGCGTACATGTCCGCGAGCCGGCGCCAGCCCGCCGGGGCGTCCGGGCCGGCCGCGATCCGGGTGTAGGCGCCGGGTACCGCGTCGAACTTGGCCGTGTCCTCGCTGCGCGTGACGACGTGCCGTACGCCGCCCCGCTCGATCCGGTCGCACAGGTCGGCGGCGCCGAGCAGCGGGGTGGCGGGGATGACGACGGCGCGCAGCTTCATCGCCCCGAGCATCACCTCCCACAGCTCGCGCTGGTTGCCGAGCATGACCAGCATCCTGTCGCCCGGGGTGACGCCCTGGTCGCGGAGCCAGTTGGCAGCCGCGTCGGACCGTACGGCCAGCTCCGCGAAGGACAGGCTCTCGCTGGTGCCGTCCTCCTCGACGATGCGCAGGGCGTCGGCGTCGTTGCCCGCGGCGATGTGGTCGAACCAGTCCAGGGCCCAGTTGAAGCGGTGGGGGCGGGGCCAGGTGAAGCCGGCGCGGGCGGCCTCGTAGTCCCCCCGGCGCTCCAGGAGGAAGTCCCGGGCGGCGAGGAACTGGCCGGTGGCGCTGTTCTGCTTACGGTCCGTGCTGTCGGTCGTCATGGCAGGCATCGTGCCGCGTTCGCCGTACGGGGCACCAGAGCGGCGTCAGCCGTGGATTGACCCGAAGCGCACGGAGGCGGCGGCCCCGCCCGCGCCCTCCCCCAGGGCGGCGACGAGCAGCTCCGCTTCGGCGGTGACGGCCTTCTTCTCCGTGGCCGAGGCCTTCCGGAAGAGCTCGACGGTGACGGCGGACCCGTCCATGGTCCACAGCCCGGCCAGGAAGCCGTCGACGAGCAGGGTGCGGTGGGCCTGGTTGCCGGTCCACGTACGCCCCTTGGCCTCGGGGGTGACGACGCGGGAGCGGTCGGCGTGCGAGAGGAGGAGGTTGTCGAACTCCGGGAGGAAGCGGGGCGGCGCCGGGGTGCCGGGGTCGGGGCGGGGCGCGTCGGGCAGGTCGAACAGCTCCACGCCGTTCTCGTCCTGGAAGACGGCCAGTTCCGGCCGCAGCCGTTCGAAGGCCGGCTTCAGTCGGGTCTGGCCCGCCCAGAGCTGCATGTCCTTGACGGAGGCGGGCCCGAAGGCGGCGAGGTAGCGCCGCACGGCCTCGTCCACCGGCTGCGCCGGTGCGGCGGGCTTCCCG
This sequence comes from Streptomyces sp. NPDC058701, assembly GCF_042715295.1. Classification (NCBI taxonomy): domain Bacteria; kingdom Bacillati; phylum Actinomycetota; class Actinomycetes; order Kitasatosporales; family Streptomycetaceae; genus Streptomyces; species Streptomyces sp. NPDC058701. The sequence continues at coordinate 6,851 of NZ_JBHXSY010000056.1, read as the reverse complement.
AGCCAGCTCTCGACGGTGGTGAGCCGGACCTGGCCGCTGCGCCCCCACACCCCGCGGGGGGTGACCTGGACCAGTGGCAGGAGGCAACGGGCGGCGACGGCGAGCGACTGCGGGTCGGCGTCCGGCCAGTGGGTGAGCAGTTCCGCGCGGATCTCCCCCATGGTGCGGGGCTCTGCCTCGACGAACTCCCGGGAGCGCGCGGCGAGCGCGTCGAGGTCGACGCCGACGAGGCCGGTGCGGAAGTAGGCGACCTCCCGGTCCCGGGCGGGCTGGACGAGGGGCCGCAGCGTCAGCGCGTCGTACGCGGTGTGCGTGTGGATGGTGGAGCGCATGGTGACGATCCGGACCGCCTCCCGGGACTCCATCAGCCCGGCGAGCTCGGTGGGGCGGAAGCCCGCGAGGCGGGCGTGGAGCTGGAAGTAGGGGGGCTTGACGTTCTGCGCCTGGAGCCCGAGGAGGTAGCCGACCGCGTCCAGGGCGGACATCTCGGCGCGGGTCAGCAGCAGCTGGCGGGCGAGCGTGGCACGGTTCAGTGCCCGGGTGTCGAGTACGGGGTGCGTCGTCCTGGAGGCCATGCCTGCACGCTAGCCCGCCTTGCGGACAGGAAGTGTCCGCAACTCTGGATCTGGCGGGACGGGGCCGAAGACCGACGGTGGCTTCGGCGGGTGAGGGAGGCGGGCGACGGGCGACGGGGGCGGGCGAGGGAGGCGGACGACGGAGACGGGTGACGGAGACGGTGACGGAGGCGGGTGACGAGGAACGAAGGGCACGGCCGCCCGATATCCTGCACCTTGCCCGTAAACACACGTTCGACCGAAAGCCGACCTGCGATGCCGGAGCGCCCAGACCACCGCCCGACGCCGTCCGACGCCAAGCGCACGGGCCGGCGCCGCCCCGCCGCACCGCCCGCCACACCCCCGGCGGGCCCGCCGACGGAAAACCGGCCGGTGCCGCCGGGCGGGCAGGTGGCGGGCCACAGCACCGTGGTCGATTCGGCCGTGTACCGCGACGGCCGCCGGATCGCCTCCCCCGCCACCCTGGCCGACACCTTCCGCCGGCTGCGCGAAGAACCCGAGGGGATGGCCTGGATCGGCCTGCACCGCCCCACGGAACCCGAACTGCACTCCCTGGCAGCGGAGTTCAACCTCCACGAACTGGCCGTCGAAGACGCCCTGGAGGCTCACCAGCGCCCCAAACTGGAGCGCTACGGCAGCACCCTCTTCGTCGTCCTGCGCGCCGCCCGCTACCTCGACGCACAGGAGGAGGTCGAGTTCGGCGAACTCCACGTCTTCGTCGGCCCGGACTTCCTGATCACCGTTCGCCACGGCGCCGCCCCGGACCTCTCCCGCGTCCGCCGCCGCATGGAGGGGACCCCGGAACTCCTCTCCCTGGGCCCGGAGGCCGCCCTGTACGCCATCCTCGACGCGGTGGTGGACGGCTACGCCCCGGTCGTCGAGGGGGTCCAGACGGACATCGACGAGATCGAGACGGAAGTCTTCCGCGGCGACCCGGCGGTGTCCCGCCGCATCTACGAACTCTCCCGTGAAACAGTCGAGTTCCAACGCGCGACCCGCCCCCTGGTCGGCATGCTCCACAGCCTGATGGCGGGCTTCGCGAAGTACGGCACGGACGAGGAACTCCAGCGCTACCTCCGCGACGTGGCGGACCACGTCACGCACACCAGCGAGCGCGTCGACGGATTCCGCCAGGCCCTGACGGAGATCCTCACGGTGAACGCGACCCTGGTCTCCCAACAGCAGAACGCCGAAATGCGCGCCTTGGCCGAAGCGGGCTTCGAACAGAACGAGGAGATCAAGAAGATCTCCGCCTGGGCCGCCATCCTGTTCGCCCCCACCCTGGTCGGGACGATCTACGGCATGAACTTCGAGACCATGCCGGAACTCAAATGGGCGGCCGGCTACCCCTTCGCGATCCTGCTGATGGCGGTGGTCTGCGTCAGCCTGTACCTCGTCTTCAAGAAGCGCGACTGGCTGTAGGGAATCATCACACAAGCTTGATCGACTTAGCGTGAGCGAACTGCGGACCACGCCCTAGAGACCCCGTGGGGAGAATCTGGGGAGAACGCGCGGCAAGGGGTCGACCGGACTCGGCGCCGCCGCCTCAACGGGGGCGGCGCCCGGCGCAGTAGCCAACGACCGCGCTCCCTGGGAACTGGCCATTCAGTACGCCCTGCATTTCCGTAACGCGGCAGACAGTCGGGATGCCTTGACGCAGGCCAGCGGGCCATGGAGTCGGGCAGGCCTTCCCGAAGGCATGGCCGACTTACGCCCTTGCCGCCCGCACGATCATGACGATGCATCAGGTTCTGTCAGTGGTCGACGCTACAACCGATCTGGAGGTCCGCATGGCGCGGACCGATGGGGAGGGTTACAGCATGCCGAAGGTTCCGGACGGATACGTGCGCGTACGAAGCCACCTCCGCCGCAAGCCGGGTCCGAAGTCCGCCAAGGGGCTGAGCCTCTGGGCAGTGGCCGGCCTATGTGCTGTGGTGTGGCTCTGGGGCCAAGTCTTCGGGTTCGGCGACAGCTCCGCCGAGCAGCAGCCCGCACCGAACCCGGCCGTCTCCGCGCCAGCGGGCGGGCAGTGACGGCCCAGCGGCGACGGCGAAGCGTCTGGTGGCGACCGCGCGGTACCGCCGACGTCCTGGGTGCGGCAGCTGTCACCCTCGCGCTCACGGTCGCCCTGGCACAGGCCGCATCGCGCCTCCTGACGAAGGCCGCCGAGGCCTGGCCGCTGCTGGCCCTGATCTGTCTCGCCTTCGCCGTCGGCTTGGCCTGCCTCCGGATACGGCGCTCCCGCCGGAACCGCACGGACAGCGAGAGGCTGGCTCGCCTGCGCGTCACCTTGGCCGAGCTGGACGTGATGGACGACCAGCAGTTCGAGTACTCGCTGCGCAATCTCCTCATCCGCGACGGATGGGCGGCCACGAAGGTGGGCCGCGGCGGCGACCAGGCCGCAGACGTGATCGGCGTCCTGGTACCCCTCGGACGGATCGTGGTGCAGGCGAAGCACACCTGCGTCGGTGGCAAGGTCGGCTCGTCGGTGATGTATGCGGTGAAGGGCACGGCAGGGCCGGCGCACAGGGCGGACCACGCGGTCGTCGTCACCAACGGCTCCTTCACCCGTGACGCCATGGCCTGGGGCGACCGCCACGGAGTTCACTGGGTCGACCGCGACCGGCTGCACCACTGGGCCCAGGAGGGCAAGGCCTTGCATGAACTGCTCGGATTGTCCGCCAGGCGCTCCCGCCTTAGAACCGCTCGACACTGACCAGCCTGACCGCATCAAAGCCACTCACCGCGGGTTCGTGTACCAGCACCTCTACGCAGTCGGGTGTCTGCTGCGCCTCGCCGATCCCGGCGGCGAGCTTATGCTCTCGGAGCGAGACGAGGACCTGGGACGAGGACCTGGAAGTAGTCCTTCCCAACCGATGGCTCTCCCCTACGAAGACTGACGGGCCCGGAACAGCACTCTGCGACCGGTGACCGGGAACCTCCCGGTCACCGGTCGCAAGCATGCCCGATGTGAAAGGCCGGCAGGCCTTACCCGCTGGCAGTCGCAGGATCAGTGGTGGGCGGCCCCTGCCGCCAGCAACGGAGCCAGGAGGTCAACGGCTTCCTCCCAGCGGAAGCGGTCGGCACCGCCGCCGGACTTCGGACGGTGGGGCTCGTAGCTCCCGACCAGAACGCCCATCTCGCGCAGCTCGGCGAGGCTGCGCCGGTACGCGCGGTGGGCGGCGAGCGCGGTGTTCACGTAGGGCAGGACGACGGTGGGGATGCCCATGCCGGGAGCCTCGCAGAGGATGCCGAGGGCGAGGTTGTCCGCGAAGCCGGCCGCCCACTTGTTGACCGTGTTGAAGGTGGCCGGGGCTACGGCGATCGCATCGGCGGGTGGGAAGGACCGTGCGTCCCCGGGCGCGCGCCAGGCGGAGCGGACGGGGTAACCGGTTCGTTCCTCGACCGCGGCGACGTCGAGGCAGGGAAGCCCCTGCGGGGTGGCGACGACGCTGACGTCCCAGCTCCGCTCGTGCGCGGCGTCGATCAGCTTGCCGACGTCGCCCGCGATCCCGGCCGCGCAGACGACGACGTACAGGAAGGGCTTGCGCTGCGGCTCGGTCACGCGGGTACTCCCAGTCGGCGGCTGAAGTGGTGGAGCTCTGGCAGCGGGCAGCGTACGCCGACGATCTCGGGCTGCCATGTCGGCGACCAGGTCCCGGACGGCTGGGCGCCGTACGTCCTGGGCTGCGCAGGTGCCCGCGATCCGCAGGGCCTGGTAGCCGTCGGCGAGGCGGCCCTGCTGCGCGTAGGCACGGGCGGCTTCCACCCATAGGGCGGCCCGGCGCTCGGGAACCGGGATGTGTCGGCGCATGAGCGGACGGGCGATGTCGATGGCGACACCCGCGTCGCCGAAGGACACGGCCGCGCTGACCTCGTGGAGGGCCACGTTGGTGGGGCAAAAGTTGGCCCAGGCGCCGGGGTGGTTTAGGGCGACGTACCTCGCCACCTCCTTGGCCTCGGCCAGGAACTCTGCAGTGGCAGCACGGTCCCCGGCCCTGCCGGCAGCCGTGACTCCGCGAAGCCGGCCAACCGCTGAACCCTCTGCTTCCGAGTCCCGGGCGCCGTCGATCACAGCGACTGGACCGCGAGTACCTCTCGAAGTGGGCTGGCAGCTAATCTTTTCGGGCTGAACCGACGAAATGATCTCCTGCCGAGAAGCGCTGGGGCAGAGGCCTGGGTGCGATCTCGGACGACCCCTCCAGCCGGTCGACGAGATGCCCCGATCCTCACGCAACGGCGCCCGGGTAGTGACAGACTCCCCGCAGCAGCAGGGGAGGCTCCATGGGATTCGGTTTCCGCGTCGGTGTGCCCGGACTGAGTGTGCGTGTCTCAACGAGAGGCGTACGGACGTCCGTCGGGCCGCGGATGGCACGCGTGAGCGTGGGCGGCGGCCGGACGACGCTCTCGTCGGGGATGGGGCCCCTCTATGCCTCTACCGCGCTGGGCGGCGGGCGCCGCCGGACCAGTACCAGTCGGACGACCCGCTCCGGCTCGCGTCCGCGGACAGCCGGGCCTTCGAGCGCGCAGCTCGAACGGGCGCGCCGGCAGGCCGAGCGGGCTCAGCAGGAGGCGGAACGGGATGCGGCCATCGCACACCTGCGGGAGTTGCGGCAGCAGATGACCAGCGTGCACCTGCAGTCCTTCTCCCCCGTGCACCCGCCGGTGATAGCCGGGCCCCCGCAGCTCGGGCTGCCCTGGGCTCTGGCCGAGGCCAAGGCGTTCCACCTGGCGGGGCTCGGCGTGTTCGCCCGTGCCGAGCGCGCGGAGGCGAAGCTGCGGGCCGAGCGCGACGCTCCGGGGTACCTGGCTGCCGAGCAGGCGCGGTTGCACGGCGTCCACGGGGAGCTGAACGCCGAGGCGCAGCAGTGGTGGCAGGCCCTCGTCGCGAACGACGAGGCGACCGTGTGCGAGACGGTCAACCACGCCTTCTCCGACAACCCCGCCGCCGGCTGTGCTGTCGGGGTCGACGCCTCCGTGATGTCCGTGGTGATGCGGCAGCACGACATCGACTCACTGCCCGACCAGACTCCTGGAGTCACCTCCAGCGGGCGCCCCACGCTGAAGACGCTGACCAAGCGGGACCGGGTCCTGTGGTGGCTCACGGCCATGGGGTCGAACGTCATCGCCACTCTCAAGGAGGGCTTCGCCGTCGCACCTGGGATCACCGCGATCGACCTCGCGGTAATCACCCGCATGCCGGACACCCAGCGGCTGGGGTTCGTGGCGTACGGCCGGTGGACCCGCCAGGCCATCGAGTCGGTCCCCTGGCGGCAGCCGGAGGACGCGCTGCGGTTCCTCGACATCGGCCAGGACATCGCCTGCGCCGTCGGCACGACCGCCTCCGGAAATCTTGCGAGCACCATCAAGCCGCTGGACATCAGTCGACTGCCCGGCCTGCAAAGCCTGCTCGACCATGCCCAGGACGACGCCGCCTCAGTTGATGCCACGCTCGCCGGCCTGGATGGCGACCTCCTCGCCAACGCTCCGGCCACTCACGATGCGCCGGCCCCGGACCACTACCGGATCCACACGTTCGCCGAGTGGAGGACCCAGACCCCGTCGGTGGCCCAGCCGCCCTCCATGGGCCAGCCCGTGCTCGCTGCCCCGACGTCGCTCACGCCGGGGCAGAACCTCACACTGCCCGACGAGGCATGGGAAGGGCTGACCGTCGCGTTCAGCTTCGCCGGCGCAGATGCCGACCTCACGCTCTTCCTCACCGACGCACAGAGCCGGGTCTCCTCCGACGAGGACTTCGTCTTCTACAACCAGCCGTCCGCCGCCCAGGGGGCCGCGCGTCTCCTGGGCAAGCAGAACGATGGCACCCACTCCGTCGAGCGCGCCGCCATCCACCTCGCAGCCCTGCCGGAGCACGTCCAGCGCATGACGATCGCAATCAACATGGACGTCGACACCGGACTCACATGCGGCTCCCTCACCCACGCAGAGCTGTCCATGGGATGCGCCACTACTTCCTGGACCTTCCAGCCACCCGCCGACCCGGCCATCCGCGCGATGGTCGTCGCGGAGCTGTACCGGCACAGGTCCGCCGAGCACCGCTCGGTGTGGAAGCTCCGAGCAGTCGGACAGGGTTGGGCCGACGGACTCGATGGCTTGGCCAGAGCACACGGAGTCGACGTGGGATAGCCCATCGTGTCGGTGCTCGCCAAAGGTGGAAGCCGTCCGTGACTTCAACCCCTAGGCCGTGTCCGATGGGTCCTGTGACTCGCCTTGCGCTGGATCGTTGCGGTCGGTGTGGGGCGAGGTGATCTTTCA
>NZ_JBHXSY010000055.1:0-37013 GCF_042715295.1 Streptomyces sp. NPDC058701 | reverse complement strand
CACCCCCTAAAAAACCACCGCCGGGGGTGCCACCACCTCCCCGCCCCGCTACTGGTCGCGGCCCCCCGCCCCCCCCCCCCCCCCCCCCCCCCCCCGCCCCCCCCCGCCGGCGGGGGCCGCCGGGGGCCCCGGGGCGGCTCGCGCTACGCGTCGTCGTGGTGGGCCTGCGTGATGAGGTCCGTCGCGACCTCCAGCGCCGCCTGGCGCGTCTCCTCCGGGTCGCCCTCCACGTGCTGGAGGAACATCATCCCGGCGTGCAGCGTGAACAGCGCGCTCACGCAGCGGACCTGGTCCGTCAGCGGTCCGTCCTCCGTGCGCAGCAGCTCCACCAGCCGGAACAGCCGCCTCTTCACCGTCTCGCCGATGCTCAGCTCGCGCGTCGTCGCCTGGTTCTCCTGCATGAAGCGGTACAGCGACGCCCCGTCGGCCATGGCCCTGCTGTAGCGCCGCAGCACCTCCCGCTTGGTCTCCAGCGTGCGCGGCTGCTCCCCGGCCCAGGCGATCAGCTCGTCGATCGGACGCGTCAGGTCCTCGAACAGGCTGATGATGATGTCTTCCTTGGTCTTGAAGTGGTAGTACAGCGCCGCCTTCGTGACGTCGAGCCGCTCCGCGATCTCGCGCAACGACGTCTTCTCGTACCCCTGCTCCACGAACAGCTCCAGCGCGACGTCCTGAATGCGCTGACGCGTGTTGCCACGGCGCTGCTGCGGACCGCTGCTGGAACTGGTGGTCATTGCTCTCCTCGAAAACTACTTACTTGACGCCCGGCTAGTTACGGGGCTACCTTCCCCCAGTGTAGTGAACTAGCCGGGCGTCAAGTAAGTTCCGGCGGTGCGGGAAGTGCCAGGGGAGTGGACATGGGCGAGACAGTCAAGACGGCGGACACCTCGAAGGAGGTGAAGCCGCGCAGCGTGCGGGTCGTCCTGATGGCGCTCATGATCGCGATGCTGCTGGCCATGCTCGACAACATGATCATCGGCACCGCGATGCCGACGATCGTCGGCGAGCTGGGCGGCCTGGAGCACCTCTCCTGGGTGGTCACGGCCTACACCCTCGCCACGGCGGCCTCCACCCCGATCTGGGGCAAGATCGGTGACCTGTACGGGCGGAAGGGCTCCTTCCTCGCCTCGATCGTCATCTTCCTCATCGGCTCCGTGCTCAGCGGCATGGCCCAGGACATGGGACAGCTGATCGGCTTCCGTGCGATCCAGGGCCTCGGCGCCGGCGGTCTGATGGTCGGCGTCATGGCGATCATCGGCGACCTGATCCCGCCCCGTGAGCGCGGCAAGTACCAGGGCATGATGGCCGGCGTGATGGCCCTCGCCATGATCGGCGGTCCGCTGGTCGGCGGCACCATCACCGACCACATGGGCTGGCGCTGGTCCTTCTACATCAACCTCCCGCTCGGCGCCGTCGCCCTCGCGATGGTCTCGGCCGTGCTGCACCTGCCGAAGAAGACCGGGCAGGTGCGCCCGAAGATCGACTATCTCGGCGCGGCGCTCCTGACCGTCGCGATCACCTCCACGGTCCTCGTCACCACCTGGGGCGGCACCGAGTACGCCTGGAGCTCCGCCGAGGTCCTCGGCCTGATCGCCGTCGGCGCGGCGTCCACCGCCGCGTTCCTCTACGTCGAGACCAAGGCCGCCGAGCCGGTCATGCCGCTGCACATCTTCCGCAGCCGCAACTTCACCCTCATGTCGGTGATCGGCTTCCTCGTCGGTTTCGCGATGTTCGGCGGCGTGCTCTACCTCCCGCTGTTCCAGCAGTCGGTGCAGGGCGCCTCCGCCACCAACTCCGGCCTGCTCCTCCTGCCGATGCTGCTCTCGATGATGCTCGTCTCGCTGATCGCGGGCCGCGTCACCACCAACAGCGGCAAGTACAAGATCTTCCCGATCATCGGTGGCGCGCTCATGGTGGTCGGGCTCTTCCTGCTCGCGACGATGGACACCGACACCACCCGGCTGATGTCCGGGGTGTACATGGCCGTCCTCGGCGCCGGACTCGGCTTCCTGATGCAGATCACCATGCTCGTCGCGCAGAACAGCGTCGAGATGAAGGACATGGGCGTCGCGTCCTCCTCCGCGACCCTCTTCCGCACCCTCGGCGGCTCCTTCGGCGTGGCCCTCATGGGCTCCCTCTTCACCACCCAGGTCACCGACACCATGCGGGACCGCCTCGGCCCGGAGGCCGCCGGAGCCGCCGGCTCCGCCCAGTTGGACGCCGCGAGCCTGGCCAAGCTGCCCGAGGCCGTACGCGACGCCTACCAGCACGCGGTCGCCGCCGGCACCCACTCGGCGTTCCTGCTCGGCGCGGCCATCGCCGTACTGGGCTTCGCGGCCGCCTGGTTCGTCAAGGAGGTCCCGCTGCGCGGCGCCGGCCCCGCGGCTCCGGGCGCGGACGGGGACGGGGACGACGAGCAGGCGGCCCCCGCCCCGCAGGCGACCGCGACCCCGGTCCACTAGCGAACGGCCGCGGCCCAGGCCGCCGTCGCACGGCCCGGCCCCGGTGGAGAACGCTTCCACCGGGGCCGGGCCGTTCCGGCGCACCCGCGCCCGGTCCGCTCCGGGGCGGACATCTCACCGTTTCGCTCGGTTTCACCTGGGCAGGAATTCGTGACGATCAAGGACTAACGTCCCATTACATGGAATTTGAGGGGCAATCGGCTGCAACCCCTCGATGGAGGCGCACGTCCTGATCCACGGAACGCCCGCAAGGCGATGGGGAGGAGTGGACGGTCCATGGACTTCATGGCGCGCATCACGGAACGGGGCACCCGGGCCCGAACGGCCGTCGCGGCCACCGCGATCGCCGTGGCGGCGACCGTATGGGGGGTGTCGACGCTCGTCGGGCCCGGACACACCCCCGCACACGGCATCGCGGGCGACCACGACCCCGCCCGGCCGGACGGCTCCGGATCCGGCCCCGGAGGCAAGCCGGCGAAGGGGATACCCGAGGGCATCACCCACGCGTCGGAGAGCGGCGCGAACGCCGTCAACATCACCATCGACGACGGCCCCGACCCCCGCTGGACCCCGCAGGTGCTCGACGTACTGGCCGAGCACGGCGTGAAGGCGACCTTCTGCATGATCGGCCCCCAGGCCGAGGCCCACCCCGACCTGGTCAAGCGCGTCGCCGCGGCGGGCCACCGTCTCTGCGACCACACCATGAACCACGACACCGCCATGGACAGGAAGCCGGTCGCCTACCAGGAGCAGCAGATCCTGGACGCGAAGAAGCTGATCGAAGCGGCCGCGGGCGGCGCGAAGGTGGAGTACTACCGGGCCCCCGGCGGCGCGTTCACCCCCGACAGCCGGCGCATCGCCGCGGCGCACGGGATGCGCCCGCTCGGCTGGAACGTCGACACGAAGGACTTCGGCAAGCCGGGCGCGGCCGCCATCGTCGACGCCGTGAAGCGCGAGATCGGCAACGGGCCGACGGTCCTCTTCCACGACGGCGGCGGCAACCGCGCCCAGACCGTCGAGGCGCTCGACGGGGTGCTCGGCTGGCTGAAGCAGCAGGGCCGGCCGACCGGCTTCCCGGTCCGCACCGCCCCCGATGCCGCCGACTCCGCCGATGCCACGGCCGCCCACGGCGCCGAGGAGTCCGACGGTGGGGCGGTGGGGACGGTCTCCTGACACGCCGTCCGGGGCGAACGGGTGACGGTCTGCGCCCCGGCCCGCCGCCCGGTGTTCCCTGGTCGCGCAGCTCCGCCCCGCCGACCGTCCAGCCGCCCCAGGAGGCCCCCGTGATCGAACCGAGCCAGCTCTCCGACCCCGCCGTCCGTGCCTTCGTCACCGCCGTCAACGCGGGCGACCGGGAGGCCTTCCGCAGCGCCCTCGCGCCCGGCGCGACCATGTCCGACGACGGCTCCGACCGCGACGTCACCCAGTGGACGGAGAAGGAGGTCTTCTCCTGCCGGGGCCACATGTCCGTCGACGCCGAGTCCGACGGGGGCCGCGCCCTGATCGTCGACTACCGCAACGACACGTGGGGCGAGATGCGTACGGCCTGGCGCTTCACGGTCACCGACGACGGCCGGGTCGGCCGCTTCGAAACCGGCCAGGCCTGACCCCGCCCACCCGGTCGACCCGGCGCCGCCGGGCCCCCCACCCTCCGGAGCCCCGGCGGGGCGCCCCGCCAGGCCGGCGTCCGGTCACGGGCTCCCGTACGGGTGAAAGCGCGTCCGGCGTCGTTCCGGCCCGCCGCGGACGCCCGTTGGTCCCGTCATGAAGCGCACCCGCATCGCCGCTCTCGCCCTCGCCGCAGCCACCGCGGCCCTTGCCCCCGCCCTCGGTCAGGTGGCCACCGCCGCGGAGGGGACGGCCTTCCTCCAGGACCCCGCCGGCGGGGAGAAGTCCATGAAGTCGATGTGGACCAAGGACGAGATGCACAAGGTGGAGGGCCAGTTCCGCTTCCACCCCGGGATCCAGTACAAGACGGTCACCAAGCCCGGCCCCTCGGGCGCGCCGGAGTGGGAGCGGAAGGTCGCCGACCCCAAGACCCTGGCGTGGCAGCCGGCGTACGAGTTCGCCTGGTCCGTGTCGGACTCCACGCTGGTCAAGAAGGCGCTCACCACCAAGGAGGGCAAGCACCCGATCGTCGTGCACGCCGTACTGCGCACCGCGAAGCGGGCCGTGGCGGGAGAGGTCCGCGAGGAGCTGACGGGCAGCGCGGCGACGGGCCGCAAGAAGGTCGCGGGGAGCAGGCGCATCGCCTGCGACACCGGTGAGTACACGGTGGAGTGGTCGGTCACGCGCTCGGGCTACGGGACGCTGACGGGCACCCTGCGCTGGGACTCCAGCTGCGAGGAGTACCGCACCGCGTTCTCCGCAGACCACGGCAAGCAGGGCTGACGCGGGCCGGGCGGGGCGGGCGGGCCGGGGGCAGGCCGGGGAGGCAGGGGAGGCGAGGACCGGTCGCCCCGCGCACCTTGTGGGTGCTCGGCGGGCGACTGGGCCGGCGGCCTCGGATCGAGTGCCGTACTGGCCATCGTGCCGCACGGGGTGGGAGGCGGCACGGGGCGAAGGTCCCTGTTCACGGGGGCCCTTCAGCGCTTCTTTACCGCCTCGTCCGCCTGCTCGGCGATGTCGTCGAGCACGGTCTTCGGGTCGCCGGCCGGCTCCACGGCCCGCCCGATGTTGCGCTTGATGGTGTCGCTGACCTTGACCCAGGACGGGTCGTTCACCGGGTAGAGCTGGGCGCCGCGCAGCGCCGTCAGGAACAGCTGGTCGTTGGCGTCGAGGCCGCCCCCGGCCGGAGTGCGCGAGGCGGAGACGGTGGACGGCAGCAGGTGGTAGCGGCCCGCGAAGTCCGTCAGGTTCTCGTCCTTGTACACGAAGTCCAGGAACGTGCCGATCTCCGCGCGGTTGCCGTTCTGCTTGAACGCCATCATCCAGTCGGCGACGCCCACGGCCGGCGTGCTCTCCCCGGCGCCGAGGGTGTTCGAGACCGGCATGTCGACGGTGCCGACCCCGATGCCCTTGCCGCGCGCCTCGTGGGCGAGCGAGGGATAGCCGTTCAGCATGCCGACCTCTCCGCGCAGGAACGCGGCGAAGGCGTCGGCGCGGTTGAGCTGCCCGGGCGGGGTGGGACCGACGAGTCCCGGCGTGACCAGGTTGTCCTTGACCCATTGCCAGGTCTCGACGTTCTGGTCGGAGGCCAGGCTGTAGTTGCCGCTGCTGTCGGCGTAGCCGCCGCCGTTGCTCAGCTCCCAGATCATCGCCTCGGCGTGCGCCTCCTCGGGGCCCAGGGGCAGGGCGAACGGGTACTTCACGCCCTTGTCCTTGAGCGCCTTGGCGGCGGTCTTGAGATCGGTCCAGGTCTTGGGCGGGGTGACTCCGGCCCTGGTGAAGAGCGCCTCGTTGTAGAACAGCAGGCGGCTGCTCGCCACGAAGGGCAGGCCGTACAGGGTGTTCCCGACGGAGCCGGCCTCGGCGAGGGGCTGGAGGAAGTTCGCCTCGGCGGTGACCGAGAGCAACTCGTCGGCCGGGTAGAGCTTGCCCTGCGCCGCGAAGTCCGAGTACCCGCCCATGAGGGCCAGGTCCGGGGCGTTGCCCGCCTTGACCATGCGGGTGACCTCGCGGTCGATGTCGGTCCACGGCAGGAGCTTCACCTCGACCTTGATGCCGGGATGGGCGGCGGTGAAGTCCTCCGTCACCTTGTCCCAGAAGGCCCTGGAGCTCGTGGCCGGGGTGTCGCCGTACTCGGCGGCCACCAGGCGCAGCGTGCCGCCGTCGCCGTCGCCGTCGTCGGACAGCCCGCATCCGGCCACGGGTATCAGCAGGCCGAGCACGACCGTGGTGGCGGCCGCACTGAAGATTCTTCGTCGCACGGGTGTATTCCCCTGATTTTCTTTTGGATCCCGTTACTACTTATGAGTTACTCCGGGTCGAGGTGTCCCTCCATGGCCCGTTGGCCGGAATTCTCTCCCGAGGGAGGGGCAGTTGATTCCATTGGGGGCGTCTTTGTGGTCAATGCTCCAACTGGGGCTTTTCCGTCTGGTGTTTTCCGATATGTGATCAACTATGCGAACGCGCGTAGACATGCCGAAAAGCCCGTTTCCGGTGACGGAACGGGCTCGGGGCGGGCTGGGGGTGGGGTCTGGCGGGCGCGGGGCGGGTTCGGGCGGGGGAGCCCCGGTCAGTCGGCGAACTCGCCGGCGTACGGGTCGGGCTCGCCCGTCTCCGGGTTGCGGCCCTCCTGCCACCGGCGCTGCGCCTTCCTCCAGTGCACGAAGCTGAGGTGGCCGCCGTCCCAGAAGGTGATGCTGACGGGGCTCACGTCGAACTCGTCCGAGCAGAGCCGGTAGAGGAACTCGGCCATGCCGTACGGATACACGGCGAAGGAGTCGGCCGTGTGCCGCCCGCAGACCAGCACCGGCCACCGGTTCGGGTCCGGGTCGGAGGTGAGCCAGCACAGGATGTCGGACCCGCCGGTCACGCCCCAGGCCACGATCGCCTCCGGGTCCACGTCGAAGGCGGCCCTGCCGCCCTCGGCCTCCCAGATCTGCCGGGCGTTGCCCGTCTCCTCGGCCATCTGGGCGGGATCCCACTGGAGCCCCGGCTTGGGCAGCGGCAGCAGGATGCTGGCCTCGCCGTTGATCGAGCCCGCGCCGTAGCGGCCCATGAAGGCGACGAAGTCCGCCGGGAACCGGGTACCCCACACCGCCTCGACCGCCGGCCAGTCGATGTCCTCGTCGGCGCCGTGCGTCGCCGGCATGATCTGCTCCAGCGCCTTGATCCGCGCGTTCTCCGTCATGCCGCTCCCCTGCCACCCCAGCTCAACCGCCCCAACTTACCGCCGCGCCGGAGTACCGCCTACCCGGGCGTGAGACGCCCGGGTACGTCCACCTTCACGGCGGTACCGGCCGTCAGCCCCCAGCCGGCCATCGCGCCCGCCGCCGCCTCCAGCACGTGCCGGGAGCGCAGCCGGGGCAGCCCGAGGCGGCCCGGGCGCATCGTGACGACCGCGAGCACCCGCAGGTGCCGGTCCAGGTGGGCCACGTCGATCGGGAACCGCATCCGGAACGTGTGCACGCTCGCCGCCGGCGTCAGCAGCAGCGCCCCCTCGACGCCGTCCCGCCCCAGCAGGCCGCGGGTGCGGGCGCGGTAGGAGGCGGCGATCTCCAGGGGTACCGCCACGTCTCCGACCCGGAGGGTGGCCGTGCCGTCGTGCCAAGTCGCCATGGCGGCACCTTAGGTGGTCCCGGTCCCGCCCGGGGACGCGGGTCCCGTCCCGGGGGGCGGGTGCGAGTGTCGTGCTGGTCCGCTGCCGGGCTCCGCCCCGGACCCCGCGCCTCGAACGCCGGCGGGGCTGGAGGCGGGTGCGCTCTGGCGGGTCGGGGTGGGCGGGCCTACCGTTCGGCGGATGGGTGTGGTCGTGATCGTGCTTGCCGCCGCCTACGGGCTGGCCGCGGGGCTGTTGCTGCCGCGCGCCGCGTACCGGTTCTCCGTCGGGCCCGGGGAGCCCTGGCGGAGCCGGTGCCCGCAGGGGCACCCGCTGGACGGCTGGCTCGGCCCGGCCCGCTGCGCGCCGCGCCGGAGCCGGAGCGTGGAGCCGGCGGGGGTGCCGGCCGGACCCGGCGCGCCCGGTCCGGGAGCCGCAGGCCCGCCCGGGGTCGCCGCGGCGCACCGGTACGGGCGGCGGAGCGTTCCGCTCGGGGTGCTGGGCGGGGCCGTGTGCGCCGCGGCGGGGGCCGCCGCGGGGTGGCGGCCCGAAGCCTGGGCGTTCGTCGGGCTCGCGCCCGCCGCCCTGCTGCTCGCGCTCGTCGACCGGGCCGTGCACCGGCTGCCCGACGTACTGACCCTGCCGCTCGCCGCCGCGACCGCGGCCCTGCTCGGTGCGGCCGCGGCGCTGCCCGGCGCCGCGGGCTCCTGGCGGCTCGCGCTGCTCGGCGGCGCCGCGCTCGGAGGGGCGTACCTGGTGCTGTTCCTCGTGAACCCCGCCGGCATGGGCTTCGGCGACGTCAAGCTGGCGCTCTCCCTGGGGGTCGCCCTTGGGTGGTACGGGTGGGGGGTATGGGCCGCCGGAGCTTTCCTGGGCTTCCTCTACGGCGCCCTGTACGGCCTCGCCCTTGTCCTGCGGGGCTCCGCGACCCGCAAGCAGGGCTTCGCCTTCGGGCCCTTCATGGCGGCCGGAGCCCTCACCGGATTGCTGCTGGGCGGTTTCGGAGCGTAGTCGTGGCGCGGCAATGCACGCATCACGCTTTACGAAGGGTTATGGTGGAACCCCCCCCTCGGGCCGGTCCGTATCCCCCCCACGGACCGGCCCGTTTTTTGTTTCCCGCGCCCCCGGGCCCGGTCGCCGGGGAAGACGCAGGTCAGCCGCGCTGGGCCCAGAGGTTGGTGCCGGGGGTGGACACCGCGAAGGAATCGATCTCCGCCAGCTCCGCCTCCGAGAGCGGCGCCCCGTCCAGAGCGGCCACGTTCTCCTCCAGCTGCCGCACGCTCGACGCCCCGATCAGGGCCGAGGTCATGCGCTCGTCCCGGAGCACCCACGTCAACGCCAGCTGCGCCAGCGACTGACCGCGCCGCGCCGCGATGTCGTTCAGCCCGTTCAGCCGGCGCACCACGTCGTCGGACAGCAGGTCCGGGCTGAGGGACTTGCCCTGCGTGGCCCGCGAGCCCTCCGGGATGTCCTTGAGGTACTTGCCGGTCAGCAGCCCCTGGGCCAGCGGCGCGAAGGAGATGCAGCCCATGCCGGCCTCCTCCAGGGTGTCCAGCAGCCCGTCCTCCTCCGTCCAGCGGTTGATCATGGAGTACGAGGGCTGGTGGATCAGCGGCCGCACGCCCATCCCGCGCAGGATCCGGGCCGCCTCGGCCGTCTGCTCCGCGGTGTACGAGGAGACGCCGACGTACAGCGCCTTGCCCTGCTGGACCGCGGAGGCCAAGGCGCCCATGGTCTCCTCCAGCGGGGTCTCCGGGTCGAAGCGGTGCGAGTAGAAGACGTCCACGTAGTCGACGCCCATCCGCTTCAGCGAGGCGTCGAGGGAGCCGAGCAGGTACTTGCGGCTGCCCCACTCGCCGTACGGGCCCGCGTGCATCAGGTAGCCGGCCTTGGTCGACAGCACCAGCTCCTCGCGCAGGGACGCGAAGTCCTGCGCGAAGACCTTGCCGAAGTTCAGCTCGGCCGAGCCGGGCGGCGGACCGTAGTTGTTCGCCAGGTCGAAGTGGGTGACGCCGAGGTCGAAGGCCCGGCGCAGGATCGCCCGCTGGGACTCCAGGGACTTGTCGTCACCGAAGTTGTGCCAGAGGCCGAGGGAGATCGCGGGAAGCTTGAGGCCGCTGTGGCCGGTGCGCCGGTACTCCATGGAGTCGTAGCGGGAGGGCTCTGCCCGATAGGGATTGGTATCAGTCACGTTGTCCTCCCTATCACGGAGTTGTGACAGACCGAGTTGGGTACCCCTCCCCACCGCGCAGTAATGTGGCGCACTCGGGGGACCGCAATTCGCACGGGGGCATTGCACGGAGGGGCTGGAAGATCGTGAAGCTGCGCGACCTGGTGTACAGGCTCTACGCACGCCGGGTGGAAGGCCGCCTCGACCATGATGCGGCGCCCAAGCACATCGGCGTCATCCTGGACGGGAACAGGCGCTGGGCGAAGGCGTCCGGAGGCACGACGGAGCAGGGCCACCAGGCCGGAGCCGACAAGATCTCGGAGATGCTCGGCTGGTGCACGGAGACGGACGTCGAGGTCGTCACCCTGTGGATGCTCTCCACGGACAACCTGGACCGTCCGGAGGTCGAGCTCCGCCCCCTGCTCAACATCATCGAGAACACCGTGCGGGGCCTCGCCGCGGACGGCCGCTGGCGCGTCCACCACGTCGGCAACCTGGACATCCTGCCCGGCCAGACCCAGACGGTCCTCAAGGAGGCCGAGCAGGCCACCCACGACGTCAACGGGATAACGGTCAACGTCGCCGTCGGCTACGGAGGCCGCCAGGAGATCGCCGACGCGGTCCGCTCGCTGCTCCTGGAGCACGCGCAGAAGGGCACCTCCTTCGAGCAGCTCGCCGAGATCCTGGACATCGACCACATCGCCGAGCACCTCTACACGCGGGGCCAGCCCGACCCGGACCTCGTGATCCGCACCAGCGGCGAGCAGCGGCTGTCCGGATTCATGCTCTGGCAGAGCGCGCATTCGGAGTACTACTTCTGCGAGGTTTTCTGGCCGGCCTTCCGGAAGGTCGACTTCCTCCGGGCCCTGCGCGATTACGCCGCCCGTCACCGGCGGTACGGGACCTGACGTCACCGGGACGGCCGACACCCCCTCGGCGCAATCCCGGCCCCGGCATTCCCTTCCCGCGAAGCCTTCACCAGGGATTCACCGAGCGTCCGTCATATGCCATGGCATGGCCTGGCCTGATCGGGGAATATCCCTTTCAGGTCGATGCCCGATCCACGGGTGTCGAGTCTCAGCGGACGGCATGGGGTCGTCCGCCCGGGAGGCCCTTTGCACCAGGACGCGCGTGCGGTTCGCACGGTCGGACGGGAGGGCCGGAAATCGGCCCTGGCATGGGTGCCGATGACCGGTCCGGTCTTCATGGCCCGACCTCTTCCGAGGGGGTACGTCCTTCCGTGGTGACCAGCACGAAGCGCCGCCTGCCCGACAGGCGGACCTATGTCCTCGACACCAGCGTCCTGCTGGCAGACCCCAACGCGATCTCCCGCTTCGACGAGCACGAGGTCGTGCTCCCGATCGTGGTGATCACCGAGCTGGAGGCAAAGAGGCACCATCCCGAACTCGGCTACTTCGCGCGCCAGGCGCTCCGCCTGCTCGACGACTTCCGGGTCCGGTACGGACGTCTCGACGCACCCATCCCGCTGGGCGATCTGGGCGGCACCCTGCGCGTCGAGCTCAACCACTCCGACCCGGGCGTCCTGCCCGCCGGCTTCCGGTTGGGGGACAACGACTCGCGGATCCTCGCCGTCGCCCGCAACCTCCAGGCCGAGGGGTTCGACGTCACGGTCGTGTCGAAGGACCTCCCGCTGCGCATCAAGGCCTCCTCCGTGGGGCTGATCGCGGAGGAGTACCGCGCGGAGCTCGCGATCACCGACGCCGGATGGACGGGGATGAGCGAGCTCGCCCTGTCCGGGGAGCAGGTGGACCTCCTCTTCTCGGAGGAGCGGCTCTACGTCCCCGAGGCGGCGGAACTGCCCGTGCACACCGGGCTGGTCCTCCAGTCCGAGCGCGGCAAGGCGCTGGGCCGCGTCACGGCGGACGGGAACGTGAAGCTCGTACGGGGCGACCGCGAGGCCTTCGGGCTGCACGGCCGCAGCGCCGAGCAGCGGATCGCGCTCGACCTCCTCCTCGACCAGGAGATCGGGATCCTCTCGATGGGCGGCCGGGCCGGCACGGGAAAGTCGGCACTGGCGCTCTGCGCGGGCCTGGAGGCCGTGCTGGAACGGAGGCAGCATCAGAAGGTGATGGTCTTCCGGCCCCTGTACGCGGTCGGCGGGCAGGAGCTCGGCTACCTGCCGGGGGACGCGTCCGAGAAGATGAGCCCCTGGGCGCAGGCGGTCTTCGACACCCTCTCGGCCGTGGCCGGGCGGGAGGTCATCGAAGAGGTGCTGAACCGGGGGATGCTGGAGGTCCTGCCGCTCACGCACATCCGCGGCCGCTCGCTGCACGACGCCTTCGTGATCGTGGACGAGGCGCAGTCGCTGGAGCGCAACGTCCTGCTGACCGTCCTGTCCCGGATCGGCGCCAATTCGCGGGTGGTCCTCACCCACGACGTGGCCCAGCGGGACAACCTCAGGGTCGGCCGGTACGACGGAGTGGTCGCCGTGGTCGAGAAGCTGAAGGGGCATCCGCTCTTCGCGCACATCACGCTGACCCGTTCCGAGCGGTCCCCGATCGCGGCGCTGGTCACCGAGATGCTCGAAACCCTCTGACCTCCGGAGGGTGATCGAAAGGGTCAAAAACCCCATAGCGGGAAGGCAAGTTGACGCCGTCCGGTAAAGGCCGAGGAGCCTAGCCGGGCGGCGTCGCGCTGCACAGCCCTTTGACCAAAACGACGGTGACATGCCAGGTGTGACCTTTCCCACGCAGTGGAGAATTGCCCTGCGCCGCCGCCGTCCGGCAGAGTCTGGTTTCCGTCAGGCCCCGCATACGGCACACCTGTACCTCCCGTGAGGTACGCGCAGCACGACAACTCCACACTTGATGCCGTATGCCGCCCGGATCCACGCGACAGCCCCCGCAAGGGAGTTGTCCACGGGCCAGCGTCTCCAGCGACCGATGCACCACGGAGGCCAGTGTCGAGGGGCACTTTTGCGCCCGCCCGGTCCTGCGGACGCTGCTGGAAGGACACCATGTGAGTCGGATCTCGGTCCGGGGGTTCGCAGTGGCTTCGGCCACGGCGGTCACCACCGTGGGCGCAGTCGTGGGAGTTGCCGCAGGCGACGCCACCACGAACGATCTCGAGACGACCGCTTCGGGCGCGACTCTCCTCACAGACATCCCGGTCGGCGACCAGGCACAGGTCCAGAGCGCGTCCCTGACGCAGCAGGCCGACGCCATCGTCCACGCCGCCGACACCGACGCCAAGCGCTCGCTCGAGGAATCGGCGCGGATCCAGGCCGCCGAGACCGCCAAGACCAAGAAGGCGGAAGCGGAGAAGGCCGAGGCGCTCAAGAAGGCCGAAGCCGACGCCAAGGCGAAGAAGGACCGCGAGGAGAAGGAGCAGGTCGCCAGCCGCTCCGCCGCCCGCGACGCCGGCGACTTCGCGCCGCAGAGCTCGTACACGGTCGCCCAGGTCAAGGCCATCGCGCAGCAGATGGTCCCGGCGAACCAGTTCCAGTGCTTCTCGAAGATCATCAACCAGGAATCCACCTGGAACTACAAGGCCGTCAACTCGTCCTCGGGCGCGTACGGTCTGGTGCAGGCGCTCCCGGGCTCGAAGATGGCCTCGGCCGGCGCCGACTGGCGCACCAACCCCGCCACGCAGATCAAGTGGGGCCTGAACTACATGGAGGACCGCTACGGCGGCCCCTGCGAGGCCTGGAGCTTCCACCAGGCCAACGGCTGGTACTAGGCGCGGCCACCGAGCCCCGCCCGGCTCCGGGAGCCCCGCACCGTCCTACGGTGCGGGGCTTCCCGCGTGTACGGTCGGATGTCTGTGACCAGTGGGCGGGGAGAGGAACGACATGTCGAAGTGGGCAGGCTGGCTCGGCCGGCTCGGGAACAGGCTGAACCGGATGGAGGCGCGGCTCGACGAGCGGCGCGCCGAGGTGGAGGCCGAAACCCGGGGCGACCTGCCGCGCTCCGCCGCGTCCGCCCCGCCCCGCCCCGAGGCGCACGGGCACGCCGGCCCGCGGTCCGTCCCCGAACGCCCCGACCCGGTGACCGTGGTCCCGTGGGGCGTACGGGTGGCCGCCGAGGTCAGCTGGCGCCTGCTGCTGCTCGCCGGGATGCTCTGGGTGCTGATGAAGGTGATCAGCGAAGTCCGCCTGGTCGTCCTGGCCTTCGCCGCGGCCCTCCTCGTCACGGCGATGCTCCAGCCCTTCGTGGTCCGGCTGCGCCGCCTCGGCCTGCCCCGGGGCCTGGCCACCGCCGTCACCGCGATCCTCGGCTTCGTCGTCATCGGGCTCGTCGGCTGGTTCGTGGTCTGGCAGGTGATGGACAACCTCGACGACCTCTCCGACCGGGTCCGCGACGGCATCGACGAGCTCAAGCTGTGGGCACTGGACAGTCCGTTCCACGTGACCGAGAAGCAGATCAACGACATCGCGAAGAACCTCAGCGAGACCATCGGCACCAACACCGAGGAGATCACCTCCGCCGGGTTGCAGGGCGTGACGGTGCTCGTCGAGGTCCTGACGGGCATGCTGCTCGCGATGTTCTCGACGCTCTTCCTGCTCTACGACGGCAAGCGGATCTGGACCTGGTCGCTCGGCCTCGTCCCCGCGCCGGCCCGCCCCGGTGTGGCCGGAGCCGGACCGCGCGCCTGGCGCACGCTGACCGCGTACGTGCGCGGCACCGTCCTCGTCGCGCTCATCGACGCCATCTTCATCGGCCTCGGGCTGTACTTCCTCGACGTGACGATGGCCGTGCCGCTCGCCGTCTTCATCTTCCTGTTCGCCTTCATCCCGCTCGTCGGCGCCGTCATCTCGGGCGCCCTCGCGGTGGTCGTGGCGCTGGTGACCCAGGGGCCGTTCATCGCGGCCATGGTCCTCCTCGTGGTCCTGGCGGTGCAGCAGATCGAGGGTCACGTGCTCCAGCCCTTCATCCTGGGCCGCGCGGTACGGGTACACCCCCTCGCGGTGGTGCTCTCGGTCGCGGCCGGCGGGCTGATCGCGGGCATCGGCGGGGCCGTGGTCGCCGTACCGCTGGTCGCCGTCACCAACACGGCGGTCGGGTACCTGAGGGCGTACTCGCGCGAACAGCAACTGGCCGGCGCGGTGCCCGTGGGGCCCTCGCCGCACGGGGCGACGGCCGTGGACCGGGAACCGGACGAACCGGCGGCCGACCGGGTCTAGCGGGAAACAGGGGGGACGGGGAAATGATCGGCGAGCCCGAGCTCGACGGGGCATGGGAGTCCGCGCGACCGGCCGAGGCGGCGGAGCACGACCCGCCGCCCGAACGGGGACCCGGCCGGCCGTGGCGCTGGGTCGCGGCGACCGCGGCGGCCACCTCCGTGCTGTGGGGAACCGGCCTGTACGCCTTCGGGGACCGGCTGGCGCAGCCGGAGATGCGCTACCGGGCCCCGGACAACCTGTGCGAGCAGTTCACGGCGGAGGCACTGCGGCCGGTCCTGTCCGACCTGTCGAGGTCGACGGGCCCGCACCGGGAGAGCCGGCACCCCGCCGTCGACTGGGCGATGTGCACGCGCTCCGACAGCAGTCCCCTCGCGTCGGACAACTACTTCCTGCAAGCCGAGGTCGAGCTGCACAAGAAGACCGACCCGGCCGCCGAGTTCGAGGTCGGCGGCCGGTACGAGCCGATGTACGGCATGCAGGACGGGCCCGTCGAGCGGACACCGGTGCGCGGCCTCGGGGAGGAGGCCCTGATCGCCACGCGCGACGACTCCGACGACGTCCAGCTGAAGGTGCGCGACGGCGGCGCCGTGTTCACCATCCAGTTGAGCTGGATCCGTTCCGGATCGGACGTCGACGCCCCGCCGGACGGGGAGGGCGGTGGGGCGAAGGCCGATCCGCGGCCCGACCGGAAGGTCCTGGAGGCCGCGATGACCAAGGACATGCGGGCGCTGATGGCGGCGCTGCGCAGGTGACGACCGCGGGGGGAGAGGCGTGATATCGGAGCCCGAGATCGACGGGGCGTGGGACGGCGGCGGCGCGGCCCGGGCGGCGGCCGCCGGACCGGACGGGGTGGCCGCGGCCGCGACCGTACGGGGCCGGCCCTGGTGGTGGGCGCTGGGCGGGGCGGTGGCCGCCTCGGCGGTGTGGGCCGCCGCCCTGGGCCTGGAGGACCGTGATGGCGGGGGGCCGCCGCCGCTGGCGTACGACATCAGCCAAGACCTGTGCCGGGAGGCGCCGTTGGCCGCCCTGGCGCGGGCCGCGGGCGCTCTCGTACCGAGGACGCCGAGTCTGGGCGAGGGCCCCGCGGCCGACTGGGCGTACTGCTCCTACGTGTCCTCCGCGGCGGACTCCGCCACCGGGGAGTTGGCCTACGAGGCCGAGCTCCTCGTCGAGCTGCACCGGAAGTCCGACCCCGAGGCGGAGTTCGCCGCCGGACCGGGGCTCACCCCGCAGCTGCGGCGCGGGGCCGTGCGGCACGAGGAGGTGGCCGGGCTCGGCGAGCGGGCCCTGCTCACCGACTCCGTCGGGGACCAGGGGCCGCAGCTCCACGTCCTGGACGGCGGGGCCGTCTTCACCCTCTCGGTGGAGTGGTCGACCGGGCCGGACGACGCGGCGCCGGACGAGGACGCGGTCAAGGCGGCCATGATCGAGGACGTACGGGCCCTGATGGCCGTGCTGAAGGGCTGAAGGGTTGAAGGGCTGACGTGTCGCGCGGGGGGAGCCGGCGTACGCGGAGGGCCCCGCTGCCGGGATCGGCGGCGGGGCCCTCGCGTCGTGCGGTACCGCGTCGTGCGGTGTGGACCTACTCGGCGGCGGTGGCGGCCAGGGCCGCCTCCCCGTCGAGGGTGACCGCGACGGCCTGGATCACCGAGGCGATCTTGAAGGCCTCCTGGACCGTCTCGCGGCCGACGCCGGCCTTGCGCAGGACCTGCTCGTGCGAGTCCAGGCACTGGCCGCAGCCGTTGATCGCCGAAACGGCGAGCGACCACAGCTCGAAGTCGACCTTCTCCACGCCCGGGTTGCCGATGACGTTCATCCGCAGGCCCGCCCGCAGCGTGCCGTACTCCGGGTCGGAGAGCAGGTGGCGCGTGCGGTAGAAGACGTTGTTCATCGCCATGATCGCGGCCGCGGACTTGGCGGCGGTGTACGCCTCCGGCGACAGGTTCGCCTTCGCCTCCGGCTCCAGCTCACGCAGGACCTGCGGGGAGCGGGCGGCGATCGCGCAGGACAGGACCGTGCCCCACAGCTGCTGGGCGGGCAGGTCGCTGTTGCCGATGACCGAGCCGAGGTTCAGCTTCAGGTCCTTGGCGAAGTCCGGTATGGCGGACTTGAGGGAGTCGAGGGACATCCGTCACTCACCGGCCAGCAGCGAGCCGGCGTCGAGGGTGCCCTCGCCCTTGTTCCAGTTGCAGGGGCACAGCTCGTCGGTCTGCAGGGCGTCGAGGACCCGCAGGACCTCCTTGGGGTTACGGCCCACGGAACCGGCGGTCACCATCGTGAACTGGATCTCGTTGTTCTGGTCCACGATGAAGACGGCGCGCTGGGCGAAGCCGTCCTCGCCCTGGACGCCGCACGCCTGCATGAGCTCGTGCTTGGAGTCGGCCAGCATCGGGAAGGGCAGGTCACGCAGGTCGGCGTGGTCCTTGCGCCAGGCGTGGTGGACGAACTCGGAGTCGCCGGAGACACCGAGGACCTGGGCGTCGCGGTCCAGGAACTCCTCGTTGAGCTTGCCGAAGGCGGCGATCTCGGTCGGGCAGACGAAGGTGAAGTCCTTCGGCCAGAAGAACACCACGCGCCACTTGCCCTCATAGGTCTTGTGGTCGATCTGGGCGAACTCGCTGCCGGCCTCGAGCGAGACGCAAGCGGTCAGATCGTAGGTGGGGAACTTGTCGCCGACAGTGAGCACGTGCTCTCCTTGCGCATCGGGAAGTGACCCTTTTGAGGGCTTTCCCAGTGGGTTGGACGGATCTCACATGCTGACACAGCTGCATTGATTACGGAAATAGCTACTCTTGTGCCGAGTGATCGGAGGTGCCTATCAGTGGCTATCGGTAACAGGGGTGTGAAGCAGCCGACCCTGGCGCAGCTGCGCGCGTTCGCGGCGGTCGCCGAGCACCTGCACTTCCGGGACGCGGCCGCGGCCATCGGCATGAGCCAGCCCGCGCTCTCCGGGTCCGTCTCCGCGCTGGAGGAGACCCTCGGCGTGCAGCTGCTGGAGCGGACCACCCGCAAGGTGCTGCTGTCCCCGGCCGGCGAGCGGATCGCCGCCCGGGCCCGCGGCGTACTGGACTCCGTGGGCGGGCTGTTGGAGGAGGCCGAGGCCGTGCGGGCCCCCTTCACCGGGGTGCTGCGGCTCGGGGTGATCCCCACGGTCGCCCCGTACCTGCTGCCCACCGTGCTCGGGCTGTTCCACCGCCGCTACCCGCGGATGGACCTCCAGGTGCACGAGGAGCAGACCGCGACCCTGCTGGAGGGGCTGGCCGGCGGCCGCCTCGACCTGCTGCTGCTCGCGGTCCCGCTCGGGGTGCCCGGGGTCACCGAACTGCCGGTGTTCGACGAGGACTTCGTCCTCCTCGCGCCGCGGGGGCACCCGCTGGCCGGGCGCCGGGACCTCCCGCGCGATGAACTGCGGGGACTCCAGCTGCTGTTGCTCGACGAAGGCCACTGCCTGCGGGACCAGGCCCTCGACATCTGCCGCGAGGCCGGACGCACGGCCGGTGCCGACGTGACGACCACCGCGGCCGGACTGTCCACGCTCGTACAGCTGGTCGCCGGGGGGCTGGGCGTGACGCTGCTGCCGCGGACCGCGCTGCGGCTGGAGACCGCCCGCAACGAGCACCTGGCCACCGGCTACTTCGCCGAGCCGGCGCCCTCGCGGCGGATCGCGCTGGCCATGCGGACCGGGACCGCGCGACAGGAGGAGTTCCGGGCGATCGCCGCCGCGCTGCGCGAAGCCGTACGGCCGCTGCCGGTGTGGCCCACCGACGGCTAGGCCACCGGGGCCCGGTGCCCTCTCGCACCGGCGGCGCCCGTTCGCCCGCCGGTGCGTCCGCGGGCGAACGTACGGGCCCTGACAGCGGCCGTCCGGGCGCCCGGCTCCCCGGCGCTCACTCCGTGCGCAGGCCGTCCGGGCGCACCAGGCGCAGCAGCGGCGGCAGGCTGAGCAGGGTCACCAGGACGACCACGCCGGCGCCGGCGCCGGTCATGCCCGCCACCGAGGCCCAGTCCACCCGGACGGGCCGGCCCGCCATCCGCACCAGCACCGCACCGAGGCCGATCCCGACCACCGCCGCCAGGCCGAGGCCGAGCCCGATCGGCAGGGCCGTCTGCCACAGCACCGACAGGCTCAGGGTGGAGCGCTTGGTGCCGAAGGCGACGAGGGAGGACAGCAGCGCGCGGCGCTCGCGCAGCTGCTCCAACTGCTGGACCAGCAGGCTCGCGCCGATCAGGACGAGCACACCGACCGCTCCGAAGAACAGCCCGACGCGGATCGTGGAGTACGGACCGGCCTGCCGGGTCGCCTTCAGGGTCATCGCGGTGGCGAACGGGTCCGCCTTGAACGCGGCGGTGCGGACCCGGTCCAGCGCGTCCGGCACGGAGTCGTCGAGCTGGACGAAGATCTGCGCGGACTGGGCCACCTGCACGCCCTTCGGTGCCGCGGCCGGCGTCACCAGCAGGCCCGTGCGCAGGTGGCCGACGGGGTCCTCGCGGCTGGCGACGGTGCGGGCGGTGGCCGGGAGGGTCCAGGCGACCGCCTTCTCGGCGTCCGGTGTTCCGTCGTCGTAGCCCATGACGTTGCCGGCGTGGAGGCGGTCGCCCGGCTTGGCCGTGGTCCCGTACGTGCCGGTGTCCGGTGAGGGAGAACCGGTCAGGACGAACGCGTCGCCGTCCGCGCAGGAGTCGAGCACCGCCACCTCGCGCAGCGCCTCGCAGGTCCCGGCCGTGACGGGGATCCCCCGGTCGGCCGCGGGGATCTGGTGGGCGGCGTCGAAGGTGGTCAGCGGCACGGTCCTGGAGATGCCCCGCGTACCGGAGATCTCCTGGGCGAGGGCGTTCACCCGGGACTCGGTGCCGCTGTGCATCAGGATCGAGACCGAGGCCCGGGCGGGGTCCTCGCCCGTGTCCTTCGTGTAGCCGCCCTCGACGCCGGTGAACAGCATCTGGAGGGCGACGGCCCCGGCGACGGCGACCGCGATGCCGTTGACCGGGCGGGCGGCGGCCCCGCTGCCGACCTGGAGGCGGCGTACGGCCAGCTGCCAGGAGACCGGGCCGCCGGACAGGCCGCCGACGAACCGTTCCAGCAGCCAGGGCAGCAGGGCGGTGATCCCGACGAGGAGCAGTACGACGCCGGCGGTGACCTGCCACGCGTTGAAGTAGCCGTTCTCCCCGCCGCGGCCCATCAGCGGCACGAGCAGGGCCAGTCCGCCGAGGGGCGGCAGCAGCCGCCACCAGACGCGCCGCTTGCGGGGCGTGGCCGTCCGTACGACGCCGAGCGGTTCGATGACGACACCGCGCAGGGCGAGCAGGGTCACGGCGACGGCCGCGGCGGGCACCGCGACGGAGACGAGTACGACCAGCCACGGCGTCGGGTCGAGGTCGGCCGGGAAGACACTGCGCTGCGCGACGGTGAGACCGCCGACCAGCCGCCGGCCGATCAGGAAGAAGCCGGCCCCGAGCACCAGACCGACCAGGGAACCGGCCAGCGCCTCGCCGGCGGCGATCCGGCGGACCGTACGGCCGTCGGCGCCCACGAGCCGCAGTGCGGCCAGCCGGCGGTCGCGCCGCTCCCCGCCGAAGCGGACGGCTGCGGCGATGAACACGGCGACGGGCATGAGGAGGGTGACGAAGGTCAGCACGATCAGCAGCATCATCACCGGGTCGAGCTTCGGCGCCTCCAGGGTGTTGGCGAAGCCGGTGACCCGCTGGACGCGGTGGTCGGCGGGGTCGGTCTTCGCCAGCTTGTCGCTGCCCAGGTAGAAGAGGAGCTCGCCCGGACCGACCAGGCCGGCGTCGGCGATGACCTGGGTGATCGGGCCGTCGAGGCGCTCGCGCAGCAGCGTGCCGTCCGCCGAGCGCAGCAGCGCGTCCAGGGCGGGGGAGACGGCCAGTTCGCCGACGCCGGGGATCCGTTCCAGGCCCGGCGGGACCGGTGCCTGCGGCCCCTCGGCGAGAACCAGGGAGCCGTCGATGTCCAGGCCGCGGTACGTCGTGTCGCTGTTCGCGACGAGCAGGCTGTCGGCGCGCGGTCCGTCGGCGGTGGGCGCGGTCAGCGTGGAGCGGGCGTCGCCGCGCTCGTTGCGGGCGGCGAGCGCACCGGGCAGCGCGGTGGTCAGGAGCAGCAGTGCGACGCCGAGGCCGACGCCCACGCCGGTGAGCGTGGTGCGGGTCCAGCCTTCGCGGCCGCCGCCAAAGGCGAAGCGGACGCCCATGGCGAGGTCGCGGGTCCAGGTGCGGAGCGTGCTCATACGATCCGCTCCATGTCGCGGGACTTGCCGTCGCGCACGACGATCTCGCGGTCGGAGTAGGCGGCCACGCGGGTCTCGTGCGTGACGAGGACGACCGCCGCGTTGGCGGAACGGGCGGCCTCGGTCAGCAGCTGCATGACGAGCTCGCCGTTGAGGGAGTCCAGGGCGCCGGTCGGCTCGTCGGCGAAGATCACCCGGGGCCCGGTGACCAGGGCGCGGGCCACGGCGACGCGCTGGCCCTGGCCGCCGGAGACCTCGCCGGGGCGCTTGGCCCCGAGGTCCTCGACCTGGAGCCGCTCCATCCAGTGCAGGGCGCGGGCCTCGGCCTCCTTGCGCTTGACGCCGGTCAGGCGGAGCGGGAGGGCGACGTTCTCGACGCAGGTCAGCTCCGGCACGAGCCGGCCGAACTGGAAGACGAAGCCGAACTCGCTGCGGCGCAGGGCGCTGCGCCGGCCGTCGTTCATGGCGGACAGTTCCTGCCCGGCGTACGTGATGGAGCCGGAGTCGGGCGTGACGATGCCGGCGAGGCAGTGCAGCAGCGTCGACTTGCCCGAGCCGGAGGGGCCCATGACGGCGACGACCTCGCCGGGGTGGATGGAGAACTCGGCGCCGTCGAGCGCGGCGGTGGGTCCGTACGCCTTCCGCAGGTCCGTGGCGGCGAGGAGCGAGCCGGCCGGGGTCATCGGCGTACCTCCAGGGCGAGCTGGTCGAGGCGGGCGGCGGTGAGTTCCAGCCACCGCAGGTCCGCTTCGAGGTGGAACAGGGCGTGGTCGCAGACCAGCTGGTCGGCGAGGTCGCCCTTGCGCTTGCGCTGGGTCAGGATGCGCATCAGGCGCAGGTGTTCCGCGCGCTGGGTGTCCAGGAGCCCGGCGGCGCCGCGGCCGGTGAGCAGGGCGAGGACGACCTTGGTGTAGAGGGTCGAGTGGAGGTACGGCTCGGGCTTCTCGGGCTGGGCGAGCCAGGCCTCGACGTCGGTGATGCCGGCGTCGGTGATGGCGTACCGCTTGCGGTCGGGACCGCCGCCGCTCTCGATCCCGTCGACCTCGACGAGGCCGTGCTTCAGGAGGCGGGACATGGTCGAGTAGACCTGCCCGTAGGCGAGCGGGCGGTCGTGGCCGAACTTCTCGTCGAAGGCGCGCTTGAGGTCGTAGCCGTGGCGCGGGCCGGCCTCCAGGAGGCCGAGCAGGGTGTGACCAATGGACATGCGGAGGACTGTACACGGGGTGTATACCCCCGGTGTATACGTGGTGGGTAGAGCTGGCCGGAAAGCGTCCTTCCGTGCAGATCGGCGGCACGGGTGTCACGATCCCGCACGGGACCGGGAGCGGGGCCGTACGCGGGCCGGGTCGGGCGCGCCGCGTCCGACCCCGCCCGCGCCGCCGCCCCCCTACCGTCGCCCGCCGCCCCCCGCCCGCCGGTCAGCCGCCGGCGGAGCCGGAGCCGGACTTCGGGGGGCGGCCGCGGCGTGGGAGGGGGCCGGGGCCCGGGGGGAGCCGGCCGGCCTCGGAGAGGGCGCGCCGCAGGAGGAACTCGATCTGGGCGTTCGCGCTGCGCAGCTCGTCGCCCGCCCAGCGGGCCAGCGCGTCGTACACCTGCGGGTCGAGGCGCAGCAGTACCTGCTTGCGTGCC
This sequence comes from Streptomyces sp. NPDC058701, assembly GCF_042715295.1. NCBI lineage: Bacteria > Bacillati > Actinomycetota > Actinomycetes > Kitasatosporales > Streptomycetaceae > Streptomyces > Streptomyces sp. NPDC058701. The sequence continues at coordinate 14,161 of NZ_JBHXSY010000055.1, read as the reverse complement.
TGCCGGCCCGCGGGCGGGCGCCCGGCCCCGGAGCCCGGGTCGGCCGGGGGCGGCGTGGCGTCGGGCGGGGTCACTGGTAGAGGGTGCCCGCGTTGATCACGGGCTGCGCGGCGCGGTCCCCGCAGAGGACCACCATCAGGTTGGAGACCATCGCGGCCTTGCGCTCCGCGTCCAGCTCCACGATGTCCTCTTCCTGCAGGCGGGTCAGGGCCAGTTCGACCATGCCCACCGCTCCTTCCACGATCTGCTTGCGGGCCGCGACGACCGCGCCCGCCTGCTGGCGCTGGAGCATCGCGGAGGCGATCTCCGGGGCGTAGGCGAGGTGCGTGAAGCGGGACTCGATGATGTGCACGCCGGCCGCCTCCACGCGGGCGTGCAGCTCGATCGCCAGCTTCTCGGTGATCTCCTCGGCGTTACCGCGCAGCGACAGGCCGCCCTCTTCGTGGGCGTCGTACGGGTACTCGATGGCGATGTGCCGGACCGCGGCCTCGGTCTGGGTCTCGACGAACTCGGTGAAGTCCTCGACCTCGAAGACGGCCCGCGCGGTGTCCTCGACCCGCCACACCACGACCGCCGCGAGCTCGATCGGGTTGCCGTACGCGTCGTTGACCTTCAGGACGGCCGTCTCGTGGTTGCGGGCCCGCGTGGAGATCATCCGGCGCGAGGTGAACGGGTTGACCCAGCGCAGCCCGTCCGTGCGGATGGTGCCCCGGTAGCGGCCGAACAGCTGCACCACGCGGGCCTGGCCCGGCGAGATCGTGTTCAGCCCGGTCATCGCGATGACCGAGGCGAGGGTCAGCAGGATGCCGCCCGCTATCAGTGCCGCCTTGGCGGCGGCGGCCGTGGCCAGGGCGCCGCCCGCGATCAGCCCCGCCCCGGCGACCACGCCCACCAGGCCCAGCAGCAGGGCCAGCCCGCCGCCGACGCTGTGTGCGGTGAACTCCCGTACGCCTTCCGGTGTGACGGCCTTGTTCGTCATGGTTCGCCCCGTTTCAGGTGGTGGCCGCCCCGTGGGCCGCCTAGCAAAGTGATATCACTTTTCTCCCGCACGGCAACCCTTCGGGCCCCACGTGCGTCGGTTCCACTGGTGTGGGTGCTGATTCTCACGTCCGAATTGGCAGGAATTGACCAAAGTTGACCATCCTTTGTCACAGCCTGCGGTGTTAGCTTCATGAGCTGACGTCGGGGGGGTAATCGAGCGGAGCGGGAGCGATGGGCCGAGCAGAAGTGCGTAAGGCGCAGCAGCAGCGCGGTGCGCGGCGCGCGCCGAGCGGACACGGCGAGGGCAACGGGAGCGCCGGCAAGCGCAGTGGCATAGGCCGGTTCTTCACCTGGAAGAAGGTCCTCGGCACGTTCCTCGGGGGAATCCTGCTCCTCATGACGGCCGCGGTCGTCCTCTACTTCTCCGTGAACGAGCCCTCCGACCCGAACAAGCTGGCCGTTCAGCAGAGCAACACCTACAAGTGGTCCGACGGAACGGTCATGGCCCGCGTCGGCGAGACGAACCGCTCGATCGTGCCGATCGACAAGATCCCGGAAGACGTCCGGACCGCGTTCATCGCCATCGAGAACAAGTCCTTCTACCAGGACCGCGGCATCGACGTGATGGGCCTGGCCCGCGGCCTGTTCAACACCGCCACGGGCAAGGGCAAGGCCGGCGGCTCCACGATCACCCAGCAGTACGTCAAGAACTACTACCTGACCCAGGACCAGTCGGCGACGCGCAAGCTGCGGGAACTCGTGATCTCCCTCAAGGTCGACCAGCGGCTGGAGAAGAACGACATCCTCGCCGGTTACCTGAACACCAACTTCTACGGCCGCAACGCGTACGGCATCCAGGCCGCGGCCCAGGCCTACTACGGCGTCGACGCCGACAAGCTGACGCTGGAGCAGGGCGCCTACCTCGCCGCCGTCATCCAGGCCCCCAGCCAGTACGACTGGGCGACCGCCGGGCCGAACGGCAAGAACCTGGTCATGATCCGCTTCAACGCCGTCCTCGACAACATGGTCGAGATGGGCAAGCTGGACGAGGCCAAGCGCAAGGCCGTGGTCTTCCAGGAGCCCATCAAGCCCAAGCCCACCCCGGGCATGGACGGCCAGAAGGGCTACCTGGTCCAGGCGGCCGAGGCCGAGATGAACCGGCAGAAGATCACCGACGCCGAGATCGCGGCCGGCGGCTGGGAGATCACGCTCAACATCGACAAGAAGAAGCAGGACGCGCTGGAGAAGGCGGTCAACGAGGAGCTGGAGTCCAAGCTCGACCGCAAGGACACCAAGAACCGCCCCCAGGACCAGAGCGTCCAGGCCGGCGCCACCTCCGTGGACCCCAAGACCGGCGCCATCGTCGCGATGTACGGCGGGACGGGTCTGGCGGACAAGGACCGGAGCAACGCCCTGCGCGAGGACTACCAGCCGGGGTCGACCTTCAAGCCGGTCGTGCTGGCCTCCGCGCTGGAGACCGGCGCGACCACCCAGTCCGGCAAGCCGATCACCCCGAACGCCCTCTACGACGGCACCAGCAAGCGCCCGGTCGTCGGCAGCAAGATCCCGTTCAACCCGCAGAACCAGGACGACAAGGACTTCGGCAAGGAGATCACCGTCCAGGAGGCCACCAACTTCTCGGTGAACTCCGTCTACGCGCAGATGATCGTCGACGTCACGCCGCCCGCCGTGAAGAAGACCGCCCTCGCCCTCGGCATGCGGGACCGCGAGGGATGGCCCGAGGACAAGCCGGCCATGTCGCTCGGCACGATGAGCGCGAACACCGTCGAGATGGCCGCCGTCTACGCCACCCTCGACAACCACGGCAAGAAGGTCACGCCGACCATCATCAAGTCCGCCGTGCACAAGGACCGCGAGTACACGCCCGAGGCGCCCATCGGCGGCCAGGCCGTCAGCCGCCAGACCGCCGACACCGTCACCAAGGTGCTCACCGGCGTCGTCAACGAGGGCTCCGGCAGCAAGGTCAAGAGCAGCGCCTACGAGGCGGCCGGCAAGACCGGCACCACCGAGTCCAACGTGGCCGGCTGGTTCACCGGCTACACCCCGGAACTCGTCACCGTCGTCGCGATGTTCGGCGAGGAGCCGGGCACCCACAAGCAGGTCACCCTGACCGGCACCGCCGGCGGCGGCCGCGCCGGTGGCTCCAGCTTCCCCGCCGAGATCTGGAAGACGTACACGCTGGCCGCGCTCAAGGGCGCCAAGACCGGCGAGTTCGACGTGTCGGAGGCGGAGATGGGCGCCCCCCAGGCGCCGTCCCGCAGCGCCTCCCCGTCGCCCACCCCGAGCCCCTCCGCCAGTCCGACGCCCCCGCCCAGCAGCAGCAGCCCGCCGGCGAGCAGCCCGAGCCCGACGAAGAGCGCCACCAAGTCGCCGGACCCGACGAAGAGCACCACGAAGTCGCCGGACCCGACGAAGAGCACCACCAAGTCGCCGGACCCGTCGAACAAGCCGCCGGACCCGCCGCTGTTCCCGCAGAACCCCGAACGGTGACAGCATGCCGCCCCGCAGCCTCCACGGCTGCGGGGCGGTGTCGTTTCCCGCGGGCGGTACGCCGGTCCGGCGCGTCAGCCGCCCGAGACGCCGGCCGCGATCCGGTCGCGGGACCGCGAACGCCGGGCTGCCCCCTCGCCCGCCCGGTCAGCGCCGCTCCTGCGCCCCCGGCAACGCGAGCTCGAACCAGACGACCTTTCCGCTGCTCAGCCGCGTGGCACCCCACCGGCGGGCCATCCGGTTGACCAGGAACAGCCCGCGGCCGCCCTCGTCGGTGTCCCGGGCCCGTCGCTGGCGCGGAAGCTGCGGCGAGTCGTCGCCGACCTCGCAGCGCAGGACGTCCGTCCGCAGCAGGCGCAGCGTCACGGGCCGTTCGGCGTACCGGACGGCATTGGTGACCACCTCGCTGACCAGCAGCTCCAGCGAGTCGCTCAGCTCCTCCAGGCCCCACCGCGTCAGCGCCCGGCGGGCGAACCGCCGGGCCCGGCCCGGAGCGGTCTCCTCCGGGTCCAGGAACCAGTACGCGACGTCGCTCGGCGCGATCCCCTCGAAGCGGGCCGCGAGCAGCGCGATGTCGTCGTCCCGGTCGCCCGGGCCGAGCATGTCCAGCACGTCGTCGCAGAGGGCCTCCAGCGGCGGCGGGTGGTCCAGGCCCGTCAGCTGGGCGGTCGTCGCCAGCCGCTCCCGCAGCTGCTCGATGCCGGTCCACACGTCGCGCAGCCGCGACTCCACCAGGCCGTCGGTGTACAGCAGCAGCGTGGCCCCGGCGGGAGCGTCCAGCTCCACCGCCTCGAAGTCCACGCCGCCCACGCCGATGGGGGCACCGGGCGGGACCCGCAGCACCTCGGCGCGGCCGCCCAGGTGCAGCAGCACGGGCGGCGGGTGGCCGGCGTTGGCGATGGTGATCCGGTGCGAGACGGGGTCATAGACCGCGTACAGGCAGGTGGCCATCCGGTCCGAACCGAGCCGCTGGGCCTGCTCGTCCAGGTGGTGCAGCACCTCGGCCGGCGGCAGGTCCAGCTGGGCCAGGGTCTGGGCGGTGGTGCGCAGCTGCCCCATGATCGCGGCGGAGGTCATGGAGTGGCCCATGACGTCGCCGACGACGAGCGCGACGCGGCTGCCGGGCAGCGGTATGGCGTCGTACCAGTCGCCGCCCACCCGGGCCGTCTCGGCGGCCGGCAGGTAGCGCGAGGCGAGCCGTACCCCGGTGGGCTGGGGCAGGCTGTCGGGCAGCATCGTGCGCTGCAGCTCGTCGGCGATGTACGCCTCCCGGCCGTACAGCACCGCCTTGTCGATGCCGAGGGCCGTGTGCGTGGCGAGCTGGGCGGCGACGAGGAGGTCGTTCTGCTCGAACGCGGGCCGCTCCGGGCTGCGCAGGAACACCGCCGCGCCGATCACCCGGCGGCGGCCGCGCAGCGGCGCGAGGACGGCCCGGTTGCCGCGCGGCAGCGGGTGGTCCGCCCCCAGCAGCTCGGGCAGCGCCGCCTTGGCGGCGGCGGAGGAGCCGAAGACGGGCCGCACGCCGCGCAGCACCTCGGCGAGCGCCCCGCCGGGCCGGATCTCGCACAACTCGGCGGCCGGCAGGTCACCCTGGAGGCCCAGCAGCGGCAACTGGCTGAAGTCGAGCTCGCCGGTGGCCCCCGCGGCCCCGGCGAGATCCACCCCCGCGCCGATCGTGCTGCCGATGTCCGTGAGGTCGTCGATCGGCCGCAGCCGGTCGGTGCGCCGCAGCCTTAAAACGACCGGGCCGACGGGACGCTCGTCCCCCACCGGGAGCGGGTCGCGCAGGTACACCAGGATGGCGTCCGAGAACGTCGGCACGGTGGCCCGGCACAGGCCGAGCACGATCTCGTCGAGGTCGATGCCCCGGGCGATCCGGCGGGTGGCGGCCCCGACGAAACGCAGCCGGTCCCCCTCGCGGCGGGCAGCGGTGTCCGCCGGGCCCGCCGGCACCCCGGTGCCGCCGCCGTGCCGCCCGTCGCCCGCGGCACCCTCCGGGGCGCCGCCGGGGCCCGCGGTGAGGCCCTGCGCCGCCCGGGCGTCCAGGTCCCGGCCGAGCGGTACGGGGCCTGCGGAGTCCGCCGCGTGGTGCGCGCCGCCGGACGGCGCCCCCTGGGCCGCGGGAGCGTCCCCGCGGCCGGGTGCCGGGGCCGCCGCCGGGCGCCGGCCCGGCGTGCCCGGGCCGCCGGAGGCGGCGGCCAGGCCGCGCGCGGCCTCGCCGTCCCGGGTGCGGGCGGCGGGGATCTCGGGCCGGGTCGCCTCCACGGCCGGGACCGCGGTCTTGCCGTGGCCGGGCTCGTCGCTGCCGGCGCCGCCCTGGGCGGCGGACGCCGCCGCGGCGCGACCCGCACCGCCGCGGGCCGGACCGGGGACGCCGGGGCCCGGCGCGGGAGCGGCCGGCGCGCCGGAGGCGAACGGCGCGGCGGAGCCGCCCGGGACCGGTGTCGCGGTCGCCGCGGCAGGCTGCGGGCCCTCCTGAGAGGTGGGGTACTCCGTCACGCGTGGAATTCCGTCCGTTTGCGCTCGATGTGCGCTGCACTCAACTCGGTCAGTCGCGGTATACCCGCTCAGCGGCCGGGACACCACCGCCCCGGACATCCTCCCCCAGACTTCGTCCGGGGATCCCGCCGCATTCGCCCGGCGGACCCCGCCCCCTCGTCAGTCAGTCCCGCCGGCCTCCGGTCAAGTCCCGTGTACGACAAGCCACTTCCGAATGCCCGGCCCGACCGGCACCGTCCCGCGCGCGCGACCTCGCGGAGGACGATCCTACGTTTGGACCCCGGGGGCGCATCAAGGGTCTCATGACGTCATGTGCGCCGGAGTGCGGTCCCAGTCCTCCGGGAGGGCCGGGACGGTCCACGACGGGTCCGGCCGCCAGTGCTGCCAGCCGTCGGAGAACGGCGGCCCCCACGAGGCGATCAGCTCCACCGCGGCCCGGCCCGCGTCCCGGACCCGCCGGGCCTGCGCCCGGTCCATCAGCCCGGCCCGCTGCGCCTGCGCGAACTCGTCCTCGTCCAGCCACGACCAGCTGCGGTCCGGGTGCACGGCGATGTCGAGGAAGTGGTCCTCGGAGTCGACCCCGCCCGCCCATCGGGCCCGGGGCTCCTCCAGGTTCACGTACCAGTTCTTGAACCGCCAGCCGCGCTCCCAGAACAGCCATACGGAGAACGGGTCCCCGGGCCGCGCCAGTTTCAGCACCCCGCTGCCGAACCAGCGGGAGCGCACGGTGGTCCGGGGCGCGGTGTAGCGCGTGGCGAGCGGTTCGGCGTGCACGGGCGTGCCGTCCGCCAGGACCGGCTTGACGCACTCGGTACCGGGGGCCATCCACACGGCCAGCAGCTCGTCGGTGTCCCGCACCACGGTGACGGGGCGGCAGATGTGCACCCCGCCGCGGGGGCCGTTGTCGCGGTAGCGTCAGAGGATCTGCTCCCCGGGCGCCCAGCGCGCGGCCCGCGGGCCGCCCCGCTCGGCGCCGCCCGCAGGCCGGAAAGTACCTGTCATGCGCAGATCTTAGGGCGGCGCCCCGCGCCCCCGCTGCGGTGCAGGTCACGGAGGGGTTCGGCGACGGGATTCGACCGGATCCGGACCCTGTGCGGGGGCGGGGGTGGCGCGTCAGGGGCGGGTCATGCGCAGCACGTCGAGGGCCTCGTCCAGCTGCTCCAGGGTGAGCGCGCCGCGGTCGACGTAGCCGGACTCCAGGACGACCTCCCGGATCGTCTTGCGTTCGGCGAGGGCCTTCTTGGCGACCTTGGCGGCCTCCTCGTAGCCGATGTAGCGGTTCAGCGGGGTCACCACGGAGGGCGAGGACTCGGCGTACTCCCTGGCCCGGGCGGTGTTGGCGGTGATTCCGTCCACCGTGCGGTCGGCGAGCAGGCGGCTCGCGCTGCCGAGCAGCCGGATCGATTCGAGGAGGTTCCTGGCCATCACCGGGAGCATCACGTTGAGCTCGAAGTTGCCGGCGGCGCCCGCGACGGCGACCGCGGCGTCGTTCCCCATCACCTGGGCGGCGACCATCAGTACGGCCTCCGGGATGACCGGATTGACCTTCCCGGGCATGATCGAGGAGCCCGGCTGGAGATCCGGGAGATTGATTTCGGCCAATCCGGTGCGCGGTCCGGAAGCCATCCAGCGCAGGTCGTTGGAGATCTTGGTGAGCGAGACGGCGACCGTACGGAGCATGCCCGAGGTCTCCACCAGCGCGTCCCGGGCGCCCTGGGCCTCGAAGTGGTTGCGGGCCTCGGTCAGCGGCAGCCCGGTGGCGGCGGCCACCTCGGCGATCACGGCGGCCGAGAAGCCGGGCGGGGTGTTGATCCCGGTGCCCACCGCGGTTCCGCCCAGCGGCAGTTCGGCCAGCCGGGGGAGGGCCGCGCGCAGCCGTTCGACGCCGTAGCGGATCTGGACGGCGTACCCGCCGAACTCCTGGCCCAGGGTGACGGGGGTGGCGTCCATCAGGTGCGTGCGGCCGGCCTTGACGACGTCGGTGAACTCCTCGGCCTTGCGCTCCATGGAGGCGGCGAGGTGCTCCAGGGCCGGGATCAGCGCGCCGGTGACGGCGGCGGTCGCGGCGATGTGGATGGAGGACGGGAAGACGTCGTTGGAGCTCTGCGAGGCGTTGACGTGGTCGTTGGGGTGCACCTCGCGGCCGAGCCGTTCGGCGGCCAGGGTCGCGATCACCTCGTTGGCGTTCATGTTGGACGAGGTGCCCGAGCCCGTCTGGAAGACGTCCACCGGGAAGTGGTCGTCCCAGCGGCCGTCGGCGACCTCCTCCGCCGCCGAACGGATCGCCTCGGCGATGTCCGGGTCGACGACGCCGAGGCGTGCGTTCACCACGGCGGCCGCGGCCTTGATGCGGGCGAGTGCGGCGATGTGGGCGTGTTCCAACCGCTGCCCCGAGACGGGGAAGTTCTCCACCGCGCGCTGGGTCTGGGCACGCCATTTGGCGTGCACCGGCACCTGTACGTCGCCCATGGAGTCGTGCTCGGTCCGGAACGCTTCGGCCTGCTGGTCTTCGGTCATGTTCGTGGCCTCCTCAAAAAGTTGAGCAATTGTCTTGTTCGAAGTGTTCCCAACTCCCCTACCGGCCAGTAAATACCGTGGGTAACACTGACATCCGGGGAGGCGTTCATGGCACGTGCCGTAACGAAGTCCAGGCTCAGATCTACCGTCGTCGCGGTCGCGGCGTTCGCGGCCGCCCTCGGGGGCGTCACCGCCGTCACCCCCATGGCCCAGGCGGCCGTCCCCGCCGCACCCGCGCCCGCCGCCGCGGCCACCCCCCTCCCGCCCGAACTGGAGGCGATCCGCGCCGCCGAGGCGGTACGGATCTACGGCGACGCGGCCGTACGGCCGCTGAACCAGCGCAAGACCGGCCTGATCTCACTGGGCGACAGCGAGATCTCGGGCGAGGGCGTCGGGAACTACGACCCCGCCACGAACACGCCGAACAACCAGTGCCACCGCTCGCCCGACGCGGCGATCCACCGCACCGGCATCCCGGCCGACCTCACCTTCAACGTCGCCTGCTCCGGCGGGTACACCGGCAACATCAGGATCGGCGGCTCCAAGCAGTACGCCGACGAGCTGGTGCAGAGCGACAGCCTGGCCATCAAAGCACGCAACACGAAGATCAAGATGGTCCTGCTGGTCGCCGGCGCCAACGACGACCTGCAGTTCGGCCCGGTCATGACCGACTGCGTGACCCGCTGGGTGCTCATCCAGGGCACCTGCGAGCCCAAGTACGCCCCCGGCTGGCAGGCGCGCGTCGACGGCCTGAAGCCCAAGGTGGAGGCCACCGTCGGCGACCTCAAGACGGTCATGCGCGACGCGGGCTACGCCGACACCGACTACAAACTGGTCGTCATGGGCTACCCCAGCCCCATCGGCCCCGACTTCCACGACAACCCCGCCTTCCCCGGCAAGCTCCCCGGAGGCTGCGCCGGATACGACTCCGACGCCACCTGGGGCCGCAACTACGCGGTGCCCGTCTTCGAGAAGGGCATGCGTGCCGCGGCCCTCGCCTCCGGCGCCGTCTACCTGGACAACTCCCGCCTCTTCCACGGCCACGAGGTCTGCATGGAGGACCCCTGGGCCCGCGGCCTCTACCTCGACCTCGCCGACCACTTCCCGTGGGACGAGAACACCGCCCGCCAGTCCTTCCACCCCAACTACCGCGGCCACGGCGCGTTCGCGTCCTGCCTGACCCAGCTCTACGCCTCCGGCCTGCGCGAGGCCTCCTGCGCCGACCCGGCGAGCACCGGCACCCCGGTCCTGCAGGCGGGAGCCTGGGACGACCTCTACAAGCCCCTGAGGAACGAGGCGACGGGCAACTGCCTCGACGCCTTCGGCGGCTCCACCGCGAACGGCACCAAGGTCGTGGGCTGGGACTGCCACGGCGGCCGCAACCAGACCTGGTGGTACGACGCGGCACGCGGGTCCGTCCACCTCGGACTGACCCAGGACCGCTGCCTGGACGCCCCCGGGGCCTACGGCGCCGGCACCGGCCTCGTCCTCTGGAACTGCCACGGCGGCGCCAACCAGCGCTACGTCCGCGACGGCGCCACCATCCGGCCCGCCGCAGCCCGGGGCATGTGCCTGAGCGTGGCCGCCGGCCACGACCCGCTGCGCCTGCAGACCTGCAACGGGTCCGCGAACCAGCGCTTCGCGTAACCGCCCCGCACCACCCGCCCCCACACCCGGCCGGCGCACCCCGGCCGGGTGTCACAGATCCCGTAGCAGCTTGCGCACCTCGCGCGGCCGGTTGGTGATCAGCGTGTCCACCCCGAGCCGCACGCACAGCTCCACGTCCTCCGGCTCGTCCACGGTCCACACCCGCACGGCCAGCCCCCGGGCCTTCAGCCGCCCCACCAGGGCCGGGTCGCGGCGCACGAGCTCGATGCCGGGGCCCGCGTGGGTCGCGTACGGCGGGCGCACCGGGCGCAGCCGCCGCTCCATCAGGTACACGGCGGGCAAGCCGGGCGCGAGCCGGTGCAGCCGGTTCAGGGCGGAGCGCGAGAAGCTCATCACCTCGACCCGGCCCGAGGCGCCGTCGGCCAGCCCGTGATCCCGCAGCACCCGCACCAGTTCGGCCTCCAGCAGGCCGCCCGTGCGCACCGGGTGCTTGGTCTCGACGGCGAGGCCGACCGGCCGGGGCGCGGACAGGGCCACCCGGAGCAGGTCCTCGAACAGCAGTACCCGGGCCCCGGCGTGCCCGTCGCCCTTCCAGGCCCCGAAGTCGAGCGCGGAGAGCTCCCCGTACGTCATCGCGGAGACCGCGCCCCGCCCGTCGGAGGTCCGCTCCACGCGCCGGTCGTGCACGCACACGAGCCGGCGGTCGGCGGTGAGCCGCACATCGCACTCCAGTGCGTCCGCGCCGTCCTCGACGGCCTGCCGGTAGGCGGCGAGGGTGTGCTCGGGGTGCTCGTGGGAGGCCCCGCGGTGGGCGATCACCCGGACGGTGCCGGCGGGCCGGGCGTTGCGGGAGGGGCGGATCGCGGTCATACGGAAATCCTTGCAAACCGGGGTGAACGGGCAACGGCGACGCCGTGTCCCCGACGTTAACCCGATGCGGCCCGCCTCCCGGCGCGGGCACAGTGGTGTCATGCCGAGATTCGCCACCGTGCCCTGCGCGCCCTGCCCACGCTGCGTCTTCCACGCCTGGCAGCTCGTCGAGGAGGGCCGGCTGGTCTGGCAGTCCGAGTGGGAGTGCGGCAGCTGCGGGTTCGGCGCCCCGGACGTCTGCAACCGCGACCACGGCACGGGGGTCCCGCCCGCGGACGTCCGCGAGGCGGTCGTGGCCCGCGAGGGCACGGTCCTGCTCCGTGTCGACGGCGCCCGCGCGGCGGCCCTGAAGGTCCTCCGGGACGTCCTCGGCCTGACGTTCCCGGAGCTCGCGGCCGTCGTCCGCGACGGGTACCGGGCCACCCCCGTGGAGGCCCGGCACCTGACGGACGCGCTGCACGGCGCCGGATGGCGCCCCTAGTTCGACGACCCCACGAGTCGGCCGCGGCGGGCGCTACAGGCCCGGGCCGCGCACCGGGATGTGGGTGAACGTCGGCTCCGGGGCCGGGTTCGTGAAGAAGTCGTTGCCCTTGTCGTCCACGACGATGAAGGCCGGGAAGTCCTCGACCTCGATCCGCCAGACCGCCTCCATGCCGAGCTCCTCGTATTCCAGGACCTCGACCTTCTTGATGCAGTCCTGCGCCAGCCGCGCCGCCGGGCCGCCGATCGAGCCGAGGTAGAAGCCGCCGTGCGTCCCGCACGCGTCCGTCACCTGCTGCGAGCGGTTGCCCTTGGCCAGCATGACCTTGGAGCCGCCCGCCGCCTGGAACTGCTCCACGTACGAGTCCATGCGGCCGGCCGTCGTCGGGCCGAAAGAGCCCGACGCGTAGCCCTCGGGGGTCTTCGCGGGGCCCGCGTAGTAGACCGGGTGGTCCTTCAGGTACTGCGGCATCTCCGCGCCCGAGTCCAGCAGCTCCTTGATCTTGGCGTGCGCGATGTCGCGCGCCACGACCAGCGGGCCGGTCAGCGACAGCCGGGTCTTGACCGGGTGCCGCGTCAGGGTCGCCAGGATCTCGTCCATCGGCCGGTTCAGGTCGATGGAGACGACGTCCGCCGCCTCGCTGAGGTGCTCGTCCGTGGTCTCCGGCAGGAAGCGCGCCGGGTCCGTCTCCAGCTGCTCCAGGAAGACGCCCTCGGCGGTGATCTTCGCGGTGGCCTGGCGGTCCGCCGAGCAGGACACGGCGATCGCCACGGGCAGCGAGGCCCCGTGGCGGGGCAGGCGCACCACGCGGACGTCGTGGCAGAAGTACTTGCCGCCGAACTGCGCCCCGATGCCGATCTTCTGGGTCAGCTCGAAGACCTGCTGCTCCAGTGCCTCGTCGCGGAAGCCGTGGCCGAGCGGGGAGCCCTCGCGGGGCAGCTCGTCCAGGTAGTGCGCGGAGGCGTACTTGGCGGTCTTGAGCGCGTGCTCGGCGGAGGTGCCGCCGACCACGATCGCCAGGTGGTAGGGCGGGCAGGCCGCCGTACCGAGCGAGCGGATCTTCTCCTCCAGGAACTTCATCATGGAGGCCTCGTTGAGGACCGCCTTGGTCTCCTGGTAGAGGAAGGACTTGTTCGCGGAGCCGCCGCCCTTGGCCATGAAGAGGAACTTGTACGCGCCGCCGTCGGTCGCGTACAGCTCGATCTGCGCGGGCAGGTTCGAGCCGGTGTTCTTCTCCTCCCACATGGTGACCGGGGCCATCTGCGAGTAGCGCAGGTTGAGGCGGGTGTAGGCGTCGAAGATGCCGCGCGAGAGCGCCGCCTCGTCGCCTCCCGAAGTCAGCACGTTCTGGCCGCGCTTGCCCATCACGATGGCCGTGCCCGTGTCCTGGCACATCGGCAGGACGCCGGCCGCCGCGATGTTCGCGTTCTTCAGCAGGTCCAGGGCGACGAACTTGTCGTTCGCGCTGGCCTCCGGGTCGTCGATGATGCGGCGCAGCTGCGCGAGGTGCGCGGGGCGCAGGAAGTGCTGGATGTCGTGGATCGCCTCTTCGGCGAGCTTGCGCAGCGCCTCCGGCTCCACCTTGAGGAACGTACGTCCGTCCGCCTCGAAGGTGGACACGCCCTCGGCGGTCACCAGCCGGTAGGGGGTGGTGTCCTCGCCCAGGGGCAGCAGGTCGGTGTACGCGAACTCCGGCATGGGGGCCATTCCTCACTCGGCAGACAGCACTGACGACCAATTGGCAGTGCAGTCCACCAGCGTAGGACCTCCCGGACGGGCGGTGCTTGTGAGGTAGGGCTCACTCGCCAGTATCGCGATCTATCGTGTCTCGCTATGCTGGGCGGCGTGGACCTGGAAAAGCGCCCCGCCGCCCCCGCCCCCGCCCCCGCACCCGCGCCCGCCCCGGCCCCGGTGCCCGCCTCCGCGCCCGCCCCGGCCCCCGGCGGGCTGCGCGCGTCCGACGCCGACCGGGACCGGATCGCCCAGATCCTCGGCGACGCCGTGGCCGAGGGGCGGCTGACCGCCGAGGAGCACTCCGAGCGCCTCGACGTGCTCTACGCCGTGAAGACGGTGGGGGAGCTGGACGTCCTCGTACGCGACCTGCCCGCGCCCGGCGGCGCCGCCGCACCCGTGAGCCCGCTCGGGTCCTCCGGCGCGTCGACGGGCCCGGCGGAGACGGTCGTCGCCGTGTGCAGCAGCTCCGCCCGCAGGGGCCGCTGGCGGCCGGGGGCGCACACCCGGGCCATCTCGGTGATGGGCGACATCAGCATCGATCTGACCGAGGCGGTCTTCGAGCAGCAGGTCACCGAGATCAACGTGACGTGCGTGCTCGGCAACGTCGAGGTCGTGGTCCCGGAGAACGTCACCCTGCGCGGCTACGGCAGCGGCGTCCTCGGCAACTTCGAGGTGCGCGGCGAGGCCCGCGGGGAAACGGATCCGCAGGCCCCGGTGGTGATCGTCCGCGGCTTCGCCCTCCTGGGCAACATCGAGGCGCGGCCGAAGCTGGGCTCCCGCCTGGTGGACCTGGCCCACAAGCTCCGCAAGCGGACGGACGGCTGAGCCGCCCGCGCCGGCTCACCTGCCGCCGCCTCGCGCCGCCCGCTCGCGCACCCCGCGCCGCCCGCGCGCACCTCGCGCCGCCCGCTCGCGCACCCCGCGCCGCCCGCGCGCACCCCGCGCCGCCCGCGCGCACCC
>NZ_JBHXSY010000054.1:31592-40910 GCF_042715295.1 Streptomyces sp. NPDC058701 | reverse complement strand
GAGCGGGTAGTGGGGCGCGCCGCGCCCCGCACCGCTAGGTCAGCGCTCCGCGCCTCCCTCCCGTGTCTGATGCGTCGTCAATCCTGGCGGCGCCGGGGCGAGTTGCGCCGCAGTGATCATCGGCGCGTTGCGCCGATGCGGCATCGAGGCGGGGCCGGCCCTTCGGCTGCGGGTCCGTTCGGGGCGGGGGGACTCCCCTCCCGCGTCGCTTCGCGCCGCGACTTGATGAGGTTTGCAAACTAGGAATGCCAAGATGGGGGCATGGACAAGTTGGGGAAGGCACCTGTGACCGCGAAGGTCTCGCTCGGTACACGAGAGCGGCTGACGGTAGAGCTTGAGGCGCAGCGCGCACACCGGGCGACGCTCGCGAGCGATCAGCGGTGGAGGGTGAAGGGGCTGACGCGTCAGGATGCGGCGCAGGTGCGGGCCGCCTGGCGGCGCGAGCTGGACCGGCTGAGGAAGGCCGGCGAGCTGCTCGACACCATCGACGTGCTCGCCATACACGGTATCGAACTGGAGCTGAGGGCCCGCGGCTGGTGGGACCGGCGATGGCCGGCGGTGCCTGAAGAGGCGATGGATCCGGGTCGCTGGCCGGGATCCCGAGACGGCGGGTATCCCAAGGCGGTGCCGCTGCGACTCCCCCAGCCCCTGGCACGCAAGACGTATGCGGCCTGCTGGCACACCTCGGTGAAGTCGATCGAGCTGCTGAGGGACTGGAGGGACCGGCACCCGGGCATGGTCCCGGCGCGGTACTCCGCGGACCCGGAGAAGCTGCCTGGGGCGTTGCAGGAGTACGCCCTCCTCGCTCAGCAAGTGACCACGGTCGGTGATGTGTGGCGGGGTGGGCTGGACCGAGGGATCGAAGCCGGAACGGCCCTGCGCGCTGGTTTGCAAACTACAAAATAGCTGGTCAGAGCCCTGCACTGGTTGCGCGGCGTCTCTTGTGCCGCTACCTTCCTTACAGCAGACGGCGATGTTCGAGTCGCCGCTCAACCCTCGTGGAGGCGACGCATCGTGACGGAGCAGCAGCTGACGCAGGAGCAGAAGCCGGTGGTCGAACCGGTCTGGTACGGCAGCTGGAGCGAGGTGCCGTGGATGATGGCGTCGAAGACCCAGATGGCGAAGGCGGACCTTCCCAGGGAGCCGGTGGGCCCGGTCCGTGGCTACGTGCCGGGCCGTGACTTCCGGGACAAGGAGATCAGCATCCCGCTGTACTCCGTCGCTGAGTCGGTGCCGACGAAGGCGTCCGGCGGGCAGCTGGCTTCCGCCGATGGCCGCCGGACGACGACCGTGCGGGTGTGCACGGACTGCGGTGCCAACTGCCAGCAGCCGCTCCAGCCGCGGGAAGGCCGGCACCTGTGCGCGATGTGCTGGCGCATCGCCAAGTTGGTCGACTTCCAGATCCGGCTGGGCGAGCGCCGGGCCGTGCTGGCGGACTGGGCACGCGAGCGCCTGGCGGACGAGGCGCTGGCCGTGGTGTGGGTGGAGATGCAGAACGGCGGCCGTACGGACTCGGGCCGGGTCCGGCCGCCACTGGCGGCCCGGGTGCACGCGGTCGACGCGCAGGGCAAGCGCCTGGTCGACGTCGTCGTGAAGCTGGCGGGGCCGCGGACCGAGGGCGCGCGGCCGGATGCAGTGCCGGCCGAGGAAGGTGTCGGGAAGCTGCGGAAGGCGCTGGGAGGGCGCCGGGTGCTGGTGTGGGCAGTGGACTCACTGAAGCCGGTCACGGACCGGCTGAAGGTTCTGGGGCACCCGCTGGAGCTGGAGCGAGTGCCGATGCTCGTGACGGGGGCGCCGTGGGACGGGTGGCAGGGGCAGATGAAGGACCTGGTGGCGCAGTGGCGCGGCGAGCTCGATCCGGCGACCGGTGAACTGCTCAGCGGATGGGAGCCGGCCACGGCGGACCGGCTGCACCTGCTGCTGACGAGGATGGCGTCGACCGGGCACCGGGGCCGGGACGGCAGCAGCGCACAGAGCCGCCGCGAGGCGGGCCAGGAGCGGGCCTGGGGAGCGTACGACGTGCGGGTGGCGGTGACGGGCCCGGCGGCGGCTGGAGAGCGCCTGGCGGATGTTCTCGCGGACGAGGGTGTGGTGGACCGGAACTCGGTGATCGGGCCTGTCCCTTCCCGCGAGGTGCCGGGCGCAGCGGTGACGTACATGGCCGGACGGGCGGACGCCCTGGTGGAACCGGTCGCGGACAGCGGGCCCTGACCCTCCCCGTGTCTTCGCACGACGGTGCCCGGCCCCTTTCGAAGGGAGCCGGGCACCGTCGTGTTGGGCATCCACCCGGCGCCCCGCACGGGACTCGTGGGGCGCCGGGTGGATGATGGCCGGGTGGTCGGGGCTGATATCAGCAGTCCCGACCACGCCTACTTCTGCGGTTCGAGGTGGTGGTGCTGCACCTCGGTTGGGATGCCGCGGCCGTTGAGGACTTCGGCGACGGCGTCGCCCAGGACGACGGCGCGGGTGCGGCCGTCGCGGTCCCCGATCAGGACCCGGGCGGTGAAGTTCTTCTTCGAGTTGAAGTCGAGCAGGGCCTTGGCCTGGCCCACGACCTGCTCGATCCTCGTGAAGGCCATGCGGGAGGCCATGACGTGCTGGACGACGTCCTCGTCCTTGCCGTCGCGGCCCGCCAGGTCCTCGAGGTCGGCGGGGTCGTCCAGGCCGACGCCGCGCACGTCGACGAGCAGGCAGCCGATGACGGTCTCCGGGACGCCGTGCTCGAACCCGAAGGTCTCGATGGTGATCCAGGGGAACTCGCTGGCGCTGTAGTTCATGGTCGTCCTTCCGTCGTACGGGGTGGGCGGGGCGGGTCAGCGGTCGATGACGGGCTTGTCGAGGTCGCGGTGGACGAGGGTGACGTCCAGGCCGCGGTCGACGTACTGCTTGGCGAGGTCGTCGATCCCGAGTTCGGCGGTGGTGTCGAGGTCGCCGGTGAACACGGCGTGCAGGGCCAGAGCAACCGTCGCGGCACGGTGCCGGCCGCCCGCACAACCCGGGGCGACCCGGACCGGGACGGTCTGCGTCGGTCCGGCGAGGAAGCCCTCGATCGCGTAGACGAGTCCGGCGAGCAGCTGCTTGATGCCGGGGGTGTTCATCACCGTCTTGCGGACGATGGCGTGGTGGGCGGTGAGCTGGCGCATGTCGAGCTGGATGTGCGGATCGCGGAAGTGTCGTCGCAGGTCGATGACCAAGTGGGCGTCGGGCGCGGCCTGGTGGCCGAAGCCGAAGGACTCGATCTCAAGGGCGGTCATGTCTCTACCTTCCGTGCCGCCCGGGGGCGGCGGTAGTGAGTCGGGGGTGTTGCCCGTTGCCAGTTCCCGCCCTGCCCGCCCGGCCCGCGCAGCGCGGGCCGGGCGGGGCCGGTCAGCTCTCCTCGAACCTGGCGGTGGCGCAGGGCGGGCAGAGGTGGACGGTCTCGTGGTCGTCGGTCTCCGGGTAGAGGGCGGTGGTGAACGGGTCCTTCATCGCCTTCACGTCGGGCTTCTGCTCCCCGCAGCCTCCGCAGCGAGGGAGCAGCGGCGCCATGAGTTCCAGGGCGCGGTAGAGGCGCTCTCCGGTGCTGTCCTGGCTGTACGCCTGGGCTTCGTCCAGGAGCTCCACCACGCGGTCGATCCGGTCGTCGTCGACCTCGGTGATCGAGACGGTGATGGTGCCGATGACGTCGCCGACGGCGGCCAGGACGCCGGCCTCCGGGGCCTGCTGGTCGTACAGGGCGCGCAGCACGGCGGCGTGCGGGGCGATGTCCTCGGTGCGGGTCGCGGCGTCGCGCAGGCGGTCCAGGCCGACGCGGACGATGGCGATCGCGGCGTCGATCTCCTGCTGCAACGTCATCTTGGTGCTCGACACATCGGGGCCTTTCTCGAAGAGGTGAGCGGTGGAGGGCGGGGTCACAGGGCGGCGATGAGCAGGGCCGCGAGGAAGAGGAAGAAGACGTGGAACGACTGATCGAGCGCATAGGCCCCGGTCCCGAGATGTCCGGCGGGCTTGCCGTCGGCGGTGACGGGGTGGAACGGGTGGGCGCCGGTGCCGAGGTTGTAGAACTCGGTCTTGCCGGTGACCTTGGCGAGCCAGGCGAGGCTGGAGCGCCGGTCCGCCCACCAGTGGGAGGCGGCGTCCAGGGCGAGGCCGGCGGTGACTCCGGCGATGGTCAGCGGCAGGTCGAGGACGACGGCGGCGAGCGCCAGGAGCAGCACCTTGGTGAGGGTCAGGCCGATCACGTGACGGGTGCAGGCGAGGCGGCCGACGTGGCTGGACTGGCCGGGGTTGCGGTCGTGCTGGCCCTTGTCGGCGCTCTGCACCGAGGTCTGCACCCAGTGGTCCCCGACGCTGTGGGCCACCCACAGGATCACGAAGACGGCGGCGAAGGTGGCGATGGTGGCGGTGCTTGAGACCATGGGTCTCTCCTCTTCTCGTTACGTGCGGGTTGGGGGAGAGGCGGGGCGGCCGGTCGCCTGGCAGTGAGTGGCCGCCCCGTCCTGATCAGTCGAGCGGGACGATGTCCTCGCCGGAGGTCAGCAGCTCGCCCTCGCCGTCCCAGTCGATGACCCACTGACCGAGCGCGGTCTTCGCCGCGGTGCCCTGGCGGGCGGGGTCGCGGCGGTCGCGGACGCGGTCGCCGGCCTCGAGGCGGGACACGGCGTTCTCGATGGCCTTGTCCTGGGTGTCGCGGGACTTCAGACGGTCAGCGACCAGCTTCTTGACCTCGGCGGGCGGGCCGGAGTGGATGCCGGTCTCGTCGACGTAGTCGCCGTGCTCGGCGTAGTCCTTGGCGACCTTCTGGTAGCGGGACTTGGCGGTGGAGCGGGGCGCGTCCAGCGCGGCGGCCAGGGTGCCCCAGGACGCCTTGTACTTGTCGCGCAGCAGGAGGAGCAGGAGCTCCAGGCGCCGGTCGGTGTGCTCGGCGAGCCAGTTGAGTCCGAGGGCCATGTGGTACGCGTCGTCGGCGTCGGTCGGGTTGCCGCCCTCGCCGGGCTTGGGGAACGTGCGCAGGAAGGACTCGAGGTAGCCGCGGGAGACCCAGCCGTAGAGGAAGCCCATCGGGTCGTCCTCCTTGTTCCAGCGGATCGTGAGCTCGCTCTGTCCGTCCTCGGTGGTGGTGAGCTTGTGCTCCATGGGAGCCCCCTTCGATCTCTGTACGAACTTCGTACACCAATGACTGTACGAGATCCGTACAGGGCGGGCAAGAGTGCGCCCATGATTCTTTAGACGAACTCCGCTCCACCCGGCCGCAGTTCACCGACCGCCCCCGCCAACCCCTCCCCCGCGTCGCCTCGCAGAGCGCCCGGACCCGCTCCCGGCGGTCAACGTCCGCACGCTTCGGCCGTCGTCCACAGGCACGATGTGGAACGGTCAGCCCATGACTCAGGGCACCACCGGCTCACCAGCGCCGGCACGCACGGCCAGCAAGCCGCTCAAGAAGACCGACCTGCCGATCCGCGTCCCGCTCATCCACGGGGAGACGAACGCGTCGTTCCTCCACCGCACCGCGGTCGCCAACCACCTCGAACTCCCCCGGCTGCTGAAGGCCCTCCACCGAGGCCGCGCAGCCGCACTGGACAAGGCCGACGTACGGCCGAACCTCCAGGAGCTCCGCCTCAGCCCCGAGGCCCTCGCCCGCCTGGCCGCGCTCGTCGAACGGGACGAGGACCAGCTGCGCCGCGCGCTCCCCGGCCTGCACCCCGAGCAGCTGCTGAAGACCGCCGGCCCCACCGTCCGCATCACCGACTGGCCGGACGGCCTTGGCACCTCACCACTGAAGGCGTGCCCCCTCTGCCTCGAGGACGACGCCTGGCTGGTCGCCCACGGCCACCGCTGGAGGCCCTGCGCCTGCGCCCGCCGCTGGCAGTGCGGAGACGACGGCGGCTACCTCATCGACACCACCCCCCTGCCGGAGATCGGCCGGGCACTCATGGAGCACCGCGCGTTCGACCACCGCATCGGCCCCGCCGGTGACGCCCTGGTCGCCGACGCCCACCAGGTCGCCCTGTGGTGGTGGGTCAACCGGCAGGTCGCCCACGAGACGTGGCGCACGAGGGAAGACGAGCTCGGCTTCGGCCGGCACCGCCGCCGGGCCGCGCCCGCCGCCGTCTACCCCGAAGCCCTGCGCCTGGCCGCCGCGATGGACGAATGGGAGACCCGCCGAACCACCCCCGACGCCTCACCCCACGAGTGGCTGGCCGACGTCGCGGCCCGCTTCGAGACCCCGGGCATCGTCGGCGGCCGGGAAGGCGAACCGCTGTGGCACTGGCTCGACCTCCACCCGGCCCTCCCCGCCGGGCCCGCCACACGGCGCACCAAGACCGCCGAACGCCGCTGGAACCAGCTGCCCGCCCTCCACCACCGGCCCGACGACCGCGGGCCCTTCCACGCGAAATCGTGCCTGCGCTGGGTGTACGGACTCCCCCTCACCTCCACCACCGAGTTCTGCCCGTACTGCAACGGCCGCGCCCTCAGCTGCCGATGGGTCGCCTCCCCCGACTGCCCAGAGCGCCCGGCGGACGACCAGCGCTCATAGAACAGCCGGACAACGGCTACACCGGTGACAGCGGTGACAGTCCAGGTCAGCGACGCACCCCGGACGAACTGAGGTCGACACCGGCAGAAGAACGGTGACAACCCAGGTCAGCGCCTCACGCGCCCAGGCGGACATCACCCGGCGAGAACGAGCGAAGGACTGGTGACCTGCACCGTCACCGTTGTCACCGACACGCGAGAGGCCCGGCACCCGCCGGGCCTCTCGCGTGATCAGACCACCTGCACGAGGGCCCACGATCCCGTTCCAGAAACTCACCTACGCGAAGTGTCCAAAAGAACGGCTACAACGGCTACAACGGCTACACCGCAGGTCAGAGGCGTTTTTCCTCCTCGCGCTCCGGCGCGGTCCCTCGTAACGGTTACATCGCAGGTCAGAGGCCCTTTCACCGACCGAGCGCACCGAACGGCTACCCCAGCCAAAACGCTCTGACCTGCGGTGTCACCGTTGTAGCCGTTCTCCTGCCCGCCGACGGCTACAAGCACGGGTCGCGGCCGACGGCGAAACCGCAGGCCAGCCCCAGGGGAGCGCAGCGCGAACGAACGGCTACAACGCTCTGACCTGCGATGTAACCGTTGCGGAGCGCTTCCTCGCGAAACCGCCGGCCACCACCGGTGATGCGGCGCGCAGCACCCCGCCAGAGCTCCACCGAACGGCTACAACGCTCTGACCTGCGATGTAACCGTTAGCGAGCTGCCTCGCCGGGCCTTCGTCATCATGGGCACGGGCCCGGGAGCCTGTCGGGCCGTCTGTCCGCCGGCATCCGCATCGGTGACACTCGTCCGATGGACGCAGGAGTAGCCGCCGTGCTCGGAGCGGCAGTTGGAGCAGTCGGAACCGGGTTAGCCGCTCTGGCGAGCGGGTGGCTGGGAGCACGCAGCGTGCAGCAGCAGATCGCCGCTCAGCACATCCAGGCAGATCATCAGCGCCGCTTCGAGCACGCCCGTGAACGTCGTGAACCGCGCAGCCAGGCGTACGCCGCCCTCATCTCTCAGACGCAGAGCGTCGGCACTCTGCTCAGCGCAATGGACCGCTCCGGGAACTACACCCAGGACGACGTCTCCCCGGTGCTGGAGGAGATCGTCAAACTGCTCCGCTGCCGCGCCCGCGTCATGGTCGAAGGACCCGTCGATGTCGCAGACAGCACCGAAGACCTGATCAACATGATCACGGCCTGCCGCGACCGGCTGTTGGTGCTGGCCTCCATACCCGGCGCTCCCCCGGAGCTCCAGGCCACGCCCCGCCAAGAGCTGATCGAGACATGCGGTGATGAGCTTGGAACCCTGGCGGAGGCGCTGGAGACGTTCGTCGAAGCAGCGCGTCAGGCCCTGGACGCCGACGGAGTGACCCCCGTGCACTCGGTCCTTCCCGCCACCCAGGCTGGCTCCCCCTGATACCCCGCAGTCACCCCGCGAAGTGATGCAGCAACCAGGTCAGCCCGGAGACGGCGGCGCCACCCGCCGCCATCGCCCCGCCACGGACAAACGCGAAGAGCGCCGTCCGAGCGACCGCACGGTATCGGGACTGCTGCTTGTCGGTCTGTGCCACGAAAGCTCCTCCAGAGCCACCGGCCGGTCCCCCAGCCACAAGAGCCCCTCGGCTCCCGCTCTTCCAGCCTCAAGCCCGCCCGGCACACCAGAGCGCAAGTCGACCCGAACTGAGCGCAGTTGAAGGAATCCGCAGTCATGCTGAGAGCTGTCAACAACTGTCAACCGGGGGACCTCTATGCCGATCGATATGCCCGACACCCGCCACGTCCCCGAGGGACCGCACCGACAGCTACTCCTCGCCCTCCACCAGCTGTACCGCGACGCAGGCCGCCCAGGTATCAAGCGAACGAGCGACACCATCCAGGGCCGCAACGACTTACCCGGCACCCTCAGCCACGAAGGAATCAGCAAGATCCTGCACGGCACGGTGGTCCCGCAGCACTGGCAGAAACTCGAATCCCTCGTGCGCCAGTACCTCACCTGGAGCGTCGACCAGACCCGACCCGAGCAGGCCGCCGACACGGTCCGCAACATCCTGGACCTGTGGCACAAGGCCACCGAGGAAAGGACCCGCAAGGTGTACACACCCGAGGAAGTCGTACGCCGGGCACTGAAGCTCCCCGAAGACGAGGCCTCCAAGTTCATCTACGACGCAGCCTTCGACCCGGATACCGACTTCCTCCCGCTGGTCGTTGCTCTCATGCCTGTTCTGCCCGATGAAGGCATCCGCCTGCTGCGCCGGGTCGGCGTCACCCACGACGAGGAGGATGACCCCCGCCTTGCCGACTTCATCACCGAGATCCAGCGCTACCCCGCCGACGTATGGCACGGGCATGACCCGCTCACGGCACTCCTGCGTAGCGCGGCCACCCGCACCTCATCCGGCACCCACCTCATCAAGCTGCTGCTCCAGCGGGGCAACACCGCCGGCGTCCAGGCGTACTTGAAGACGATCGCCCTGCGCACCGACCCGCTCAACGTCGCGCTCCTGGTGGTCGACCTCGCCAAGGCCCGCGGCCTGACCACCGTGATCGATGAGTTCCTCAAGGCCATCGCGCAGCACATGCCTCGTCCCCTCGCGGTGAAGGTCCCCACGCACCTCAAGAAACTCGGTCGTCGACGCGAAGAGCGGGCGCTGGCCGGCCTTCTGGCCGCGTAGCGCCCGCCAACCGAAACCCGCACATGGGAGTGGGGGGGGGGGGACGGCCGCGCAGGGGCGAACCAGAAGACCGGGGGCCGCCCGCGGGCCCCCCGAGGCAGGGTGGGGGAGGGGGAGGGGGCGCGGCGCCCCCC
>NZ_JBHXSY010000054.1:0-31582 GCF_042715295.1 Streptomyces sp. NPDC058701 | reverse complement strand
GGCTCGGACCGACAACGGTCCGAGCCACTCCCATGTGCGGCCGTGCTCGCTACGACACGGTGCCGGAGGAGTCGGTGTCGGGGCCGGCCGCGGCGACCTCCGCCTGGTAGCAGGCGGCCTCGAGTTCGGCGACCTGGTGAGCCAGGAGCAGCGCCGCCTCCCGAGTGTGCCGGTAGGCGACCGCCCGGCCCACGTCGCTGATGTGCCGCCACCCTTCTCCGTCGACCCACGCCCGCAGTCCGGAGAACGCGCCGTCGGTTACCGCCCACAGCGTGCCCAGGTCGTCCCGCCGCACCACGACTTCGCCGTAGCCGCCCGCCCTGCCCTGCGGAAGCGGCACCCGGAACTCGGTGGCGAGCGCCAGCTGCTCAACGAGCGTGAGCGCCCCGGCCGGCGCCGGACGGACCCGGACCGTGCGCCGGACGGACCCGGACCGTGCGCCGCTCGATGGAGACCGGAGTGTCCTTGCCGCCGTCGGTCAGCTCCCAGCTCCCGTCCCTCTCGGTCCACACGAGGTCGCCGGGGCCTTCGTCGTGCTCGTCCAGGACCGGGTATGCCTCGCTCACGTAGGCGTCGGCCGCGAACACCTGCGCCACGGCCAGGTCCTCGTACAGCTCGCTGCCGTCCCACGTCGGGTTGTCCTCCCAGACCGGCTCGAAGACCGCTCCCGGCTCCGGTGTGCTGCTCATTCCTGGTCCCCCTCAGCGCTCTGCAGGATCCGGCGGTCGCCGGTGTACCGGTGGATCAGCGGCAACGGGCCGCGGCTGTAGAGCATCGGCCAGTCGCCTTCCGGCTCGCCCGCCGCCCGCGCGCCGGCATGTTCCACGGCCTGGTCGAAGGCGTGGACGTAGGCACCGTGGGCAACGCGCCGCCGACGCCAGGCCCGGCCGACCGGCGTCCGGGCGTCGGCGATGTACCGGTCGATGATGGGCTGCATCAGCTTGCGGCCGGCCCGCAGGTGCGTGAGCGCGATCCGCGCGCCCTCCTGCGGGCTGTGCCCGTACGCCTTCGGCATCATGATGACGTCGAAGGCCCCGAAGGTCTCCCGGGCCACCGCCTTCCACGCCTCGCTCTCGTCCCGTTCCACTGGCGCCGCGATACGGCGCAGCCACCGGATCACGGTGTGCCTCCCTGCTCGGTTGCCGCCCGGTCCTCACGTCGGAACCGGGCCTTGTAGATGACCTCGCGCACGCCGATCCAGGCGAACAACGCGATGTTCAGGTAGACCATGACGTCCACGTACAGCGGATACCGGCCGCCCCCGAGGCCGGCCGCCGCGGCGACGGCGACCAGCGCCGCCAGGCCGGGCCGGACGACCGGCTCCCGCACGGCGCTCACCCCTCCCCGGCGTCGCTGATGTGGACCCCGCCGGTGAAACCCGCCGGGCGCGGCACGACCAGGAGGCGCAGCTGCCCGTTGTCCAACGGCGTCAGCTCCACCGCGTGCAGGTGTCCGTCCTGGGTGCCCAGGGCGTCCGTGGCGAAGGCGTCGGCGGGCAGATCGTAGGAGCCGCCCAGCTGCATCAGCAGGGCGACCAGCATCCCCAGCGTCAAGTCGTCCGGCGACGGCTGCGGAACCCCGTTCACAGCGCCGTCCCCTCACCGTCGTACAGCTCGCCGTCCGCACCCCGGCGCGGCTCGCTCTGCGCACGGTCGGCCGCCGCGCGGTTCACTTCCTGCCAGGCCCAGTACTCGGACCTGACGTACGCCCTGGTGCCCCCGGCGATGTCCCACTCCGGCGACCCGGGCCCGACCGGCCCTTCGACGTGCACCTGGCCGTGATCGAGGTCGAACTTCAGCAACTCGAAGCCCGCCCGCGCCGCCTTGGTGCTCGCGTCGTCGACGACGTTGTCGAGACGCGTGTCGAGAAGCCAGTCGGGGTACGTGCCGCGCAACCAGGACGGGTACGTACCGCAGAACCAGCCGAGCTCGATCTCCCGCGCGGCCCGGTCCAGGTACGCGGCCTTGCGCAGGAGCACTAGCCGGTGGCAGCCGCTCTCGACGTTGGGCCCCTGGCCGGTGAGCGCGGCCGTCGCGCGGTCCTTGATGCCCTCGGCGAGCAGCACCAGGGCGAGCTCCTCGTCCACCAGGCCGGGCGCGCCGGCGTAGGCGAGCGCGTAGCTGGGGGCGGCGAACTGCGGTGTCTCCCACGCCTCCCAGCTGCACCCGCACCGGTTGCAGGTGAGGGAGGAGACGTCCCGGCCGCCGTGCTCGTACGTCACGAAACTGGCGGTCAGCTCAAACCCCGAGCAATCGGGGCAGCGGATCGACGGATTGGTCAGCATCAGGTTCCTCCCCGGCCGGGGCCGGCCTTCCGGCCCCGGCTCAGTCTCCCCACCGGCACGTCCGCCGATGGGCGTCATCGTGTGATCAGGCGGTGCGGGTCATCCGCCGTCGGTGCTGTTCCTCCACCGGTGACCGTCGCCGCACATGAAGGTGTGGTTGCTGAGGAGCTGGAACGGGCCGCGGTCCTCCCACGCGTGCGTCCCCTCCACCGCCGCCTGTTCGCACCACGGGCACAGCCAGGACGTCAGCTCGTACGACCCGAGCGGGCGAGGCTCCGTCGACCGCGACGTCGGCGCAGCCATCCGGGCCTGCGCGGGCGTAGAAGCCAGGAGCGCCGTCACGTGGTCCACCGGCGCGGGCGGCCAGTACACGGTGTCCGCCGCGCCCCACCTCCTGAGCTGTCCCGCCCGGCGCGACATCCAACCGCCGCAGAGCGGAGCGCAGGTGACCCACACCCCGAGACCGAGCAGCAACGCCATCAAGGCCGCCATCCACAGCGGCAGCTCCATCACGCCGTACGCGGCCACGCCGAACACCACGGCGCACACCCACGCGATCACCACGTCCGCGTGGAACACGGCGACCGCAGCGCATAACGCGACCGACCGCTTCACGCCGATCACCTGACGATCATGTGGTCGGGGTGGCCGTTGACCATGTGGTCAACGCACGGCTTGCAGTCCTCACGAGGACCGAGCCCCTTGTGCACCGAGCGGTCGTAGGCGTGGCGCCAGCACTGTCGGCACTCGTTCCTGGGCGGATTGGCCGCACGATCCTTGGCCATGACGACTCCCTTCCATGACGGGCCGGGACGATCCCGAACCCCCTGCGGTTGAACGTGGTCACGCCGACGGGGACAGCACGCGCATCAGCTGCTGGGCGAGCGCGTCCTCGAGGCCGTATGCCTCCACCTCGTGGCCGTCGATCATCTGCGCGCAGGACGCCGCCAGGTCCGGGGCGAGCGGCTCCACCTCGAACTCGTGCCGCGCGTGAGCGATCAGCAGCTCGCGCACACCACGGCGGCCCAACTGGTCGCAGTGCACGAGCTCGTGCCCCAGCACCGTCGCGATGCCCTCCGGGCTCTTCATCGCCGGGGACCGCACGTTGAGGAACATCAGCGTTCCCCGCCGGCCCCGCGGGTTGAGGACGACGTGCCCCGCCACGCCCCGGGCGTTCTTCTTCGACAGCCGTAACCCGTCGGCCTTCTCCCGCTCCGGCAGCTCCGGCGCGAACTGGAACTCAGCCCGGCACGCCAGCTCCGCGATGCCGTCCGGCGTCGTCAGCGTGATCCGTACCGGCTCCAGCCGCCGCCCGAAGTGCTGCTCGACGACCTTCACGGCGACCGGGGCCTGGAGCCGCACGAGCTCCAGGACGTCGCGCTTGCCCCAGCCCATGCGGTGCGAGGCGACCTGGACGCTCGATCCGAACAGTCCCATCACGTTCTCCTTCGAAGTCGGTTGTGCCTGCGTCAGGTGGTGGTCGGGGTCAGGTGGTGGTCGGGGTCAGGTGGATTCCCGCGCCGCTCCCGAGCAGCAGCGTCGCGACGATGCCCAGCACGCCGCCCACAATCAGGGCGAGCGACCGGGCGACGACGGCGATGGCGCTGCCGCCGAAGACCTTCGCGAGAAGGCCGGCCACCGCCCCGTACACGAGCGAGCCGATGGTGAGCGCGTCGTGTCCGCTCTGCGCGGCGGACCAGGCGGCCCATCCGCCGACCAGGACGGCGATGACGGTGATGAAGGCGAGGGTGGCGCGTTCGATGATCACGGGAATCCCCCAACAGGAAGCCGGTGCGGAAGGTCTGAGAGATCAGCGGCGGACGTGCTTGGCCATGCGGACCACGTCGCAGTTGCAGGCGCCGCCATGGGCCAGGGCGTGCAGCTCCTGGAGCGTCCAGCCGTGGACCTTCTCCGGGGCGCCGGTCGTGCGGAAGGTGTTCGTGGTGGAGCTGCTGGCACCGCCACCGTTCGGGCCGGACGACAGGTCGAACTGCCAGCCGGAGACGTCGATGATGTCGCCGCGCGAGGTCGACCTGGTCGTGATCGTGCCGACCTGGAGCAGCCGGAGCCGAGCGGACTGCCGGGCTAGGTTCTCCGCCTGGGTGACGGCCTGCGCCGCCGCATACTCCTTGCGGCGCTCCTCCTTGAACTGGCGGTCGGCGCGCTTCTGCTCTTCCGCCATGCGCTCGCTGTGCGGGCCGCGGCACATCTCGTAGGAGTGGCCGGCCACCTGGAAGCCGGACGACCGCGCGCACCAGGAGCACGACAGCGTCGGCCGCATGATCTCCCGGAGCTTCACCCAGAGCGCACGCACGCCCATCAGGGCCATCGCACCGAGGACCATCCACCAGTACCAGGACATCGTCTTCCCCTCGTCGGATCGGAACTGCGGGCCGTACTGCCAGCGGCTCTCCGCCAACGCCCGGCCAGGCAGGCCGGGCGCTCGCGGGCAACCTCCGTCAGTCGCGGTCGCGGCGAGGGAAGGTGCGGTGGAAGCGGGCCCCGTTCCCGTCGGCCTCCATGACCTTCCGGGCGTACTCGGAGACCTCCTCGCCCCGCGCGTCGCGGCCCTTGTCGGTCAGCGCGGCGGCGAAGGTCCCGGTCCGGAAGGTCGATTGCGCCTCCCGGTCACCGGAAGCGATGGCCCGGTCCATGTCCCGGCTCATCTCGCTGTGGCCCTTGACCTCGGTGACCAGGTCCCGAATTCGGTTCAGCATGTCCTTCTCCTCTTCTCGTACGGCCGTCAACGCTTGGCAGCGGGACGGGCGGGGCGACGGTTGGAGCGGCGGGTCTTCTTGCCGAGCAGGAGCAGCGCCAGGTACTGGCAGGTGCCGTAGACGAAGCCACCGGCGACCAGGAACACCACCAGCGGCATCAGGGAGAGGCCGGCCGCCCACAGGACGAGCAGACCGATCAGCGCCGCCGCGATCAGCGAGGCACGGTCGATGAACTTGCGGACCTGACGCGGGACGGCGGCCATAGCGGGCTCCCTCATGTAATGCCGGTTGTTGTTCCTGGTGAGCGGTGCTGAGACGCTGTGCATAGTTCGTGCGGGGCTCGAAGCAGCGCCCTGCATAGGAAAAAGCATAGAGCATGCATGGACGACTGCATAGGGGTGCGCTAGTGTCGAGCCAAGACAACAAGGGAGACGACATGGTCAAGGAAGCGATCCGTGCTCTCATGCGCCCCGCGCAGCACTCGGATCTGCCTGCGCCGGCCGACAGAGTCCGCATCCGAAAGGCTGCTGGCATCAATCAGGTGGACTTCGGCAAGGCGATTGGGGTCACGCGCCTGAGCATCAGCATGTGGGAGCAGGGCAAGACCGAGCCGAGCGGTGAGAACCGGCAGAAGTACACGACCGCCTTGCGGACCATCGTTGACGGCCTGGGCATCGCGTGGTCGGCAGAGGAGGAGAGCGATGCGTGAGTCCCGTACCGCCTTATACCGGCTCTATGACGAGAGCGAGGACCTTCTCTACGTCGGGATTGCCTTCGATCCACGGCACCGATGGAAGACACACGCTCGCGAGAAGCCCTGGTGGGCGGAGGTCCACGTACGAGAGATCGAATGGTTTCCGACCCGCGTGGAAGCGGAGGAAGCCGAGGCGTCGGCGATCAAAGGTCAGCGCCCCAAGCACAACGTCATCGGCAACGTCCCGATCAGGGCGCTACCGGCACAGCGGAAAAGTCAGAGGCGTCCGGATCGTTCCGTAGAGGAGATGATCGCGGCGTTAGAGGCTCGACGGAAACCTCGGCGACCCGTGCAGTGAGAACGAGATGTAGCAGTGGGCGGCACCCAAGGTCTGGGTGCCGCCCACTGCGTTTCCCGCGGGAAACGTCAGGCGAGTTGTGTGAACCCGAGGGCGGTTGCCACCTTCTTGTAGTCCTGGGTGGGGACGCTGTTCGGGGCGAGGATCGGCACGGGGCAGTCGTCGCGGTAGATCTTCGGCATCTCGCCGGACCAGTGGACGAGCGGCAGGAGGATGTCGCCGTACGCGTCCTGGAGCTCCTTGAGGGTCTTCCTGTGTTCAGCGAGACCGAACGAGGCGGTGGGAGCAGAGCAGGCCAGCACGCGCTTCATCCGGGGCTCGATGCCCTTGATCTGGTACTTCCGGAGGTCTCGGACCTCCTGGAGCTTCTTCTCCAGGCGTACGAGGGCACCGGCCTCCTTGAAGGTGCAGAGCGCGGGCGGGATGACTTCGCCGTCGACGGACTTGTCGAGCGCGACGAACGCGGTGACAGTGCTGCGTCCGTAGGTGGCCGGGCAGTCGATGAGAACGACGTCCCACTGACCGTCCATGGAGGCCAGGCCGTCACGGAGCCAGTAGGCATCGGCGCCCTTGGAGGAGACCAGGATCTGTTCGGCATCATCGATCTCCGGGTCCTCGATGTCCCCCGGCACGATGAACAGGTTCTCGATCAGCTGGTAGGCGTCGTCAGGGTTTTCCGGGTCGATGTCGTCGACCTGGTAGCGGGCCGGGACGACGATGTCCCTCAGCTGTGCCTTCTCCTTCATGACCTGGGTGATGCCGAGCTGGCCGTCACGGAAGACGCTGTAGCCCAGGATCGAGCTGGTGTTGCACTGGGGGTCCAGGTCGATGACGAGGACCCGGTACCCGCGCTGAGCCAGGATCGCGGCAAGGCTGGTGCAGGAGCTCGTCTTGGCGGTGCCGCCGGCCTTCAGGGCGAAGACCAGGACCCGCGTCTTGTCCAGGACCCTCATCCGGGCGTCGGCTGCCGTGCTGTCTGTCATGGGAATCTCCGGAGGAACGGGAGGAGCGCCGGTCACTTCGCCTCGGTGGAGACGAGACCGAGGAGCTCCTGCTCATACTCAGTCGGCTGGTAGGCGGCCTTGCTCGTGATGAGGAACTGGAGATGTGCGCGGTCGCGGTCGTCCCACTCGCGGTCCGGCTGAGCGGCACGCACCTCGTTGGCCGCCAGGGCGATGGCGAAGGCGGCCCGGCGCATCAGGTTAGCGTTGCCGCTCGCTGCCACCTCGGTGAAGTACGCGGAAGGACGGCCGACCTTGGGGCCCTTGCCCATGTCGCGCAGCCATTCATGAGCGCGGGCGGCTGCCGGCTTCCACTCCTCCGGGTTGAGGACCGCGTTGACCAGGAGCGCGGACAGGTCACCCGCGCTGGCGTACCTCTCTTCGGTGAGCACCAGCTGGCAGGCCAGGTCTCGCTGTTCCGCTGATTCGGCCGCGGCCAGCAGCCGGTCCCGCTCGTCCGTGTCGGTCTCGGTGTCGCGGTCGGAGTTGCTGTCGGCGTCGGCCTGGTGGGGAATCTCGACGCCGGTCGGCTGGCCCGTGCCGCTGTCGCCGATGGTCGGCGCCGCCGGGGCCTCGGTCTCCTGGTCGTCCTGTTTCCCGCGGGAAACGTCACCGGCATCGCCGCTCGGTGTGGTCGTGCCATCCGTCTCATCGGTCGCGGCCGGGGTGGACTCGGACTTGTTTCCCGCGGGAAACGCCGATGCGAGCTTGAGCCGGTTCTTCGCGGCTTCCGCCGACAGGCCCTCGTCCCGCATCCAGCCGCGCGCCTTGAGCTGGAGGGCGTGGGCGGCGTCGGAGTCGTTCTGGTCCTGGTCGTCCTTGATGGTCGACAGGACGTAGGCGGCCTTCTGGGACAGGTCACCGGCGTGAACCTCGTCCTGGATCTCCTGGGGGAGATCGAGCAGGTTGAGGTACCGGGTGACCGTCCCACGGCTGCCGTAGCCGGAACGTTCGGCGATCTCGTCACCGGTCATGCCGCGCTGCCGGAGAAGGTCCAGCTGAAGAGCCTGCTCGATGGGGGACAGGTTCTCGCGGTCGTTGTTCTCGCTGATCAGGTTCTCTTCGACCCGGAGTTCCTTCGCCCAGCTGTTGCGGAGGATCGCCAGCATGGGCTTGCCCGCCTTGAGCGCGGCTGCGTGCCGGCGGTGGCCGGGACCGAGGATGTAGGTCCGCTCGGGATGCTGGACCTGGTCGGCCCACTCCGGGTACTTCTCCATGAACAGGTCGGTGTGCATGACCGCGCCCGGCGTGTGCACGCCCTGGCGGCGCACGCTCTCGACCATCTCGTCCATGTTCCGCAGCCCGAGCCGGCGGTTCATCGGGTTGGGCCCGATGTCGACCGGGTCGTGCTCGAACAGCTCGCCTTCCTCGGGATCCAGGGAGTGGATCCCGGAAGCGCCGCCCTTCTCGGCTGTATCGACGCCGGCCTTCGCACGCTCGTCACCGAGCTTTCCGCCGCCCTTGTTTCGCCTGGGCTTGCGCGGTGCCGTGGTCATGCAGTCCTCCGAGACGGTGCTGTTGTCCTGATGGACGGAACCCTAGCGGCCACTCGGGGCGCAGCAGACAGCTCGTGCGGAGCCGACACCCTTTCCCCGCGTCGTCTGGATATCGGGTCGGAGGATCTGGCCGTGATCAGGAAGCGCGCAGCGCCTTGATGTGGTGGAGGAACTCCTGGGCGTCGGGGGAGGCGTTGTACTGCTGGGTGAGCACCCGTCCGAGGTCCTCGCTCACCATCGCCAGGGAGGGGACGGAACGACGGGTGCCGCCCAGGGCCTGTTCCCCGAAGGTCAGGGCGCTCTCCAGGTCGCCGTCCCGGGCGGCGGCCACGCCCAGGGTGACCCGGGCCTCTGCGTTCCGCATGGGGCTGCGCTCGGTGCCGTCGAAGTCAACACCGGCCTGGAGTACCTGCTGCGCGAGGTTCTGTGCCATGCGGTCTTCGCCGACGCGGCGGTAGCAGTCCATCCGGTAGAAGTCGAACTTGCCCGGGTCGACCACGAAGTGATTGCTGATGTTCTCCGGGTACGGCAAGCCCTCCAGCAGCCTCCTCCCCGCGTCCAGCGCGACTTCGGTCTGCTGGCGGTCGCCGATCCGTGCCCACGCCTTCGCGCGCTGGGCGTACAGCTGGACGGCCACCGACTCGTGCGGCGCCGCGGCGATGCCCTCTTCGGCCGCAGCGAGGACACCCCGGTAGTCACCGCGGGTGAGAGCGAACCAGGCCCGCATCTCGTGAGCCCACCCGACGATCCCCGGGTGGCCTGCGTCCTTCCCCAGCGCCAGCGCGGCCTGCCTGGTGGACTCCGCCTGGCGCGGATCACCTGAGTCGTACTCGACACAACCCACCAGGAGCGCCAGCCAGCCGGCCTGAGCGATGACCTCGCGGTGGTGGGAGAGCGACAGTCGCTGGTGCTGCATCCCGGCAACCCGCCCCAGCCAGGCTTTGCCCTCCACCAACAACTGCTCCGACGGCATGTACGCGTAGTCGCTGCACAGCCGGTCGGTGGTAATACGGACCGCGTCCAAGGTCCCCTCGTCCACGTCCGACGCCCGGAGCCGGGCCAGGATGTCGACCGTGTCCATCCCGCTGACGGCCATGATCTCCTTGCGGCCGTCGCGGCCCGACCGCGGGAAGAAGGCGTCGGGCACCGTGCCGAAGGTGCGGGCGATCAGCTCGCGGTAATCGCGCGGCCAGACGCCGGCCTCCCATCGCCGCCAGTTCCGCAGCAGGGTCTCCTCATCCGGCAGCGGCCGGTCGGAGTGGGCCACCATCGCCCGGACAGCTTCGGTCGGCCCCCATCCCCGGGCACCTCGCTCATCGAGCATCCGCTGCGCCCATGCGGGTCGGTCACTGACCACGGCGTACCCCTCTCGACCGGTTCTCCTAGCCGAGTCTGGCACGCAACGTACCCAGGGGAGGGGGGACGAAGCAGCAGATGTCAGGCGGACAGTTCGAGTGTCCGCCCACTGCCTCTGCTGCACAGCGACCCCACAGACCACGGTGGTTGATCAGAGGGCCGCAGCATCGCGGCGCCGCTCCTGCCGCGAGGGACGGGGACCTGATGGACCACCAGAGCGCCGCTTCGAGGTCAGGATTCCTGCGCAGGCATCTGGTCAGGCGAGGCGACGCACCGGAACCCCGTGTCGTCGTCCTGCATGAAGTCGTCCGCGGAGTTGAAGGAGGAGGGCGCGCCGCGGAACAGGGGGCTGGTGAAGGCGCTGCCCTTCAGCTCGTACCGCCCTGGCGTTTCAGGCGTCGACAGCCACTCCCAGACGTTGCCCACCATGTCGTAGACCCCGTACGGGGAGACGCCGGAGTGGTACCGGGACACCGAGGTCGTGCGGTCGATGCCGGTCTCCCGGACGTTGCACTTCGCGGCGGTCTTCTGGTTTCCCCACGGGTACACGGCGCCGGTCGTTCCTCGAGCTGCCTTCTCCCACTGCTCTGCGGTGGGGAGAGTCTTGCCCGCCCACTCTGCGTACGCCGTGGCGTCCTTCCAGGAGACCTCCACCACCGGGTGGTCGTACAGCGACTTGGGGCAGCGCCCGCCCTCCCAGTGCTTCGGGGGCCGGCTTCCGGTCGCGGCGCAGAAGCGCGCCCAGTCCGCGTTCGTCGTCGGGAATGTGTCGATGTAGAACTCGTCGACCCAGATGGGCTCGTCGTCGTCGCCGGACAGGAAGATGCCCTCCGGCACCTGCGTCATCAGCTTCCCGTCCCGGGGGTGCTTGACGTACTGACCGCTGACCACGGGAACGTCCGCAGGCTCGATCAGCTGACGCGGCACCACGTCGTTGACGGAGAGCAGGCCGATGAACCGTCCGTGGACGTCGGGGTCGGAGGTGGCGAGCAACGTGTCGAGCGCGGCCTGGTTGACCATCCGAGGGATGCCTTCGAAGCCGTCCCTCTCCCACCGCGAGACGATGCGGTCGGAGACGCCCAACTTCGCTGCGAATTCCATCAGGGTCAGGCGCGCGGCTTCCCGCAGCGCTTTGACCTCCCGGCCCGTCCACTGGGTTACGAGTGGCACGGTCGTCTCCCCCTTCGATCCGGCTGCGGACCCTTGTGGGGTCCGCAGCCGCTGTCGTGTCGGTTACAGACGCTCGTCCGGAAGGCCGGCGTACGCCTTCCGCAGAGTGTCGAGAACAGGATCATCGCTGTCGAATTCCACGGCGTCGATTTTGCTGATGCTGCGCACGCCGATGGAGGTGTTGGTGGCGAACGCCGCCCGCATCCGGGGGAGATCCGCGAGGGTGACCGGCGCGGTGGTGGTCTGCTCGTGGGCCTGCTGGAGCAGCTGCATGGTGACGCCCGGCAGGACAGGGGCGTCGGGCCAGACCACGGTGCCGGCCTCGTCCACGAAGCCGAGGTTCCAGGTTCCGCCCTCGGAGACACGACCGTCGGACTCCACGAAGATCGCGTCGTCGTAGCCAGCCAGCTGCGCCTTACGCCGGAGGTGGAGCTGACCGAACAGGCCCATGTGCTTCACCACGGCCAGGTCCCGGCTGAACGAGAAGGTCTTCGCCTTGAGCGGCGGGGGAGGCATTGCGCCCGTCGGCCTCGAGGTCACCAGGACCTGCGGATGGGCTTCCACCCCGGGGTGCCCCATCTCCAGAGCAGGGTCGAAGACCGTGATGCGGATGTTGAACGACCCCGACTGGTGCGCCACGGCCTGGCGGACGTAGCCGAGGACCTTCTCGGGATCGAGCTCCGCGCCGAACACCAGGCGGGAGTCCCGCACCAGCCGTTCCATGTGCAGCGACAAGCCGCGGATGACGCCGTCGTCGACGCGCATCGAGGTGAAGTGCCCGTAGTTGGTCAGGGCGAGGGTCTGAAGGTCTTCGAGAGACACCGGGGATCCGTTGAGTTCAGCCATGGGCCTCAGTCTGGCACCGGATCAGACCCCAAAACCCCTGGCCAGCAAAGAAAGTTCGCTTTAGTTCGGTCTGAGGCCGGTAGCAGGTCGTACCCCCGAAGCCGTTTCGAGCCGAGGCTCTGTACATGGCTCAACACGAATCGGTCGTCCTCCCGGACACCTGCTGCGAACAGGGCGAGCAGCGCGCATGGATCCCCAGCTGGCTTCGCTCCGGCATCACCGTCTTCGACACGGAGATCAACCGGACCGGCGAGGTCATGGCTGTGGCCTGGCCCGGCTGCGACCTGCGGCAGGCATGGCGGGCGTGGCTCCGTCCGCTCGGCGGGGGCAGGGAGTGGAACCCCAGCGTGGACCGCCTGGTCAGGCATTTGGTGCCACAGGACGCGTGACGTTCCGCCCGGTATGCCCCCAACTTGCCACCACTCTTAGCATCAGCACTATGCAAGACTCTATGCATTGCGCTAGCGTTGGGTGAAGCAGGGAGTTGGCACTGTTCTTGCTACACCGCTATGCGTAGTTCTGGAGATTGGGGAGAAGACATGACGAACTGGATCGGGGATCGCTTCCACGCGGACCCCTGGATCGTGATGACGGCGGGGGGTGTCCTCGTGCTGGTCCTGCTCCTGATCGTGATGAAGCAGGTGCAGAAGCTGCTGGCCGAGCGCCGCGCGCTGCTGGAGGAGATCGGGGAGCCGGAGCAGAAGCGGCCGCTGTCCGTGGTGATGCTCTCGGTGGCTGCGGTGCTGGCGACCGGGGTGTCGGGTGACACGGCGTGGCGGTTCGTCGGCAGTGAGCTGGGGATCACCAACGAGTTCGAGCGGGCCTTCCTGTTCGGCGTCGGTGAGATCGCCCTGTTCTCCCTGGCGCTGGCGGCCCGCACCAACCTGCGGAACCCGGAGAAGAACCGCACGGGTGCCCCGGGCATCGCGGTGTGGATGGTGTCCGCGTTCCTCGCGGTTCCCGCGTTCACCGAGTCCGGCAGCCTCCCGGCCGCGCTGTTCCGCACGGTGATGGGCCCGCTGGCCTCTGCCTTCCTGTGGCACCTGGCCATGGGTATCGAGCTTCGCCAGGCCAACCCGAAGGCCCGCGACAACGGCCTGTGGGCGCTGCTGGTCGGTCAGCTGCGGGAGCGGACGCTGGCCCGTCTGGGTCTGGTGGAGCGCGACCGGGACGCCGACCAGATCGCCCGCGACCGGGCGACGGTCAAGGCCGCGGCGCTCACCGAGAAGTACGAGGCGCAGCTCAAGGGTGGCAAGGAAGGTGTCCGGTCGCGGCGTACGGCGCGGCGGATGCAGAAGCAGTTCCGCAAGGCCGGCGTCGCCACCATCCAGGCGCAGCGCGACCAGCTCCTGGCGCTGCGTGCGGTCTCCCAGCACACGCGCGGCCTGGTCGACGTCCAGCTGGACTCGCCGTGGACGACAGCCGCGCCGGCCGTCACGGTTCAGGCGACGGAGGCGGACCCTCTCCCCGCGTCGAACGGCCCGAAGGTCTCGCTGACCAAGACGGTCGACTTGGACGAGGAGTGGAAGCGCATCGCCGAAGCGACCAAGGACGACGACGGCGACAACCCGGACGACGGCGACAACCCGGACGACGACCCCAAGGGCCCCGGCGGTGCTCCGCTCCCGGAGCAGGCGTCGGGCGATGCCGAGGCGATCGCGAACGCGACCGTGTGGGCCCGCGATGAGGAGCCGGAGACCGCGCCGGAGCTGGAGCCGGTTCTCAGCGAGGCCGACGTGCACGCCAAGGCGCTGGAGCCGCTGAACAACGCGGACGCGATCCGGTACGCGATTCGCGAGACCGGCAGCGCAGTGGCCGGGCAGCTTGTGCGGTGGCTCGCTGAGCACGGCAAGCAGGGCGTGAACGAGGGCCAGGCGTACCGGGTCGCGAAGAAGCACTTCGACGAGCAGCGCCGGAGCAACATCCGTCCGCTGCGCCCTACCACCGGGGCCTGATGTGGAGGCCGGACGGCAGGGGATTGCAGGCGGCCGAGTTACCGCGCTGTCGCTCCCCTGGCCGGTTCCGGCGATACACCAGGGCTACAGCAGGCCCCCTCAGCAGGAAGCAAACAGCAGAACACCAGTTCAACCCCGTAGTGAACGGGTGGTCCGGTCGGCGGGTTCATCGCCTGGCAGCAGTGCCCGCCGACCGGTACGGCCCATCAACTCAGCAGAGGAGACGACCGTGAGCAGCAGTCTGGCAGGCGGAGAGCAGCGTCCGGAGCAGGACGGGACCGGCAACGAGAGCACGTGGAGTAGCGAGAGCAGCGCCGTTGAGCAGCGGGCGGACCTGCCCCTGGTGGTCCTGGAGGACGAGGCGGCACTGTTCTTCGGCACGACGGGCAGCGGAAAGTCGCGGATGAAGGACGTGCTCCAGGCGCAGATGCTCTTCGCGCAGGGCCGCACGAGCACCTTCCACGTGGTCGACGGGAAGTCCGCCGGCCTCGAGGCGGGTGAGTGACGATGCCCATCTGGATGATCGGAGCGGCGGCCCTGCTGCTCGTGCTGCTCTTCAGCCCCGGCCGGGGCGGGAGCCGTAGCGAGCGGCGGCTGCTGCGCACGATGGCCCGGCAGCAGATGCCGATGCAGCCGGCGGATGCGCCCGGCTGGATGCCCGGAGCGTGGGCGAACGGCCGCAAGCGCCACTGGGTGAGCCTCATGCCCAGGTGGGCCGTGGTCCTGCTGTTCGTGCTCTTCGCGGTGGTGCTGGTGGCCGTGATCTGGCTCTGGATCAACTACCGGACCTGGTTCGTCACCACGGCGCTGGTCCTGCTGGCCGCCCTGGTGTGGGTCTGGCGCCGGGGCCGGGCGGCCCGTCGGCACCGTGACCAGGTCGTTCGCCCGTTCTTCGCCGCCGCCAAGAAGATCCTGACGGACATCCCGGCCACCGACGACGCCCGCCGGTGGGTCACGATCCCCCAGCACCTCATGGGGCCCGAGGCTGAGCGCCGCCTGCTGCGGGAGCGCCTCCCGAAGAAGCTGGTGGAGCGCATCGACGCGTCCGCGACGGTGGCCCGCCTCTCCCTGACCTGGGCAAAGCTGCTCCGCAGGCCGGTCGCGTGGCTCGACTGGTTCCGTGCGCTGAAGCTGGTGGCCTGGTGGCTGGAGCGCCAGGCCGCGGCTGAGGCGGATGCGGCTCTGTCGGTGAAGATTCCGCCGGAGGCCGAGCTGGGCGACGGGGAGCAGACGCGGCTGAAGAACCTGGTCAGCCGCCGTATCCCGGGGGAGTGGGACGCGTCCTGGGACCACCAGAACTTCGTGGTGACGTTCAAGCACCCGCCGCGCCCGCCGGCCAAGGTCTTGTTCAACGAGGTCCAGGACATCATCGACAGCCTGCCGGATTCGCAGGTGCTGCTGGGCCTGGGCACCCGCAACGAGAAGATCGTCCTGGACTTCGAGGACGAGACGCCGCACGTGGGGCTGTCCGTCGGCACCGGTGGCGGCAAGTCCAGCACGCTGCGGAACATCATCGTCCAGCAGATCCGCAAGGGTGCCGAGAAGTTCATCATCATCGACCCGAAGCTGATCTCGCTGGACTGCCTCGACGGAATTCCCGAGGTCGAAATCCACACCGAGATCATGGAGCAGTGGGCCGCCATCGCGAAATTCGCGCTGGAAATGGAGCGCCGCTACCAGATCAAGAAGATTGACAAGTCCGCGACTTTCCCGCGCTGGTTCCTCGTCATGGAGGAGCAGAACGACTTCGCGGAGGAGTCCTACCAGACCTGGATGGACGTCAAGGACAAGAAGGACCCGGCGCGCCCGCCGGTGTTCGGCCAGGTCGCGAAGAGCCTGTTCAAGGGCCGTCAGGCCAACATGAACATTATTTCGGTCTACCAGCGGCTTACCGCACGTGCCGCAGGCGGTACCGAATTGCGTGACCAGTACGGTGCGAAGATTCTCGCCCGTTTCTCCCCGCAGGCGTGGAATTCGCTCGTGGCGACGACGCCCCGGCCGAAGTCCAGCCGCCACAACGGCCGCGCGGTCGTGGTGATCGGCGGGTCGGAGCGGGTCTGCCAGCTGGTGTTCGTGGACGAGCGCGAGGCTCGCGAGTACGCGCTCAACGGCCGCGACCCGGTCACCCAGCCGGCCTACGTTTCGATTGCGGAGCGTGAGGCCGAGGCCCTTCCGGAGCCTGTGTCCATGGTGAAGGAAGAAGTGTCCACGCTTAGCGATCACCAGGGAAGTGTCCATGGACAGTCCATGGACAAAACCGACAGTAACGGGGCAAGCCAGACCGTCACTGAAAGTGACGTCCACAGGAGCGAGGACGGGGTCGTCGTCCCCCTGATCAAGCCCAGCCCGGAGCCGGAGGCGATCGTCGGCAACGACGCCGCCGCCGCCTTCCTGGAGATGCCGAAGGACAACTTCGTCAAGGCCCGCCAGCGCTACAAGAAGCGCGAAGGCGAGGACATCCCGGGCACTTTCCAGGTCGGGAATTACCCCGCCTGGTGGCCCAAGGACCTCAAGCGCTGGCAGGCGAAACTCCCCCGCACGGGAGTCAAGGAAGTCGCCAACCGGTAGGAAGAACCTTCGAGTCGGCGGCCCGGATAAACAACCGGCCGGGCCGCCGACCCGAGAAACCACCACCCTTTTCATTCACGGCCCGGGATACCTCTATCCCAAAAACGAGCGAATAGCGGGGAATTCGAAATGGCTAACGTCTCGATCGTCATACTCCTGGCCCTGATCTGCGCCGCCTGCGTCAAGTTCGGCGTCATGAAGGTCTGGCACATTCTCGTCGCCGGTGCATTCGGCTTCTACGTGGCCTCTTCCTCCGTCGGCCCCACCGTCGGCGAGGGACTTACCAATTTCTTCACCTGGATCGGATCGCTGAGCGTCTGACCGGCCGACGTCGCTGATCCCCGGCGCACTCGCCCCGGGCATCGGCGTCGACGACCGGCCGGACCCGCCAGCCGACCAGGTGAAGGGAGCTCCACCGAAAAAAGTTCGCGTCGACTGTCACACGCACCCCCCGAAAAACAACCCGTAGCAGATGACCAGCCCTCTCGAAGGAGACCGACACCGTGACCACCGACCAGCCCGGCGAGCAGGACCCGAAGACCAACGTCCACGAGCTCCAGTCGTTCCCCGGCCCCCGCACCCAGGACGCCGGCACCACGACGGAGAACACCACGACGGCCTGGCCGCACGACGACGGAGGCGACCTGCGCACCACCTTGCTCAAGCAGCAGCTGCACCGTGCGAAGGACGCGTCGGGGGAGTGGTTGTCCGACCGGGGCGACGAACTGCGCCAGGCCGTCACGGGCGGCTGGGACGAGACCGAGGACTGGATCAAGGCGACCCTCGGGGGCCTCGCGCTCCTGGTCGTCCTCGGAGTGGGCGGCACCCTGCTGACCGCCCTCATCAAGGGCGTCCTTGCGCTGGCCTCGCTGATCACCCACATGCACGTCGACACCGGGCCGCGCTCCCACACCGGCCTGCTGGCCACGATCACCGAGCCGGTCCGCGCCTACCTCACCGGCCAGACCCGCGGCCTGGCCGTCAGCGCCGGCACCGCGTACGCGGCCTGGCAGCTCGCGGTCCTCGGCACCGGCTTCCTGTCCTGGGCCACGACCTCGTTCGGCGCGCGCTTCGCGTGGGGCGTCGTCGGGGCCGGCACCGCCTGGATGGTCTGGAGCGGCGCTCCGGCCACCGGCCGTGAGGTCGCCACCGGCCTGACCGTCCTGGCCTGGGGCCTGCTGTCCATCGTCGCGCTGCGCGGCTTCCGCGTCCGCGGCTTCTGACCCGACCGCCCGGCGGGCGCACGGCCCGCCGGGCGGGGCCCACCTCGCAGAAACCGACGAAGGAGACCGAGATGAACCTCACCGAGACCCTGACGACCGCCGCTCCCCACACCGACCGCGAGGACCTGATGCGTCACCTCGACGCGCAGACCGACACCGCGTACGGGCTGATGGAGGTCGCCGCGATCCAGGCCGTACGGCTGCTGCCCGACCCGCCCGCCTACCAGGCCGGGATCCTCGGGGCCCGCCGCCAGGCCGCCGACGTCGCCGTGCTCATCGAGGCGATGTCCACGGCCGCGACCGCCAACGGCCAGATCGAGCTCGCCCAGCGCCTGGGCACCGCCGCCGAAGACGCACACGACCTGCTGATCCTCCTGGCCCACGCCGCGCACGGCACGATCCCCGCCGACCCGGACGACGAGGACCACCAGGAGGACGGCGAGAAGGACCAGGCCGCCGAACCCGTCGCGGCCTGACACGAGAAGAGAGAAGGAGAACCCCCGCCATGAAGTACCGAGTCGAGATCCCCACCCAGGACAAGACCACCGGCGCGAAGGGCTGGCAGTGCGTGGTGGTCGACGCGACCGTCACCCGCGAGGCCCGCTCGCTCGCGCTCCTGGAGGCCGGCGACCTGACCGCCATCCGGCACCGCCGCGACGCGGTCCTGGTCCTCAACGACCCCGCCCGGCCGATCAACGTCATCGACGTGACGCTCGGCTGAATTCGCCCCGGGGCGGCCGTCCACCGGCAAAGGAAAGTCGGCCGCCCCGGGCCCCCGGAACCCCCTGAAGAGAACCGGAGACCCCCATCATGACCGCAACGCTCCTGCAGATCGAGTCCAGCGCCCAGCTCCTGGCCGACGAGGTGGAGGGCTGGCTCAAGAACCTCACCGAGACCAGCCCCGCCAACCCCCTCCCCGCGTCGCCCGTTTCGGCCCCGGCACCGGTCTTCGACA
Source organism: Streptomyces sp. NPDC058701 (assembly GCF_042715295.1). NCBI lineage: Bacteria > Bacillati > Actinomycetota > Actinomycetes > Kitasatosporales > Streptomycetaceae > Streptomyces > Streptomyces sp. NPDC058701. The sequence goes on along the minus strand of NZ_JBHXSY010000054.1, from coordinate 12,959 downwards.
TCAAGGCCCTCGCGGCGGCCGGCCTCGCCGAAGTCGAGCGCAGCCAGCGCGCCACCCTCGCCGCGCAGCGGCTCGCCCGGCCCGTCCTGCTGGCCCGCCTCACCCGCCGCCACCTGCGCCCCGCCGACCGCGCCAGTGTCCACATCCGCCGCGCCGCCGCCGAACTCGCCACCGGCGGATGGTGCCGTGGCGTCCTGCGAGACGCCCGCGGACAGCACTGCATCCTCGGTGCCCTCCAGGCCGTCCCCGCCGACAACGACACCGCGCTGCGCTCCCACATCCACATCCGCGCCGCGATGACCACCCCGGCCTACGCGCGGCCGTCCGACGCGTACATCGAGCGCCTGGAGCACGACGCCCGCCGCCACGGCCAGGACGCCGCCGCCGTCCGCCGCGCCCACGAGATCGCCGTGCACAACAACCTCACCGCCCCCACCGTCGGTGCCGTGCTGGAGCTCCTGGAGCGCGCCGCCGCCATCGCCGAAAGCTCCGGCGACTGAGGTGTCCGGTTTCCCGCAGAACATGACCGCTCCGCTTCACCCGAACAGGAATGAGGACCCCATGGCCGTCCCGTACACCCCGGACCCGCACAACAAGCAGCTGCTCCCGCTGGGCGTCGACCCGTCCAACAGCCGCCCGATCACCCTCGACCTCGACCTGTACCCGCACCTGCTCATCGAGGGCGGCACCGGCAGCGGCATCTCCTCCACGCTGCGCCTGATCACCGCCCACACCGTGGCGACCGGCGGCACGGTCGACATCATCGACCCTCGGATCGCCAGCCTCGCCGAGTTCGACGGCGTTCCCGGCGTGCACATCACCACGGACCCCGCCACGTTCGCCGCGCAGATCGAGGCGTTCCACGCGGAGATGCAGCAGCGCTTCGAGACGTCCGTGAGCACGCCGCGCCGCATTCTGGCCGTCGACGACCTGGGCACCTCGATCATGGCGGCCCGTCACTCCGAGGGCCCCGACCTGAAGAACGCGATGCGGCTGCTGGGCGAGGTCGCGTTCGCCGGCCGCGCGGTCCGTATGCACCTGGCCCTGGGCAAGGCGGACCGCGCCGCCCTGCGCCGCCTGGGCGACTCGGGCCAGCTGCGGGAGGCCGCCACCGTGCTGCTCCTGGGCAAGTCGTCCCGGATGACCGCACAGCATCTGGGCGTCGACCCGCTGATGCGCCGCAGCTACCCCGGCGCCGCCGTGCTGAAGACCCCCGGCGCCGGCAGCCGCCAGATCGCGCTGGCCTACCTCACCGAAGAGCAGGCCCGCATCGTCGCGACCCGGGCCCCGGCCGCCGACTGAACCTCCGGCCGCTGTCCACAGGCAAAACCTTTCACCATCACCAGGCGGCCCGGGGCCTTCCCGGCTCCGGGCCGCCCGACCCGAGAGGTACGACCGATGAACCGCAGCCCCGGCAAGTCCCGCCTCCCCAGCTGGAGGCCGTGCGTGAGGCGCCACCGGCCGGTGAGGGCCGCCGCGCTCCCCGCGCCGCTCCGCAAGCCCGCACCGCTCCCCTCGACCTGACCCCGGACACACCGAAGGGGCGCGCCCCGACGCCAGCAAGCAACCAGGGCACGCCCCACCTCTCGAAGGAGGCACACGCAGATGACCACACGCCACACCAGCACGGCAACCCCGGCAGCGGTGCCGGGCCGTGTGCAGATGGACAACCTGATCGCCGCCCTGCGGGACGCACAGTCCTCGCCGGAGCTCGCCGACCAGCGCCACCAGTTCCTCGACATCGACCCCGACCTGGAGCGCGACGACTACACCCGTCCCGCACGGATCGGCGGTGCACGGTGATGATCGACGCCATACTCGCCGCCGGTCTCCCGGCCCTCGCCTGGGCGGCCCACGCCGGGCTGCTCCACCGCCAGCTGCGCGCTGAGCGACGCGACCCGCTGACCGGACTCACCGACCGCCGTACCTGGATGCGCCGCGCCGACCGGCTGATCCGGCGCGGCCGGGCGAACACCGTCCTGCTTCTGGACCTGGACGACTTCAAGCCCGTCAACGACACCTTCGGCCACCAGGCGGGCGACGCCGTACTCGTGGCCACCGCGGCCCGCCTGGCCGACCACTGCGGACCGCGCGCCGTCGCCACCCGGCTCGGGGGAGACGAGTTCGCGGTGCTCCTGGACGCCGACGACCCGGAGGAGTTCACCGCCGGCCTCGCCCGCGAGCTCGCCCGCCCGGTCCCGTGGCCCGGCGGGCCGCTGCGCGTCAGCGCCTCCATCGGCTGCGTCCGCATCGCCGACCTCGAGGAGCCGTCCGCGTCCGAGGCGCTGGGAGCGGCCGACGACCGGATGTACGCGAAGAAGGGCCGTGGCCGCCGCGGCCGGGTCAGCCTCCAGAAGGCGGGGGCCCGCTGATGAGCGACGACCAGTTCCGCGCCTGGCGCTGGGACCGCGAGGACATGGCCGCGAACCGCCAGGCCCTCGTCCTGTTCCGGCACGGCCACGAGATCCGCTGCGACCACAAGGGCCTGCTGCTCGACGGGCGGCGCCTGGACACCACGCCCATCTACACGCCGGTCCCGGCGAAGGACGGCGCGCCGGCCCCGGCCCCGCTGGAGCTGGGCGACGACGGCCGCCTCGTCTACCGGGGGCGGCTGCTCGCCCGCCTCACCCCGCCCGCGCCCGGCACCGCCGGCCCCGGCCCCCTCGAAGTCCTCGTCACCACCAGCACCGTCCCGCCCGTACGGAGGGCCGCCTGATGCCCGCCGTGGTGGAGGCCAACGCCCTGCGGGCGCTGACCATCTGGCAGCCGTGGGCGGACGCCGTGGCGTACCTCGGCAAGGACGTGGAGAACAGGACCTGGCGCACGAGCTACACCGGTCTCCTCCTGGTGCACGCCGCGCTCCGGGTCGACCAGGCCGCGATGAAGCAGATGCCGGCGGGACTGCCGGGCGTGCGGGGCGCGGTCATCGCGACGGCCCGGATCACCGGCTGCCACAACGAGTGCGACGGCTCGTGCAGCGAGTGGGCCGAACCGGGCCTGTGGCACTGGCAGATCACCGACGTCCGCCCGCTCGACACGCCGGTGACCGCCACCGGCGTACAGCGGCTGTGGATCCCCGACGCGGCACTGCGCGCACGGGTCGCGGCCGTCACGACCTCTTCCCCGCGTCGTTCCAACACCGAGGGGAGCGCCGCCCCATGACGTGACGCCAGCGAACTGACCCTTCTCCTGCGGCAGGCCCGGTCAGCACCAACGGACCGGGCCTGCCGCGCTCTTATCGATGTGACGAATGTTGTTTGGGGTGGCGCACGGTGATCCAAAAGGCCGCGATGTGGTGTAGGTTGTTGGCTGATCAGTTTTCTACATCAGGTTGGGGAGGCATCGGCCATGCGCTCAGCTCATCGTGGTCCGGATCAGCGGGAGGGTGTGTCCTTCGCGGAGATCGCCCGCATGTCCGGTGCTGTGTCGAGACCGACCGCGCAGGCGCTCGCCACGACGGCCGGGGTGCCGGGGCACGGTGTGCGCCGCGGTATCTCTCCGGAGAACGGCCGGCGGATGGCCATGGCGCTCTCGGTGGGGCTCCTCAACGCGGTGTCGGCCCGTGCGATTGCCGAGAACCCGCAGGCGTTCCTGTCGTCCCTGTACGAGCTGCGGGACCTGGTGGAGGTCATCGACGACGCTCAGCGCGAGGCAGCGGGGTCGATAACGGCGGCCTGACCTCAAGCACGACAAAGGCCCGGCTCCCCTGGGAAGGAACAACCGGGCCCTCATCACCCACTACAACGCTTCGCTTCCTGTTCCTCGCCGGGGTTATCAAGCCCGGACGACGGCCTTATCAACCGTTGTGGACGCAGGTCGCGAACCTTTCGTCATTGGAGAGCGTACCCATGGCTTCGGCCATCCACTACTCACACATTTCAAATGTCCCGAATGTCACCCCGTCCGTGTGGATCTCCGGCGGTGGTGCTCGGTGACGACGCTCACTCTCGTCCCCCGTTCCGCGGCGTCCGACCGCTCCTCCTACGAGCGCGCCCTCGCCGCGCTGGAGGCTGCCGGGTGCAGGCCGCGCGCCCGGGGCGAGTCGGGACTGGACGCCTGCTGCCCGTCCCACGATGACACCGACGCGAGCCTGTCGGGCGACTGGAAGCCGGGCACCGCGACCCGGTCCGGCGCGATGATGCTCAAGTGCCACGCCTCGTCCAACTGCACATTCGACACCATCCTCGAAGCGCTCGGTCTGCGCCGCGCCGACATGTTCGACGGACTCTCCCCGGAGTTCGCGGCCAAGCGCGGCACCGCCCCCTCCCCGCGTCGTATGCCCCCGCCGCGCCAGGCCGCGCCCGCCAAGCCCCGCCGCGCCATCGAGCCGAAGCCCAAGGCCGACCACGAGCACGACTTCGAGCTGGAGCGCACCCACACCTACGCCGACGCCAGCGGCCTGATCATCGCCAAGATCTACCGCAAGCGGTGCACCGTCGATGGCTGCCGCGAGAAGGACTTCCGCACCGGCTACCCCAACGGCAAGCCCGCCGACGGCGTCCCGCTGTACGGCACCCCCGAACTGGCCGCCGCCATCGCCGACGGCCGCACCATCCACATCTGCGAGGGCGAAGGCGACCGCGACGCGCTCGCCGCCGCCGGAGAGATCGCCGTGTCCGCGCCGTTCGGCGCCGACAAGGGCGAGGGCGACAAGTGGCTGCCGATGCACACCGAGCAGCTGCGCGGCGCCCGCGCCGTCGTCATCTGGGCAGACCGCGACCCGGCCGGACTCATGCACGCCGGATACATCGCCAACCAGCTGCTCACCTCCGGCGGCATCCTGCACGCAGAGCCGACCGCCACCGGCACCGGCGTCACCATCGACCTGCGCATCGTCTACCCGGCCGTCGAAACGCCGAAGGCCGACGCCTCCGACCACCTCGCCGCCGGACACGCCGTGGCCGACGCCGTCGACGTTCCCGCCGAAGACCTTGCCTCCACCGGCCTCACCGGCCCGGCCACCGCCCCCGTCCCGGCCCCGGCCGAGAAGAAGCCGGCCGCGCCCGCCAAGGGCAAGACGCCGAAGACGCCCACGGAGAAGAAGCCCGCAGGCCCCGCCATCCCGGCCCCGGGCGACCTCATCCAGGGCTCCTCCACCTGGTGCTACTCCACCGAGTACGGCGACGACGGCGCACTGTGGAAGGCGACCGGGCGCGGCGACAAGCGCAGCTGGGACATCGAGCTGGAGTGGGCCCCCGAGGTCGAAGAGCGCCTGGTCGTCCTCAGCGACGACGGCAAGGTCACGGGCAAGTACTTCACGATCCGCGTCGGCGAGGACACCAACACCGTCGAAGCGGTCGACCTGCGCACCGGCGAAGCGTGGGACAAGTACCCCGACGCCGTCGGCACCGGCGCCAAGCCGGTCCGCGAGGTGCTCGCCAACTGCGTCGAAACCCAGGCCCGCAAGATGCCGCGCATCCCCGTCGTCAAGCGCACCGGCTGGCACACCCTCCCCGACGTCGGCCGCACCTACGTCTTCGCCGACGGCCGCACCTTCCCCGAAGGCCGCCACGTGCGGATCATCGGCGTCCCGGAGCCCCTGGCCCGCGCCGCCGCGCCGCTGGACCGCACCGCCAGCGACGACGAGTGCAAGGCAGCCGTGACCACCGTGTGCGAGCACGGATGGGCAGGCGCCTTCGGCCTGGCCACCGCAGCACGCTCCCTGGGCTTCTCGCTCAGCCCCGTCGCCGCCTCCCTCATCGGGGAGGCAGAGCCGAACTCCGGCAAGACCCAGCTGGGCAACATCGGCCGTTCCATGGTGCTCACCCCCCGGCCCAAGCTGTGGCCGCCGGTGGTCACCAAGGGATTCAGCTCCACCATCACCAGCATCGAGTGCGCCATGGAGCTTGAAGGCGACATGCCCTCCCTCCTCGACGACGTCGCCATCACCCGGGCCTCGTCCGCCATGGAGCTGCGCGACGCCAACGCCAAGCTGGAGATGATCCTGCGCGGCGCGGGCAACGCCGGAGAGCTCCGGGGCCGCCAGAACCGCGACATGACGGCGCGCACGAGCAACTACGCCCGCTCCATCCCCGTCGTCGCCGCGCAGATGCTGCCGCCCACCATGCAGCCCTCCCTCTACCGCCGCACCGTCGTCATCTACCTCTCCCAGGAGGGCGGCGAGGTCAACTGGCGCTGGTACCGCGACGGCGGCCACGCCTCCCTCGCCGTACCGCTGCGCACCATCGGCGACCGGATCATCGCCCACCTCCACGGCATCGAGAAGGTGGAGGAGTACCTGGCAGACCTCGAAGCACAGGCCCTGAAGTGCTTCCTGCCGTACGTCGAAGCGGCCATGCCCAAGGCGTCCGGCGCCATGGACGGCGTCGTCAACGCCGCCGCCGCCATGCTCTCCGGCTTCGGACTCCTGGCGGCCGTCACCGGCCTGGAGATGGAAGACCTCATCGCCACCGTCGCCACCCCGCTCGCCCTGTCGCTCAAGCGCCAGGCACGCAAGTACGACGACCAGGTCGTCATCCAGGACGACCTCAGCGCCGCCGTGGTGGAGGTCGTCCGCGCCGCCCTCGCAGGCGGCCGGGCGCACGTCCGCGACGAGAAGGGCGTCATCAGCCCCGCCGTCCCCGGAGAGGTGGAGCAGGTCCAGGGCGTCACCAAGGCCCGCGACGGCTCCGACAACTGGGAAGGCAAGGGCCCCGCCGTCTACTGGCTGCCGAACAAGGGCCCGGCCGTCGGCATGAAGACCCCCGAACTCCACCTGCTCCTCAAGTCCAGCAGCGACCCGCGCGTCCAGGGCATCGGCACCCGCTCCCTGCCCGAAGCGCTCCTTCAGGCCGGTCTCACCATCCGCAACAAGGACCAGAAGGGCCGTGTCGCCGTCCACCAGATCCGGGTGGGCGACTCCAACCCCCGCCTGCTCCTCCTCAAGGCAGAGGAGGTCTGGGACATCGACACGCCCCCGGAGGCCGACGGCCCCACCGACGACGGAGGAACGGGCGGGGGCGACGGAACCGGACCGGGCGACGGCACCGGAGACACCCAGCCGTCGGCCGACCCCGTCCAGGGCGAACTCCCCGACACCACCACCGAGCCCGCCGCCGAACACCCCGTACAGGACACCCCCACCGCGATCGAACAGGAGGAACCCGAGATGGGCGCACAGATGGACGACGTACCCAGCGGACCGTGCGTCCGCTGCGGCAACATGACCCCCGCCACCAACGCGGACGGCCAGTGGCAGCACGCCGAACTCCCCGGCCTGTACCGGTGCGACCAGGGCTACACCGTCCCCCAGTTCGCCCACCTCAACCCGATCGTCGCCCCGCACCTCAACCGGCAGCCGGCACCCGTCGCGCCCCCGGCCGCGCCGACGATCCCCACCCAGGCCGCCGACCCCGAGCCGACCCCCTCCCCGCGTCCCGTCGTTGCTCCCGTCCCCGCTCCGGCCCCGGCGGCGCGGCGTACGCAGGCGACTCCCGCCCCCGACGCCGCCTTCCCGAACGGTCCGCTCGCCGTCCTCGACCTCACCGACGACGGCCAGGTCCTCGCGCACCTCGTGGACGGCCGCACCCTCGACTGCCCGGCCCGCAGCATCCCCACCCTGATCAAGTGGACGCTCGAAGCCGGACTCGGACAGCGACGCCTCCACAAGTGGGGCAACGACGCCGACCCGCTCGTCATCCTCACCGCGGCCGTCACCAAGAAGATGGGCCTGCCCGCCGACCTCGAAGACCGCGACGGCCTGCGCCTCGAACCGGGCCACAAGGTCATCAAGGCCCTCGACAAGGCAGGCTGGACCCTCACCAAGCGGGGCTTCGGCCCGTGGCCGCGCATCTACAAGCCCGTCCAGGACGGCCGCCGCATCTGCGTCCAGCTCGCCATCGTCCCCTGGGGCGCCCTTGGCGAGGTCTCCGGCTGGGGCCTGGACGACGACACCGCGCCCGCCGACATCGCCCGCGCCCTCGGCACCTACGCGGACCGCGTCATCGCCCCCCGCGGCACGATGGCTACTAGCGGCCTGGAGCTCATGCTCCAGCTGCGCCCCGCCACCCGCCCCGTGAAGGTGGAGACGACGGACGAGGCCACCGGCGAGATCACCGAGACGTACGTCTCCGGCCCCGTCGAAGGCTCCCTCACCCAGCCCCGGCAGCCGGCCCCGTGCGAGGCCCGCGACGAACACCCCGTCGCCTACGCGCTCTACGGCAACGACCGCCCCGCCGACAGCGTGATGCGCGAAGAGGCATGGAGCTGGCACCGCGACCTCCAGGGCCCGGAGCAGGACTTCGCCAACTGCATCGGCCTCGACACCAACACCAGCTTCCTGAGCTGCTCCTCCCGCCTCCTGGTCGGCGACAGCGACCCCGTCCACCACGTCCGCCCGGCCTTCAACCCGAAGACCCCCGGCGCCTGGCGCATGGACTTCTCCGGCGCCTACGACGAACTCGCCCGCAGCCTGCCCGCAGGCCAGACCAACCCGCTCGACCCGCGCCTGCCCAACCCCTTCACCCAGAATGGCCTCCCGCCCACCGGACCCGCCTGGTACACCACCCAGACCGTCGACTACGCCCGCAAGCTCGGTCTCCAGGTGAACCCCATCGAGGCGTGGCTGCGCACCCCGCTCACCGGCGGCTGGCTCGACCCGTGGAACGAGCGCCTCGCCACCGCGTACAAGACCACGATGGCCAACCTCGGCATCACCGAGGACATGCAGCCGGAAGCCTTCCTGGAGGCGATGGAGCGCTACGACGCGGGGGAGGGCGACCCGATCGAGCGCCTCGTGCTGAACGCGATCAAGCAGTCGGCCAAGTCGGGCATCGGCAAGCTGAACAGCAGCCCGGCTCGCTACATCGGATACCAGCCCGGCCAGCCCTGGCCGGAGCTCGACAAGCCCTGGTTCCGCCCGGACATCCGTGCCTCGGTCATCTCCACCGCCCGCATCGTCCAGCACCGCAAGATGGTCAAGATGCTCACGCTGACCGGCCGGGCCCCGCTCGCCGCGTACTCCGACTGCGCGATCTACCCGTCCCACGGCCTGTCCCCGCTGGAGCTGATCCCGCGCAAGCCCGACGGCACCCAGGTGCCCGGAGCCTTCCGCCTCGGAGTCCAGCCCGGGTGGGCGAAGTTGGAGGGAGCACGTTCCCTCGCCTGGTACGTCAAGACACATGAAGACGGGGTCAACCCCGCCAAGTACATCGCGCCGCAGAAGACCGAGCGCTACGACGACGGGGAGTGAGGATCACCATGGGAAAGCTGTTCGACGGACTCCGCAAGGCCGTGTACGGCAAGCTCACCCCCGAGCAGGCCGCCATCCCCAAGACGGTCAAGGGCCAGGCATCCGCCCTGCTGCGCGAGGAGAAGAAGAAGCGGGGCGAGGCCGGCGCGGTCAAGCGCGTCGCCGAACGCCTGGGCATCAAGCCCGACTCGGTGTACCGCTACCTCAGCGGCAAGCGGAAGAACCCGCCCAAGCACATCGCGCAGAAGCTGGAGAACGAGGTCCGCGCCAGCGCGAAGCCGCGACTTCAGAAGAAGGTCATCCAGGAAGTCAAGAACGCTCCGGTGCGGATGTCGGCCCGCGCGAAGATCGGATACAGCAACTCGGCATCCGGCAGGAAGACCCCCGACGGGCGAATGCGGAACATCGCTGAAACCCTCCCGCCCGCCTACGCCACTCCACTCTGGCAGGCACTCGAAGACGGGGATGAACAAGAGGCAATGCGCATCATCCGTGAATACCTTCAGACTGAGTACATCCAGGAAGGCGGAGGAAACAACGCCTACACGGAAATCAACTTCACGGACATCGACCGAATGGATTTCAACATCTGAGTAAGCGCGAATAGGGCGGGCCCCCGGATTCAATCCGAGGCCCGCCCTATTCGCGTGCTCGCGCCCGGAGATCCCCGTGAGGAGGACAGGGCGCGACCCCCCGGCAGCCACCGGATCGAGGTTGCCCTACAACTTGCCTTTCAACTTGCTCTACAACTTGCCCTCCAAGTTGCTCTACAACTTGCCTTTCAACTTGCCTCCAGCTCTCGCAGAGCGGCATCGAAACCACAGCTCAGCGAGCTGGACAAGGGGGTCTCGGCACGCCGACTACTTCCCTACAGAGAGGTCTGGAGAAGTTGGACCCGTACCGACGTCCACCGCGGTTCCCACCTGGTACAGCTCATCGTCGACAGGACCTTGCGGAGGGCAGAGCCTGCGCCCTTCCCGAGCGCGGCCGGGCCGGGGCGCCTTACAAGGCGCTTTCCAGGGCGTCCTGCAAGGCGTTCGACAGGGCGCTTCTGAGGGCGCTCTACAAGGCGCCTCAACCTTCCTCGGCGAAGGGCGGAACCTGCTGGTCACGCACTTGGACAAGGGGTCTCCCCGGCGCCGACTACTTCTCTACGGCACCCTCCGGCGGTTCGTTGAAGTCGACCCGAGGTTCCCGTCGGCCTTGGTTCCCGGTCACGTCCTGGCGCTCGACGTCGCCCCAGAGCTGCACCTCGCTCGGCTCCTCCGGCGGGCAGCGGATACGCCAATCCGCCCGTCGGCAGGCAGGTCGCGCCCCACGTCGCGCCCCAAGTCGCGCTCCACGTCGCGCTCCAGGTCGCGCCCCAAGTCGCGCTCCAGGTCGCATCGGGCTGTGTCTTCGGAACGTATGAAACCCCAGGTCAACGCCGTGATTCAGCGGAGTATCGAGCGCCGACTACTTCCCTACAGAGGGGTCTGGCGAAGTCGGACCCGATGCCGGCGTCCGCTGCGGCACGAGGATCTGCGATCCCTGGGCACGCCCTCCCGGCCGATGGCCAGCTGCGTCGTACCGACGCGGTGAAGGGGCAGCGCCCGGCCCCGGCCCGCCGCTACCGTGAACACGACGCCACACACCGCCAGGAGCCCGCCATGAGCGACCACGAGCAGCAGCCGGCACCCGACCGCCAGCCAGTCACCGCGAAGGGCGCAGACGCGCTCCGGGCCTACGCCGCCCGCCAGCAGTCCAACGCGAACGAGCTCGCGGCCTTCCTCGAGGACGTCGCCGCCAACGGCCTGCCCGCCCCAGAGACCACCACCCCCTGGGAAGTCGTCCGCGACCGCCGCCTTGCCGAACTCGCCAGCCAGCGCGGCAACGTCGCCTGATGGCCAAGCACGGAAGCCGACGCGCCAAAGTCGGTTTCACCGACGCCGCGATCACCCAGATCAACAAGCTCTCCGAAACCGAAGTCCACGCCCTCGATCGCGCCCTGGCCGCGCTGTCCGTCGACCCGACGATGGGCCAGGAGATCCCCGGATCGGATCCGGAGCTGTGGCGGTACGACGACGACATGGAAGACGTCACCGTCATCTACTACGTGACCGCTTTGAGGTCCGTCATCGTGGTCGCGTACGTAGAGGCGTAACCCGCTCAGGAAGGCCCCCAGAAGCCCGCACAGGGCCGCTGGGGGCCTTCCTGCTGTCCACGGGCGACGGGAGCCCGGACAGCAGCTCTCAGCAGCGCTCAAGAGCCCCGATGCCGAACCCGCGCCCTCCGCTGCCGAACAGATTCGGGCAGACCCACTAGTCAAGGGCCAAAACGGACCCCCTTGACCAACCGCGGAACCCGTCGTCAGACCGTGGTCAAGGGGGGCTGTGATAGTGCAACGCGCGAGTGAAACGCGGACTGCAACACAGAGGCGCAGCACGCCCCTGAACTGGCAGAAGCTCTCCCGATCCGAACCCGGACCGCGCGTTGCACCCTCGTGTTGCACCTCGGTAGGCGAACGGGGAACCGTTCGGCTCCCCGCGACGGCCTTCCGCCCCGCGCTCCCGTACGCCCTGGCGGCCGGCCCTCGCGAAGAGGAGCCTGGAACCAGGCGCAACCGGTGTCACGGCACCTGTCACGCTGCCTGTCACGCGCATTGTCACGCTGCCTGCTGTCACGTGCTCTGACCTGCACAGACAGCCCAAAACCCCGCCCCTGAGCCCAGCGTGACACCCGAGCGTGACACCCGCGCCCCGGCACCCAGGAGGACCGATGCGAGCCCGGGACATCCGGACCGGCGAGACCTACATGGTCTGCGTTCCCCAGCGCCTGCCGCGCAGCCTCCGCGACCGCCTGCCGCGCGACCGCGAGACCTTCGCCGCCGACATGCGCCTCCACCTCCACCGCGGCAAGCGCTTCGACCTGACCGTCACCGACGTTCACCCCGGCCCGCCGGCCCCGCCCACCGTCGACGGCATCGAGACGCTCAAGACCAGCAACGTGGCGCTCCCCCTCACGAGCGAGCAGGCCGGCCTCCTCGGCCTCCCGCTCGACACCACGTACGAGATCCAGGGGCTGCTCCGTGACGCCGACGGCGAAACCGTCCAGCTGCCCACCACCCTGACCCACACCGGCCTTCCGGCCCGCTGGCTGCTCCCCCTCGGGACGCCGACGGTCCTCGACCCGCTCTCCATCGCGTACTACCGGTTCCGGGTGCGCGAGCAAGCCACAGGAATGACGCCAGAAGCCATTTTCGAGGCTGCGGCCGAAGCGCAGGAGAGCGAAAGGGAGACCGCAGGGCGGGCCCTCGACAATTACGAGGCAGAAGACGTCTTGCATACCCGGCGAGTTGAGCATCAGGAATGGCGTAGGATTGAAGCAGTAATGGCACAGACGGGAATGCGGACGTACGATCCGTCAGGCGACTCGGAGATTTCAGAGAACGAGTTGAGTAACCCGATTAGAAAGCGCCTTGACGGGAAATAGATTCTCTGAGAGGATCGCAAAACAAGCGAAATTGAATCAGGCGAGATAGGAAAGGACGGGGAATGGGGATAATGAGCGACCAGCGGATTTCAATTACGCGGAGCGGGATTGAAAAAGGAATTCATAAAACGGAAAGTCGGAGGCCGGGCGAGGCCGGCACCTCCTCCCCGCGTCGCTGCGTCTTTGTCTTTGACCCCGCTGACCACGGTGTTTCTAGTTTGCAACGTAGATCAGCCCACGCGGCGCGCGGAGCGTGCCGCCGTCCCTGGGTTGGCGCAGCGCGCCGCCCCACCCGCTC
>NZ_JBHXSY010000053.1:0-42601 GCF_042715295.1 Streptomyces sp. NPDC058701 | reverse complement strand
CCCCTCCGGACCACCGAAGGACAACAGCAACAAAGCGTCGTAAGGGGCGGCGGGATGGAGGGCGGCGGGCGGCGGGAGCTGGTCTGACATACCTGGAATCCTGCCACCCGGGATCCCCGGGCGGGAAACGGGCCCGGCTCCCGTCCCACCGCTCAGGACGCGCTACCGGGGCCGCCCGGTCCCGCCGCCCCGGCGCCCGTCCGGTTCTCCCCGCGCGGGTGCCCCGCCGGCGGCCGTAACCTGTACGGGCCTATGACATCCCTTACGGAGGGCCCGTGCCCAGTCCCTACCGCGCGATCTTCGCGGCCCCCGGCACGAAGGCGTTCAGCGCCGCCGGCCTCGTCGGCCGGATGCCCCTGTCCATGGTCGGCGTCGGCATCCTGACCATGATCTCGGAGATCACCGGCCGCTACGCGATGGCCAGCGCGCTCACCGGAACCCTCGCCCTGGCCGCCGCGGTCATCGGCCCGCAGGTCTCCCGCCTGGTCGACCAGTACGGGCAGCGGCGCGTCCTGCGCCCCGCGACCCTCGTCTCGGTGGCCGCGGTGGCCGGCCTGCTGCTGGCGGCCGCGAACGGCCTGCCCGACTGGATCCTGTTCGTGTGCGCCGCCGTCGCGGGCTGCGTACCGAGCGTCGGATCGATGATCAGGGCCCGCTGGACCGTGATCTACCAGGACTCCCCGCGCGAACTGCACACCGCGTACTCCTTCGAGTCCGTCGTCGACGAGGTGTGCTTCATCTTCGGACCGATCCTCGCCATCGGGCTGTCCACCGCCTGGTTCCCCGAGGCCGGCCCGCTGATCGCCGCCCTGTGCCTGCTGGTGGGCGTCTGGCTGCTCACCTCGCAGCGCGCCACCGAGCCCGCGCCGCACCCGCGCGGGGAGCACACGGACCGCACCTCGGCGCTGCGCTCCCCCGGCCTCCAGGTGCTGACGGCGACGTTCGTCGCGACCGGCGCGATCTTCGGGTCGATCGACGTGTCCACCCTCGCCTTCGCCGAGGAACAGGGCTCCAAGTCCTCGGCGAGCTTCGTCCTGGCGATCTGGGCCCTGGGGTCCTGTATCGCCGGAATCGTCTTCGGCCTGCTCCACCTCAAGGGCCGAAACGAAGTGCGCTGGGTACTGGGCGTATGTGCGATGGCCGTGAGTATGATCCCCCTCCTACTGGCCGGGAACCTTCCGTTCCTGGCCGTGGCGCTCTTCGTCTCGGGCCTCGCCATCGCTCCCACGATGATCACCACGATGGCCCTGATCGAGGCGCACGTACCCCGCGCGAAGCTGACCGAGGGCATGACCTGGATCAGCACCGGCCTCGCGGTCGGCGTCGCGGTCGGCTCCTCGGTGACCGGCCTGGTCATCGACGCGGCCGGCGCACAGCGCGGGTACGTCGTCTCCATCGCGGCGGGGACCGCCGCGGCGGCGGTCGCGTTCGCGGGATACCGCCGGCTGACGAAGCCGGCGCAAGGGGAGGAGCCAGCTACCGATGGGGACGGCGACAGCAGGGAAGAGCCGCGGGGCGACCGCGTGGCGTAACTGGGCGGGGAACGTCACCGCCACACCCGCCCGCGTGGTGACCCCGGCCTCGGTCGGGGAGCTCCGGGAGGCGGTCCGCCGGGCCGCCGAGGAGGGACTGCGGGTGAAGGCGGTCGGCACCGGCCACTCCTTCACCGCGGCGGCCGCGACGGACGGGGTGCTCGTACGCCCCCAGGCGCTGGCCGGGATCAAGGAGATCGACCGGGCCGCGGGCACCGTCACGGTGGCGGCCGGCACGGTCCTGAAGGACCTCAACCGGGCTCTGGCCGCCGAGGGCCTGTCGCTCACCAACATGGGCGACATCATGGAGCAGACGGTCTCCGGCGCGACCAGCACCGGCACCCACGGCACCGGCCGCGACTCGGCCTCGATCGCCGCCCAGATCCGCGGCCTGGAGCTGGTCACCGCGGACGGCGGGCTGCTGACCTGCTCCCGCGAGGAGAACCCCGAGGTCTTCGCGGCGGCGCGGCTGGGCATCGGGGCGCTCGGCGTCATCACGGCGATCACCCTCGCCGTGGAGCCGCTGTTCTTCCTCACCGCCCGCGAGGAGCCGATGGGCTTCGACCGGGTGACCGCGGAGTTCGACGAGCACGTCGCGGAGAACGAGCACTTCGAGTTCTACTGGTTCCCGCACACCGGCAACTGCACCACCAAGCGCAACAACCGCAGCCAGGGCCCGGCCGCCCCGCCCGGCCCGGTGAGCGCCTGGATCGAGGACGAGCTGCTGTCCAACGGCGTCTTCCAGGCCGTCAACTCGCTCGGCCGCGGAGTCCCGGCCGCCATCCCCTCCATCGCCCGGGTCGCCAGCCGCGCCCTGTCGGCGCGCACCTACACGGACATTCCGTACAAGGTGTTCACCAGCCCGCGCCGGGTGCGGTTCGTGGAGATGGAGTACGCCCTCCCGCGCGAGCAGCTCGTCGCGGCGCTGCGGGAGCTGCGGGCGGTGGTCGACGGCTCGGACCTGCGGATCAGCTTCCCGGTGGAGGTGCGGACGGCTCCGGCGGACGACATCACGCTGTCCACGGCCTCGGGGCGGGAGACGGCGTACATCGCGGTGCACATGTACCGGGGCACGCCGTACCAGGCCTACTTCACGGCGGCCGAGCGCATCTTCACCGCGCACGGCGGCCGCCCGCACTGGGGCAAGGTGCACACCCGGGACGCGGAGTACCTCGCGCGGGTGTACCCGCGGTTCGGCGAGTTCACCGCGCTCCGGGACCGGCTGGACCCGGGCCGGGTGTTCGGCAACGACTACCTGAGGCGCGTCCTCGGCGGGTGAGCCGGGGCGCACCCCCGTCGTGCGCACGCACCGTCAGGCGCACTCCCCGTCAGGCGCACGCCCCGTCAGGAGCCGCTCGACGGACCGCTCCCGCCGCCCGCGGGCGGGGCCGGCGGGGTCGCGGGGTCCGGGGTGGCCGGCTTCGAGGGCCTGGTGCTCGGGCTGACCGGGGCGCTCGGGGTCACGGGCGGCGCGCTCGGGGTGACCGGCGGGCTCGGGGTGCCGGAGGGCGAGGTGTCCGGCCCGGGGCCCGGGCTGCGGCCGCCGCTCCCGCCGCCGTCCCCGGAGCCGGACGGGCGCGGCGAGGACGTGCCGGGCTGCGGGGTCCCGCCGCCCTCGCGGCCCTTGCCCTCGCCGCCGGTTCCCGGCTCCTGCCTGCGGTCCCCGTCGTTGTGGTCGCGGGCCGTGCCCGCGCCGCCGGTGAGCAGGGTGCGGCCGTCGGAGCTGACGGAGGTGCCGGCGATCGCCTCGTAGGCGCCGAGGCCGCCTATCGCCATCGCGAAGGCGGCGCCGGCGGCGACGGCCGTGCGCTTCCACCCCCGGACGCGGGTGCCGTGGACGGTGCCCCGGCCGAAGTCCCCGCCGGGTTCCGGGGCGGCCGGGACCGCGCGCAGCAGGATCGTTCCGTCGGGCAGCTTCTCCTCCGCCGGGAGGGGCACCCGCCGGGCTCCGGGCCGGACGGTCTCGCGCAGCTGGTCGCCGGTGCGCCGGAAGAAGTGCTGGATGACGGGCCCGCCCGCGGTGGCGACCACGCTGACCACCGCCGCCCCGCCGATCGTCCCGTAGACCCCGAGTTGCGAGGCGAGCACGGCGGCGGCGACCGTCGCGAGGGAGGTCCCGGCCACCTGAGCCACGCTCAGGTCGAGCTTCTTCTGCGGTTCGACGTCCTGCGTAGCCTTCTGACCCATCGCCATCCCCTGCGTGTCCTGCCTCTCGCGCGTCATCCCTTACATGAGTGAGGGACACCTGGGCGAAACGATTAGTTCCGTTTCGGGGGATTCTGTGAAGCAGGACACCCATGAGCGGATGCGCGCGCAGGTCAGAGCCGACGGAGGGCAGCCCAACTCCCGCCGCCGATGAGAACTTCGGCGGCGCGGCGGTCCACCCGGGTGGCCCGAATGGAGTACTGTGGCGAGCCCTGGGGCCGTCCTTCCTTTCGGATGTCCGGACCCGGGAGAGGGGGCCGGCGGATGAAAAACGGCACTCAAAGACCGGTGATGCCGCGGTATTGCACGGGCGCCTGCTGCGCACAGTAACCGTTCGGTCACTGTGCGTGCCCAACAGGTAACCGTGCCATGACGGCGATCAAGGGCGCATGCCCGACACGCCGGTTTAACTCGGCAAGGTTGTGGCAGGCTGCACCCGGGCAGGCCACACTCGACTAGCGGAAGCAGCGACGCACGTGACGTCGGCAGGCACCACCCGGGAGGTCCCCATGCCCGAACTGCGTGTCGTGGCCGTCTCAAATGACGGCACACGACTGGTGCTCAAGGCTGGGGACAGCACGGAGTACACGCTTCCGATCGACGAGCGGCTGCGGGCCGCCGTGCGCAACGACCGCGCGCGGCTGAACCAGATCGAGATCGAGGTCGAGAGCCACCTCCGCCCCCGCGACATCCAGGCCCGCATACGGGCCGGTGCCTCCGCGGAGGAGGTGGCCCAGCTCGCCGGCATTCCCGTCGACCGCGTACGCCGCTTCGAGGGCCCTGTGCTCGCCGAGCGCGCCTTCATGGCCGAGCGGGCCCGCAAGACGCCCGTGCGCCGGCCCGGCGAGAACACCGGACCGCAGCTGGGCGAGGCCGTGCAGGAGCGGCTGACGCTGCGCGGCGCCGAGAAGGAGTCCGTCCAGTGGGACTCGTGGCGCCGCGACGACGGCACCTGGGAAGTCCTGTTGGTCTACCTGGTCGCGGGCGAGCCGCACTCGGCGAGCTGGACGTACGACCCGCCGCGCCGACTGGTCGTGGCCGTCGACGACGAGGCCCGCTCGCTGATCGGGGAGTCGGACGACCTCCCGGCGACGCCCGAGCCGAGCTTCCCGTTCGTGCCCCGGATCGCGCGGCTGCCGCGCGACCGGCCGCTGGACCGCGCCCTCGACCGCCAGATGGAGCGACCCGTCGCCCCCACGCCGGAGGCCGAGGAGGAGCGGGACACCCTGACGAGCCTGCTGGAGGCCGTCCCGAGCTTCCGGGGCGACCTCGTGGTCCCGGACCGCACCGAGCCGCCGGCCGAGGAGCCGGAGGCGGAGGAGCCGCCGGCACCCGCCGCGTCGGCGGGCGCGGGTTCCGCGTACGCCGATGTGCTGATGCCCCGTACGGTGGCGGGCCACCGCGACCGGCTGACCGGCACCACCGACCGCCAGGCCGAGGCCGACGGGGTCCGCCCCGGGCGGCGGGCGGCCGTGCCCAGCTGGGACGAGATCGTCTTCGGCACCCGCCGCAAGAAGCAGGAGTAGCGCCGCCGCCGGACCCGCGGGTCCGGCGGTGTGGTGCCCCGCCCGGGTCGTCGCGGGCGGGGCGCCGCCGCGCGCGCTATCGGGGGTCCGGACCCGTGGCCACCGGGCGCGCGGGGTCCGCGGACCACTCCGACCAGCTGCCGGCGTAGAGATCGGCGGCGATGCCCGCCACCTCCAGTGCGAGCACCTGCTGGGCGCCGGAGACCCCCGAGCCGCAGTAGACGCCCACCGGTGTCCCGTCCGCGACGCCGAGCCCGGTGAAGCGGGCCCGCAGGGCCGCCGCCGGCAGGAAACGGCCGTCCGGCCCCACGTTCTGCGCGGTCGGCGCCGACAGGGCGCCCGGAATGTGACCGCCGACCGGGTCGATCGGCTCGACCTCGCCGCGGTAGCGCTCCCCCGCACGGGCGTCCAGGAGCACCCCCGCACGGGCCCGCTCGGCGGCCCCGTCCGCGTCCAGCAGTCCGATCGCCCCCGGGGTTGGCTTGAAATCACCCTCCTCGGGAGTCACCCGTTCGGCCGTCACCGCGCCGCCCGCCGCGGTCCACGCGGCCAGGCCCCCGTCCAGAACCCGTACCCCGGGGTGACCCGTCCAGCGCAACAGCCACCACGCCCGGGCGGCGGCCCAGCCCTGGCCGCCGTCGTACACCACCACCGGAGCGTGCGCCGAGACGCCGGCCCGCCGCATCACCGCCCCGAAGGCCTCCGGGTCCGGCAGCGGGTGGCGGCCGCCCGACCCCGCCGGACCTGCCAGTTCCCGGTCGAGGTCGACGTACACGGCGCCGGGCAGGTGTCCGGCCTCGTACGCGGGCCGCTGATCGGGGCCCCCGAGCTGCCAGCGGACGTCCAACAGCACCGGTGGCCGGGGGCCCGCCAGCTCGCTCTTCAGTTCGGCGGCGGAGAGGATCGCAGGGGTCGCAGTCATACGGGCCATCTTCCTCCCCGCCCGCCGCCCGCGGCACGGGGCCGGAGTACGTTTGACACGCCCGTCAATTACAGGGCACACCGATCCGGTCATCTCTGCCCCGCGCCCGGCCGATCCGGCGCGGTCGGGGCGCGCCGAGCCCTCCGGGGTGGAAGCATCAGCACCGGCAAGCGGTACGACGGAGGAGACGCTGAGATGACCGAGGACGCGAACGCAACGCGGCGCACACCCGGCACACCGTGCTGGGTGAGCCTCATGGTGCACGGCCTCGGAACCACCGAGGACTTCTACGCGGACCTGTTCGGCTGGGAGTTCGTCCCCGGCCCGGACCAGCTCGGCCCGTACGTCCGGGCCCTGTTGAACGGCAGCGAGGTGGCCGGCATCGGCGAGATGCCGCCCGACCGGCACCTGCCGGTGGCCTGGACCACGTACCTGGCCACGGACGACGCCGACGCCACCGCCGAGGCGATCCGCTCCTGCGGGGGCACGGTCGCGGTGGGCCCCCTGGACGCCGGCATCGCGGGGCGGGTGGCCATCTGCTCCGACCCCCTGGGCGCGATCTTCGGAATCTGGCAGGCCCAGACCCCGATGGGCACGGGCATGCACGGCGGTCCGGGCACGCCGGTGTGGAACGAGCTGGTCACGCAGGACACGTCCACGGTCGGCAAGTTCTACGAACACGTCTTCGGCCACGAGGCCCAGACCCACGCCACCGCCTCCGACGACTTCGACTACCTGACCCTGCACCTGGACGGCCGGCCGGTGGCCGCGGTGCACGGGGTCGGGCGCTCGCTGCCGCACGACCGCGGTCCCCACTGGATGGCGTACTTCGAGGTCGAGGACACGGACGCCGCCGCCGACCGGGTCGCGGAGCTCGGCGGCCGGATCGTCGAGCCGCCCCGCGACGGGGTCAGCGGCCGCCTGGCGGTCGTGGCGGACCCGGAGGGCGCGGTCTTCACCCTGGTGCAGTCCCGTCAGCGGTGAGGCACCGGGGCCCTGAGACGCGCGGGCGCTGAGGGAGCGCCCGGCCGGCTCCCGGCGGGGGGGACGACGCTGCCCGGCCGGCGCGGGCGCCGGCCGGGCAGCCGAGGGAGACCGTGGCGGGATTCGAACCCGCGTCACCGGCTTTGCAGGCCGGCCCCTGAGCCACTCGGGCACACGGTCGTGGTGGTGCTGGTGGTGCTTCGTGCCCCGACCGTACGGGCCCCGGTCACCGCCGGGGAAGGGCGCGGCCCCGGCCGCCACACACCTGTCACACGCCGTTCACGGTCGGCAGCCGGCTCCCGGCGCCGCACCACGCACGGGGTGGGCCGCCCGGCGGGCGCCCGGCGGCGGCACAGCCCGCGGCCGACCGGTGACCGGTGAAGTACCCGCCGTCCGGCTTGGGTTCGGCGTGACCCGGTCGTGACGGCACCGGCGATCACGCCGGTCGCACGGGGCTGCCGTCCGCCGCTCGCCCGCCGGTGACCGCCGTGACCGCCGTGACCGCCACGGTGCGTACGCCGCCGGGCCGATCGCCAAGAGGGGTACTAGCACCCCTGAGATCCGCTCCGCTGATCGCCATGCTGAGATCACAGCGAAACGGTGGCGAACGCGAAGTGAGGCAGGACATGAGTGCACGTCGGAGCGAGATCGAGAAGACGGGCCGGAACCCCGGTGGTTCCGCGGCGATGGTGCTGCGGGGCGTGGCGCTGACGGGACTGGCCCTCTACGAGGCGCTGTTGCTCCTGTGGGTGTCGCTCGTGGTCTGTCTCAGCGCCGTCGGCATCGGCCTCCCCCTCCTGCCGGGTGCGCTGAACGCCGTCCGCAGGGACGCCCGCAACCAGCGCAGGCTGGCCGGGGAATGGTCCGGCGTCCGGGTGGAGTCCTCGTACCTTCCCGAGCCCGCCGGAGCGCCCGGCCCGGTCTGGAAGCGGGCGCACCGCATGCTCGGTGACGGCGCCACCTGGCGCGACCTGCTGTGGACGCTGGTCAACCCGCTGGTCGGCCCGCTGCTGGCGTTCCTTCCCGCGGCGGCCGTCCTCGGCGGACTGTGGGGTCTGAGCCTGCCGTTCCTGTGGGACAGCCTGCCGGAGTCCTGGGACAGCGTCTGGTTCACGTTCATCCCCGTCGACAGCCAGACCGCGGCCCTCCTGGCCGCGGCGCTCGGCCTCGTGGAGATCGCGGCCGGAATCGCCCTGCTGCCCCGCCTGACGCTGCCGCTGCACGGCCGCTGGGTCCGGCTGGTCCTGGGCTCCACCCGCGCCGACCTGACCCACCGCGTCGAGCACCTGGCCAGCACCCGCTCCGACGCCATGGACATGAACGCCACCGAGCTGCGCCGGATCGAGCGGGACCTGCACGACGGCGCCCAGGTGCGCCTCGTGGCCCTGGGCATGACCCTGTCCGCCGCCGAATCGCTGCTGGAGCGGAATCCCGAAGCCGTCCGCGCCCTCCTGGTCGAGGCCAAGGACAGCTCCACCAAGGCGCTGAACGAACTCCGCGACCTGGTGCACGGCGTGCACCCGCCGCTGCTCGCCGACCGCGGGCTCGTCGACGCCGTCCGCACCCTCGCCCTGGAACTCCCGCTGCGGATCCGCGTCACCGGCTCGGTTCCCGGGCGGCTCCCGGCTCCGGTGGAGTCCGCCGCGTACTTCGCCGTCGCCGAACTGATCAGCAACGTGACCAAGCACGCCAAGGCGTCCGAGGCCACCGTCGACATCCGCTACTCCGACCACAGCCTTCGCGTCGCCGTCCACGACGACGGCGTGGGCGGCGCCGACACCCGCAACGGCACCGGCCTGGCCGGGGTCGAGCGTCGGCTGGCCGCCTTCGACGGCCTCCTGGTGGTCACCAGCCCTCTGGGCGGCCCCACTTCGGTCGTCTTCGAGATCGCCTGTGAACTCCTCAGGGACGCCTCGGCCGACGCCTCGGCCGGCTGAACCCCCGCTCCGGCTCCGGGAAAAGACATGCGCACACCACCGTTATCACCGACCGAAGGACATCTCGACATGCCGGTCAGCAACCGCCACTTCGCCTCCCGGATGGGACGCTGGGGCGCCACCCACCCGTGGACGGCCATCCTCCTGTGGCTCGTCATGGTCGTGGGCGCCTTCTCCGTCGGCAGTGTGGTCGAGACCAAGCAGGCCACCAACCAGGACCTGCTGGTCGGCGAGTCCGCCGTCGCGGCCCGGCTCGTCGAGGAGAGCGGGCTGCGGGACCCCGCCGCGGAGAACGTCCTGATCGGCGCCCGCGCCGGTCAGGCGACCACCGCGCAGGCAGCCGCCGCCACCGAACTGCGCGAGCGCCTCGCGGCCCTCCCCGAGGTGTCCTCGGTGAGCGACCCGATCGCCTCGCCGGACGGCAGGGTGCTCCTGCTCCAGGTGGCGATGAAGGGCGACCCCGACACCGCGGCGGACCGGGTGGACCCGCTCCTGGCGGCCACCGCCGACGCCCAGAAGCAGCACGCCGACCTCGTCATCGAGCAGGCCGGCGACGCCTCCATCAAGCACGACTTCCAGGAGTGGCTCGCCAAGGACGTACAGAAGGCGACCACGATCAGCGTCCCCGTGACGCTGGCGATCCTGCTCGTCATCTTCGGCGCGATCGTGATGGCCGGCGTGCCGGTCCTGCTCGGCCTGATGGCGGTGGCCTCGGCGATGGGTCTGTGGGCCCTGGCCTCGCACCTCGTGCCCGACCCCGGCATGGTGGCGGACGTCATCGTGCTGATGGGCCTGGCGGTCGGTGTCGACTACTGCCTCTTCTACCTGCGCCGCTATCGCGAGGAATGCGCCAACGGCTACGACCCGTCCTCCGCGGTCAGCATCGCGGCCGCCACCTCCGGCCACTCCGTGATGGTCTCCGGGATCGCGGTGATCGTCTCCGCCGCGGGCCTCTACCTCTCCGGCGACGTGATGCTGGCCTCCATGGCCACCGGTGCGATCATCGTGGTCGCCGTCGCGATGATCTCCGCGGTCACCGTGCTGCCCGCCCTGCTGGTCAAGCTCGGCCGCGCCGTCGACCGCCCCCGCGTCCCCTTCGTCTGGCGGCTCTCACAGCGCAACGGCACCCCCCGCGTCTGGGGCTTCCTGCTGCGCCCGGCCACACGGCACCCGCTGGTCACCCTCGTCGTCGCCGTCGGCGC
This sequence comes from Streptomyces sp. NPDC058701, assembly GCF_042715295.1. NCBI lineage: Bacteria > Bacillati > Actinomycetota > Actinomycetes > Kitasatosporales > Streptomycetaceae > Streptomyces > Streptomyces sp. NPDC058701. The sequence goes on along the minus strand of NZ_JBHXSY010000053.1, from coordinate 32,293 downwards.
GCTGTCCGCCCTGGCCCTGCCCGCCCTGGGCATGAACCTGAAGGCCACCCAGGTCGACGACTTCCCCCGCTCGCTGAGCTCCATGCAGACCTACGACCGCCTGGTCGACGCCTTCCCCTCCACCGCGAACACCGACGTCGTCGCCGTACGGGTCCCGGCCGCCGAGGGCGAACTGCTGCGCACCCGGCTGACCCGGCTGTCGGAGTCCATCGGGCAGGACCCCCTGTTCGCCCAGGACAGCCCGCCCCGGATCCGCTACTCCGAGGACGGCCGCGGTGCGGTCCTGGAGGCCGGTACGCCGACCGCCGCCGGCACCGGGCCGGCCCGTGACTCGGTCACCCGCCTGCGCGCCGACCTGGTCCCGGAGGCTCTGCGGGGAGTGACCGGCGTCGAGTACGCCGTCGGCGGTGCCCAGGCCGAGGACATGGACTACACCTCCAACCTCAACAGCCGGCTGCCGCTGGTGATGGGAGGCGTGTTCGCGCTGACCTTCCTGATCATCCTGCTCGCCTTCCGCTCCGTGGTCGTGGCCCTGACCACGGTGGTGCTGAACCTGCTGTCCGTCGCCGCCTCGTTCGGCTTCCTCTGCCTCGTCTTCCAGCGGAACTGGGCCGAGGACCTGCTGGACTTCACCTCGACCGGGCACGTGGTGTCCTGGGTGCCGATCCTGCTGTTCGTGATCCTCTCCGGCCTGTCGCTCGACTACCACGTCTTCGTGGTCAGCCGGATCAGGGAGAGCGTGGTCGCCGGCATGACGACGAAGAACGCGGTGGTGGACGGGATCACCCGCACCGCCGGTGTCGTGACCGGAGCGGCGGCGGTCATGGTCGCGGTGTTCGCCACCTTCGGCACCCTGACCTTCATCGAGATGAAGCAGATCGGCATCGGTCTCGCGGTGGCGATCGTCATCGACGCGACGATCATCCGGATCTACGTCCTGCCCGCCGCGATGACCCTCCTCGGCGGGGCCAACTGGTGGCCGTCCCGGACCGGGCCCGCCGGCCGCCCGCCCAAGCCGCAGGGCACCGAGGAGTCGCGCCGGGAGAAGGCGCGCGTCTGATCCCGCACGGCGCCGGACACCGGCGCGACAGGGGCGGGGCGGGGACCTGCGGGTCTGCGCCCCGCCCCCGCGATCAGCCGTCCGTCAGCCTCTCGTCAGTACCCATGACGCATAGTGGTCAAGGAAGTTGACCATGACGAACAGACAGGACGACCGCAGATGAGCAACCCGTTCGACGATCCTGAAGGCACCTTCCACGTGCTGGTCAACGACGAGAACCAGCACAGCCTGTGGCCGTCCTTCGCCGAGGTCCCCGCGGGCTGGCGCGCGGTGCTGAGTGATGCCGCGCGCGAGGACGCCGTGCGCTACGTGGAGGAGAACTGGACCGACCTGCGCCCGCTGAGCCTCATCGAGCACGGGGCCTGATCCCGGTGGCGCACGCAGCGGCGGCGATCGAGGCCGAGGGCCTCCGCAAGAACTACAAGGACCACGAGGTCCTCAAGGGGATCGACCTCCACGTCCCCGCGGGCACCGTGCTCGGGCTCCTCGGCCCGAACGGGGCCGGCAAGACGACGACCGTCCGCATCCTCAGCACGCTGCTGCGACTGGACGGCGGCCGGGCCACGGTGTGCGGCTTCGACGTGTCGAAGGACCCCCGGGAGGTGCGCCGGAGGATCGGGCTCTCGGGCCAGTACGCCGCCGTGGACGAGGAACTGTCCGGGCGCGAGAACCTGGTCCTGCTCGGCCGGCTGCTCCACCTGGGTACCGCCGCCGCCCGCGCCAGGGCCGAGGAGATGCTGTCCCGCTTCCATCTGAGCGACGCGGGCGACAAGCCGTTGCGGGAGTACTCGGGCGGCATGCGGCGCAGGCTGGACCTGGCGAGCACCCTGGTGGGCAGCCCGGAGGTCATCTTCCTCGACGAGCCGACGACCGGTCTCGACCCCAAGAGCCGCCTGGACCTGTGGGCCGTCGTACGGGAGCTCGTGGCGGAGGGCGTCACGGTCCTGCTGACCACGCAGTACCTGGAGGAGGCCGACGAGCTCGCCGACCGCATCGCGGTGATCGACAAGGGGTCGGTGGTCGCCGAGGGCTCGGCCGACGAGCTCAAGCGCAGGGTCGGCGACGAGCGCCTGGAGATCACCTTCACCGATCCCGCCGACGTCCCCGCCGCGCTGACGGCGCTGAGCGGCGTACTGGTCGGAGAACTGACCCGGGACGACCAGAAGGGGGTGCTCGGCATCCAGCTGCAGGACGGCCTGGCGGGCATCGCCCGTGCCGCGGACGCGCTGCACCGGGCGGGCATCCCGGTGTCCGACTTCGCCCAGCGGCGGCCGTCACTGGACGAGGTGTTCCTGACGCTGACCGACCATCAGGCGGCGTAGCGGCATGCCGGAGCGGGCGTCAGTCGCGTGCCTGGTCCTGTGGGCGCCCGCGCTCGACCGGGCCGAGATCCGCGGGCTCCTGTCTGCCGACGAACGGGCCCGGTACGAGCGGTTCGCCGAGCCGGCGGACCGGGCGCGCTTCGCCTCGGCGCGGGCCCTGGTCCGCACCGCGATGGGCCGCGCCACCGGCGTCGCCCCGGACCTCGTACGGTTCGACCGGCGGTGCCGGTACTGCGAGGGGCCGCACGGGAAACCGCGCGTCCCCGACGCGGCCGTGAAGTTCTCGGTCTCCCACTCCGGCGGGCGCGTCGCCCTGGCCCTCGCCGCGCACGCCGAGCCGGGGGTCGACGTGGAGCGGATCTCCGCCCGGCCGATCGCGCGGCTGGCGCCGCGCGTCCTGTCCGCGGGGGAACTGCTCGACCTCGAGGCGGTGGCGCCCGGGGACCGGTCGGCTGCCTACCACACCTACTGGACGCGCAAGGAGGCGATCCTCAAGGCCGTGGGCCTGGGACTCTCGTCCTCCCTGCGCGGCATCACCGTCTCGGCGCCGGACCGGCCGGCGGAACTCACGCGCTGGGATGCCGACTTCACCCCGCCCGCGATCGCCATGTCCGACCTGCGTCCGGGCGCCGGGTACGCGGCGGCCCTCGCCGTCGAGACCCGCGGGCCCATCGACCTGACCGAGTGCCACCTCGACGACCCGCTGGACGCCCCGTGACGGCTCGGTCGGTCACCGGTCGGCGAAGACCATCCCCGCGTCGATCGCCGGGTCCTGCATGAGGATGGCCTCCTGGATCCGTCTCATCTTCTTCCGCGGCTCCAGGCCCAGTTCGGTGTTCAGCCAGGCACGCACCCGCTGGAAGACGGCCAGTGCGTCGCCCTGCCGGCCCACGCGGTAGAGGGCGAGCATCAGCAGCTCCGACATCCGCTCACGCTCGGGGTGCTCGCAGGCGAGCTGCTCCAGCGCGCTGACGACGGCGGCCTCCCGGCCGATGCTGAGCCTGGCCTCGTAGAGGTCCTCCAGCGCCCCCAGCCTGCGTCCGGCGAGCCGGTTCGCGTAGGCGGCGCAGCGGAGTCCGCCCTCGACGTCGGCGAGGGCCTGGCCGCGCCACAGGCGCAGTGCCTCGTCCAGCAGCCGTGCCGCCTCGTGCGGCGAGTCGTGGAGCAGCGCGGAGCCGCGCATGGCCAGGTCGTCGAAGCGGTGCGCGTCGACGGCGGCCGGCGGGAGGTCGAGGAGGTACCCGTTGGCCGAGGTCCGCACCAGGAGGTTCCCCGGGATGCCGGTCATGCCCTCCAGGGAGGTCCGCAGCCGGCGCATGTTGGCCTGGAGCGCGTTCTTCGGGTTCTTGGAGTCCTGGTCGGTGGAAAGCTCCTCCATCAGCAGGCCGACCGATACGACCTCGCCGGGAGCGGATGCCAGGACCGCCAGCAGGGTTCGCACGCGATTCGCCCCGAGGCTACGCGGATGATTCCCCACCGTAACCTGCGTCGCCCCGAGCAGTTCCACCGAGAATCGCACGTCTACCGGCTGGTAAGATTTCACTAGTCCCCGTCCCAAAAGCTTCGATCATTAAATGGTCGACCTTCATTCCATTTCCGGAGCGCCCGCCTGGGGCGGGCGCCGGCTGGAATCCGAGGGAGCCAAGGGAGGGGTGGACACTTTTTGAGGCGCACGAAACCACATGGTCGAGCACAAGAAGTCCCCCCGGACACTTCGTTATTTCGGCGCGGCTGACGGATTCATCGTGACGAACCGGTCACGATATGTCCGTTCACGCCGCAAACCTCAATTCCCCCGGCTGCGAACCTAACACGCCCCCCGCGCGCGGGGCTTCCCGTGTTTGAGCGAAAGCACGCGATTTTGCTTGATTTTGATGCCTCGTCGGCTGAAAATCGCCGTAGGCGCGGCCCCCCGGGCCCGGGCCGGCCGGCCCGGGCCCGGGGGGCGCCCGTATCGCGCACCCCCCGGAGGCGTCACAGCAGGTCGAGCCGCTGACCGACGCCGAGGTCCAGTGCGGTGCGGTGGACCGCGTCGATCAGCCCCACGTCCAGGATCGACATGCCGAAGGGGTTGCTCACCACGTAACCCTCCGTCGGCCGGATGGCCGGAACCTGGCCGAGCAGTACCTGCCCCAGCGTTCCCTCGACGGACCTGCCGGTCCCGCGCGCCGGAGCGCCCTCCGTACCCGGCCGGGTCACCTTCCCCTCCTGCAGCAGGCTGCCCAGGATCCGGCGCGGGTTCTCCTCGATCAGGTCGAGGTCGTCCCCGTAGACGGCCTGAGCCCCGAGGAAGACCCCCTCGGTCAGGTCGCCGAGGGAGACGTGCGCGACGAAGCCGCCGGGCGCGAACAGGTCGGCGCACAGGTACGGTTCGCTGCTCGTGGTCAGCGTGACCGTGACCGGCGTGGCCCTGATGGCATCGGCCGCCGTGGCCGCGACGGTCACCTTCAGCTGCGGGTGCGTCTGCCCGGCCCAGGCGGCCAGCTCCGCCGCCCGCTGCTCGGACAGGTCGAAGACGACCACCGTGCGGACGTCGGGAAACGCGCCCGTCAGCAGGTCCAGGTGCGCGCGGGCCAGGGCTCCCGTACCGATGAGCGTGATGCCGTCCCACTGCTGCGGGCCGAGCACGCGCAGGCTGACCATCGTGTACGCGGCGGTGCGGACGGCGCTCAGGTAGCCGGCCTCCGCCATCAGCCGGGGCCGCGCCGTCTCCGGGTCGAAGACGAAGCTCAGCCCGCCGGCCCGCTCGATCCCCTTGGAGGGGTTGTTCACCGCGGCGTTGATGAGCTTCATGCCGTACACCGGGCCCTCCTCCCGGTGCAGGGCGCCCAGCATCGCGATGGCGCGGCTGTAGGCGCCGTCGCTGTTCGTCCAGGGCAGGTAGCCCTCTGCCGGGATCTCGGTGCGGCCGGCGGCCTGGACGCGCAGGACGTCCGCGGCGACCTCGACCGGGTCCAGCTTGTCCAGACAGGCGAGTACGGCCGTCCGGTTGAGAAAGAGCAGGCTCTCCTGGGACATGAGATTTCCTCACCTCTGAGAATCGGGAATGCGCTCCGGCGCCATGACGGGACTGCGGCGGAGAACCGGCCGTTCGGCGGCCGGTCGACGTGCGCGCGCCCGTGAAGGACCAGCCTCGGAATCGCGGAGTACACACGGACCCGGGCTGCGTCATGCGGTGAGCTGTCGCAGAGTAGCCGACCGACTTCCCTTTCCAGTAGGGGAGTCCGCATGAATTTCACCGGGACGACCAGGGGCTCCCGCGGCGAAACCGTCTGGTCCCGGCCGATCGAATCACGTCAGCGCTCGGTCAGCAGCATGTCAATTCGGCCCACTAGCTTGATCAGCGTCCCCCGGAGCGTACGGCTCGGGGGATCAGGTGTGCATGGGCCCGGTCGGGACGACGGTGGTACGCATTCAGCGCTCCGTGCCGACCTGTTCTTTCGACGACTGCGCTGAGAGGAGCCGGCCAGCCGTGACCTCACTGACCGAAGTATCCGCCCATTGGCCCACCCAGGTTTCCATCACGAGCCGCCAGGAGGCCCTGGGCCTGACCGACACGGAACTGCGCCGCTACGGACGGGGATTCGGCCTGTCGCAGATCTGCTGGGACGACACGGAGTCCGAGACGGAGAGCCTGCTGGCCGCGGTCCAGAAGCTGTCCCTCCTGCGGGGCCAGGAGGACCGGGTCCGCTACGTGCTCCGGCCCCGCACGCAGCGCTTCACATCCCCCTACCCCCTGAGCCCCCTGCACGAAGTGCGGCGCGAGGCCGGCCTGCGCCACGCGAAGACGTTCGCCCTGACCGAACAGGCCTGTGCCTCGGGCCTGCTCGCCGTCGACGTGGCGGGCATGCTGCTGGCCGAGGAGGAGGACCCCGACGCGCTGGCCCTGGTGCTGGTCGGCGAGAAGGCCCACGGCGAGATCTCCCAGGTGCTCGGCGGCATGGGCATCACCGGCGAGGGAACCGCGGCGGTGCTGGTCTCCGCCCGCGGCACCAAGGACCGGGTCCTGGGCTTCGCCACCAGGACCGTTTCGGTGGGCGCACCCGGACTGGCCATGCCCGACGAGGCCTTCGTCCGCTTCCGGGAGATGTACGCCGACGTCCTCATGGAGGTCGTCGCAAGCGCCCTGGAACAGGCGTCCCTCACGGCCGACGACATCAGCCTGGTACTCCCCCACAACGTCAACCGGATCGCCTGGGTGAGGCTCAGCGACCGGCTCGGCGTACCGGTGGAGCGCATGTTCCTGGACAACATCCCGCAGACGGGTCACTGCTTCGGGGCGGACCCCTTCATCAACTACGCGACCGCGACCGAACTCGGTCGGATCAGTCCCGGCGACCGCTACCTCATGGTCTCGGTCGGGCTCGGAGCGAGCTTCGCCGCGATGGTCGTGGAGCACTGACGTGAACCCACAGCAAGAGAGGCCCGCGGTGACAGGCAGGGAATTCAACCAGCGGCTGAAGACAGCGGTGGCCGGCGGTCCGTCGGGCTCCCTGGTCTTCCTGGGCAACTTCGAGGTGGAGGAGCAGTGGGCGCGCGGCGAGACCGGCCTGCCCCGGGTCTCCTCCACGGGCAACACCGCCGTCGTCAACCGCATGGACGAGTTCGCGCTGCTGCTCGGCGACGTGGAGGACCACGTCGTCCTGAAGACCGAACCCGACCCGGGCTACCTGGCCCACCTCCGAGAGCTGGGCCTCGGCCTGCCCACGGTCCACGTGGTGCGGGACCAGGTCCCCGGCAACACCGTCACCCAGGACGCCCTGGGCGACTCCCGGCTGCTGACCGTCCTCGGCGAGCTCGGCGCGCAGGGAGCCCTGCTGTCCCCGCACGGCGTCTCGGAGTGGGAGGAGGACCTCGCCGGCAAGGCGGGCATCGCCCTCGCCGCGCCCTCCGCCGAGCTGTGCAAGGCGGTCAACAGCAAGGTCTACAGCCGTCGCGCCGCCGACGGGCTGGGGTTGCGCCAGCCGCTCGGCTGGGCCTGCGAGACCCTCGGTGAACTGCGCGCCGCCGTCGCCGCCGCGGCCGAGCTGCTCGACGCGGGCGCCACCATCCTCGTCAAAGAGGCCTTCGGCGTCTCGGGCAAGGGCATCGCCGAGATCGAGAGCACCCGGCGCCTGGAGCGGATGGAGCGGATGGTCGCGAACTCCGTGCGGAAGTCGGGCGCCGGGGGCATCGCGTTCGTCCTGGAGGAGAAGGTGGCCAAGGTCACCGACCTGAACTACCAGTTCACCATCGCCCGCGACGGATCCGTACGCCTCGACTTCGTCAAGGAGGCCATCACGGAGGGCGGCGTCCACAAGGGGCACCGCTTCCCGCCGCGCCTGACGGCCGGGCAGCACGAGGTGATCGAGCGGACCGCGGCACTCCTCGGCCGCCGGCTCGCGGACGACGGCTTCTTCGGCGTGGTCGGGGTGGACGCCATGCTCGACCCCGACGGCGGGGTGTACCCCGTGGTCGAGATCAACGCCCGCAACAACATGTCGACGTATCAGGCGCGCCTCCAGGAGCAGCTGCTCGCCGAGGGCCAGCAGGCCCTCGCGCGCCACTACCCGCTGGTGCTCGACCGGCCGCTGCCCTTCGACACCCTGCGGCAGGTTCTCGACGGCCTCCTGCTGGACCGCCCGGGGGGCAGCGGACTGGTCGTCAACAACTACGCCACCGTCAACGCCGGCGCGGGATCCGGCAGCCCGTTCAGCGGCCGCCTCTACGGCCTGCTCACGGGCGACTCGGCAGAGGAGCTCGCCGCGCTGGACGCGGCCGTAACGGAGCGGCTCGGACCCGGCGGGGCGCTCGACGCCTCCCGCGTCCAGGACACCGCCCGGTCCCAGTGGAAAGGTCAGTCATGACAGTCGAGCCGACCGAGTTCCGGGTACAGGGCCTCGGGATCACCGAACTCGCCGCCCAGTTCGGAACGCCCCTGTACGTCTACGACGGCGCGGCTCTGCGCGCACGGATCACCGCGCTGCGGGAGCTGATGCACCCCCGCCTGGAGTTCTTCTACTCGCTCAAGGCCAACCCCAACGTCTCGGTGTGCGCGCTGCTCCACGCGCACGGCGCCCGCGCCGAGGTCTCCTCGATGGCCGAGCTGCTCACCGCCCGCAAGGCCGGCGTGCAGCCCCGCGACATCATGTTCCTCGGCCCGGGCAAGAGCCGCGCCGAGCTCCGGGAGTGCCTCGCCCAGGGCATCTACACGATCATCTGCGAGTCGCTCCCCGAGCTGGACCTGATCGAGGAACTCGCCGCGGAGCTCGGCCTGGTCGCCCCGGTGGCCCTGCGCGTCAACCCCAGCTTCGCGGTCAAGGGCTCCGGCCTCACCATGGGGGGCAAGCCGCGCCAGTTCGGCATCGACGAGGCGCAGCTGCTCGCCGCGGGACCGCTGGCCAAGGAGTTCGAGCACGTCCGGCTCATGGGTGTCCAGGCGTACATGGGCACGCGCATCCTCAGTGAGGACGCGATCGTGGAGAACACCCGCCGCATCCTCGAACTGGCGGAGCGCATCGCCGCCCACCACGCCTTCGAGCTGGACATGGTCGACGTCGGCGGAGGCCTCGGCGTCTCCTACTTCGAGGGCGAGCGCGACCTGGAGCTCGGGGTGCTGGCGGAGGCCGTCAACCCCGTCCTGGAGGCCTTCGCGCAGAGCCGCCCCCGGACCCGTCTGATCATGGAACTGGGCCGTTACCTGGTGGCGGAGAGCGGCACGTACGTGACCCGCGTGCGCTACACGAAGACCTCGCTCGGCGAGAACTTCGCGGTCGCGGACGGCGGCACCAACCACCACATGGCCGCCGTGGGCATCGGCTCCTTCGTCAAGCGCAACTTCCCGATCCGGGTGCTCAACCGCTACGACGAGCCCGCCACGGAGGTCTGGAACGTCACCGGCCCCCTGTGCACCCCGAACGACACGCTCGGCAAGAAGGTCGCCCTCCCGCCGCTGCGCGCGGGCGACCTGATCGGTGTCGAGCGGTCCGGGGCGTACGGGCCGACCGCCTCGCCCGTGCACTTCCTGAGCCACGGCTACCCGGCCGAGGTCCTCGTCCACGACGGCCGCGCCCACCTGGTGCGCGAGGCCGACAGCGCCGAGGACCTGCTGGCCAAGCAGCACCTGTTCGATCCGACTCCGGTCGTACCCGGCGCCGACCGCTAGCCCGGGTTCCTCCCGCTGTCCTCCACGACCACCGCACCGACGCCGCGAAAGGGCGCTATCCACATGACCGAGACCATCGAGACCACGGCCGACCGACAGGTCGTCGACGCCATCACCGAGGCCCTCGGGGCCGTCCTCCAGCGCGACCTGGGCGACCTGGCCCCCGACACGAAGCTCTTCGACACCCTGGGACTGGACTCGACGGGCGTGCTGGACCTGCTGCTGCGCCTGGAGGAACTGCTCGACGGGGAGTTCGACACCGACGAGCTCGAGATGGGCCACTTCGCCACGGTGCAGTCGCTCGCCGACTTCATCACCGCCGAACTCGGCCGCTGACCATGTCCCTCGCAGCAGCGCCACCGGCCGGCGCCGGGACGCGGCCGGCCCTCCTCACGGGTCTCGCGGTGACCGGAGCCGTCCACCGGACCTTCGGCACCGGTACCACGCCGCTCGGCCAGGAGGCCGAGCGGCGGTTCTTCCCCAGCCACACCGGGCACGCCGGTGTGGTCCTCCGCGAGGAGCTCCTCGACACGGCGGTCGGCAACACCTTCGAGGACATGGGCGCCGAACTGCTCGCCGCACTGGGCGAGCAGCCCGAGACCGATCTCGTGGTGCTCGCCTACTCCACGCCGGACTTCCTGCCGACCGTGCTGACGGCGCCCACGCTGGCGGAGCGGCTGCCGGGCCGCCCGCTGCTCCTCGCGGTGTCCGACCAGGGTCCGACCGGCCCGTTCAGCGCCCTCGCCCTCGCCCGGAGCTATGCCCGCAGGCACGGGTTCCGGCGGGTACTGGTCATGGCCTTCGACCAGCACGTCGTGCCGTACGACGTACCGGGCTCCGGCCCGCGCGGACTGGCCGGGGACGGCGCGGTCGCCCTGGTCCTGGAGGCCTCCGAGGACAACTGCCGGGTGCGCCAGGTCTGCGGGCTGGACCCGCGGGAGGCACCGGGACAGGTGGCCGCGCTGATCCGGGAACTCGACCCGGAGGGTACCGCCGAGGTCGTGGCGGGTCCCGGCGTGGACCCGGCCTGGGAGCTTCCGGTGTCCCGCGGCCCGGTGCGCCGGGCTCCGGCGGGCTACCCCTGCACGTCCGTTCTGGGGGCGTTCGCCGAGCGCCTTCCGGCGGCCGGCGGGAGCCCGACCCTGCTCGTCGAGTACGACCCGGTCCTGGGGGACCTGTCGGTCTGCCGGGTCGACCCGGCGGCAGCCGCGTGACGGCGACCGGTCCCGGCACCGCGTCGGTCACCCGGCCGCCGGAGCGGCCCGTCCGGGACGTGGCGCGCAGGGAGGGCCTCGCGCCGGCCCTGCGCCTGCTCCTGGGCGGACCCGGCCCCGGCCCGGTACCGCTCGGGCCGGCCGGGTTCGCCCTGCTGCCGGAGGAACGGGCGGCGGGACACACGGTCGTACGCCGCTACGCGCTCGCCGGGGGCCCGGTCGTGGTCGTCCACGATCCGCGGCCCGCACCGCCCGGCGGCGCCGTCGACCCGGTGGGGCTGCTGCGGCTCCGGCTCGGGGTGGCCGAGGGCCTGCGCGACGCCTGCGTCGCGCACCTGGGCTCCCGGCCGAGCGGCGAGAGCACCGTCCTGATGCAGCAGATGGTCAAGGGGCAGCTGGCCGAGGCACTCGCGCACCAGCTGGAGCTGTCCGCCCTGCTGGACTCCGGCACCCCGCTGGAGGGCCCGTTCCTGCGGAGCCTGCACGGCCAGATCACCCTCAACGGGCGGTCGCTGCTGCGGCTGCTCGGCGCGTACGGCTATCTCGCGGACGGACCGGGCGCGACGGCCGAGGCGTCCGAGCTGCTGGCCGACGTCCACGACCCGGCGAAGGAGGACAGGTGAGCACGCTGGACGCCCGTCTGACCGCCCTGCGCGGTCAGGCCCGCGAATGGGCCGCCGACTTCCGGGCGGCCGCGCTGGACCTCGACCGGGACCCCGGCCTGATCAAGGACCACCTCGATCTGCCTGGAGTGCGCTTCCTGAGCACGTTCGGCGTGCCCGCCGCCTTCGCGACGGAACCGCCGGCCGCGGGCCCGTACCGGTTCGACGGTACGAACGGTCTGGAACGCGCGGTGGTCCTGGAGGAGTTCGCCGCCGGCGACATCGGCATGACCCTGGCCGCACCGGGGCCGTCCATGTCGGGCGTCCTGGTCGCGAAGCTCGGGGACCGGGAGCAGCAGGAGTGGTTCTTCGGCCGGATGACCGCCGCCCCGGCCTGGACCTGTTTCGCGCTGACCGAGCCCGAACGGGGATCGGACGCCTCCGCGCTCGGCACCGCCCTGCGCGAGGAGGACGGCGAGCTGCGGCTGACCGGTGCGAAGCGGTACGTCGGCAACGCGGCCCGCGCCCGGTACGCCGCCGTCTTCGCCCGCACCCGGCCCGGCCCGCTCGGGGTGACGGCCGTCCTGCTGGACACCGCGGTGGCGGGCTACCGCGCCGAGCCGCTGGACAGCCTGGGGATCCGCGGCGCCCAGATCGGGGCGATCACGCTCGACGGGGCGGTCGTCGACCGCGACCGCGTCCTCGGCCGCCACCTGTCGCCCGCCCGGCGCGGCATCTGGGCCTCCATCCAGGTGTTCAACGAGCTGCGGCCCTCGGTCGCGGCCCTGGCCCTGGGCATCGCGGGCGCGGCCCACGCCTACGTACGGGAGCACTACGCGGGGGCCCGCGGCGCCGACCGGGACCGGATCGAGGTGATGGGCCGGCGGCTCGACGCCACCAGGGCGCTGGTGCACGCGGCGGCGAGGGCCGTGGACGCGACCGGGGAGGGGTACCTCGCCTCCGCGGCCAAGGCCCGGGCCTGCGCGCTGGCCGAGGAGACGACGCTGGCGGCCTGCGACCTGCTCGCTCCGGCGGCCCGGCTGGCCCATCCCCTCCTGGACAAACTGGCCCGGGATGCCCGGGGAGTCGAGTTCATGGAGGGGACCCGGAACGTGCAACACCTGAACCTGTTCCAGGGGTTGAAGTCCGGGAGGGTCGGGGCGTGAACGCCCCGCGGGCCGTCCGCGGGGCTCAGGCCCTGTTCAGGAACGTCAGCACCGCCATGACCCGGCGGTTGTCGTCCTTCGACGGCGGCAGGTCCAGCTTGGCCAGGATGTTGTTGATGTGCTTGGCGACCGCCTTCTCCGTGATCACCAGCGCGGCCGCCACGGCCGCGTTGGACCGGCCCTCGGCCATGTACCCGAGGACTTCGCGCTCCCGGTCGGTGAGTCGGGCGACCTGCTGGTCCTGGGAGTTGTGGCTCATCATCCGGGACACCACGTCGGGGTCCATGACCGTACCCCCCGCGGCGACCCGGTGCAGGGCCTCGATGAACTGGGAGCCGTTGAACACCCGGTCCTTGAGCAGGTAGCCGACGCCGCCCTCACCGTCGGCGAGGAGCTCCTGCGCGTACAGCTGGTCGACGTACTGCGACAGCAGGAGGGAGGGCTGGCCGGGCCGGCGGCGCCGCGCCTCCAGGACGGCCCGCAGCCCCTCGTCGGTGTGCGTGGGCGGCATCCGTATGTCGACGAGGGCGATGTCCGGCTCGTGTTCGGCGAGCGCCCGGGTGAGCTCGGGACCGGTGCCCACCGCGGCGACGATCTCGAATTCGTTCAGCTCCAATAGCCGCGTCAGCCCCTCGCGGAGCAGGAACTGGTCTTCTGCGAGCACCAGACGCATGTCATTTCCCCCATGGTTCCCCGTCAGCCCCGGCCCGGCCGGGGCGGGGCTCCCGGGGCCACAAGCTAGCAATGCCCGGTTGCGACGGGCAACCAAGGTGCGACAAGCGGTCAGCGCCTGGTCAACTGATCGTCAGCGGCGTTTGACAAGCTCTCGAAGTCCGACGCCGAAAGGGCATTTGACCACTCATGGCCGATGAAGACATCCCAGTAGCAGGCAAGCCGGCCTGGTTCACCGCCTCCGCCGGACACATCGACGTGGAGAGTGTCCCATTCAAGTCATATCCGCCCCGCATGAATTCAATGCCGACGACCTCTACGTCGACCTTGAATCCGTTGTCGGCGAACGTTTGATCCTGAAGTGCGAGGGATTCAATTTCGCCGGCTCCATCAAGCTCAAGGCAGCCCATGCGATGGTCTCGGCCGCGGAACGTTCCGGGGAACTGCGCGCGGGCTCGACGATCGTGGAGAGCTCCTCGGGGAACCTCGGCGTGGCGCTGAGCATCGTCGCCTGCAGCCGCGGCTACCGCTTCATCTGCGTCACCGATTCCCGCTGCACCCTCGCCGCGCGCCAGCTCATGCAGCTGCTGGGCAGCGAGGTGCAGGTGGTCACCGAGCCGCACCCGGTCGACGGGCTGCTCGGAGCCCGCATCCAGCGGGTCCGTGAACTGTGCGCGGGGATCGACGGATCGGTCTGGCTCAACCAGTACGCGAACCCGAACAACTGGATGGCCCACTACCGGCTGACCGGTCCCGAGATCCTGAAGGCGTTCCCCGACCTGGGCGTGCTGTTCGTCGGCGCCGGCACCACCGGGACGCTCATGGGATGTGCGCGCTACATGCGGGAGCACAAGCCCTCCGTACGGATCGTCGCGGTCGACGCCGTCGGATCCGTCACCTTCGGGGGACCGTCGCAGAGCCGCATGATCCCCGGTCTCGGAACGGGCGTGCGCCCGCACCTGCTCGACGAGTCCTACGTGGACGACGTGGTCATGGTTCCGGAGATCGACACCATCCGGTCCTGCCGGCAACTGGCCAGTCGCGGCTTCCTCTTCGGCGGGTCCACCGGAACCGTCGTCAGCGGGGCCACCGCCTGGCTCGCCGGGAACGGCCTCGCGGCCGACGTGTCGGCCGTGGCGATCGCACCCGACCTGGGCGAGCGCTACCTGGACACCGTCTACCAGGACCAGTGGGTGAGCGACCTCTACGGTCCCGGCGCCCTCCAGGAGGCGGTGGCGGCCGAGAGCCTCTGACCCCGGAGGCGGTGGCGGCCGAGAGCCTCTGCCCCCTCCCCCGTCCCGGGCCCCGGGCCCGTCCGCACCGCACGTCCTGAGCCAACGGGCGGGCGTCCTCACCGGCACACCTCGCCCCAGCACTCATGGAGACCGTCATGACTTCGCGCACCCTTCCGGACCTGCCCCTCACGGGGGCACAGAAAGGCATCTGGTTCGACGAGCAGCTGTCCAGCGGTCGGCTCGCGTACAACATGGCCGACTACCTGGACATCAGCGGGCCGCTCGACAAGCAGCTGCTCCGGAGCGCGCTGCGACGGGTCCTGGACGAGGCACAGTGCACGCGGGCGCGCTTCTTCGACGTGGACGGGCTGCCGGTGCAGCGGATCGAACCGCTGGACGGGCTCCCGCTGGAGGTCCTGGACCTCGGCGGGGGCCCGGACCCGGTCGGCGAGGCGCTGAGGCTGATGGACGGGGACCTGCACCGGCCGTTCGAGCTCGCGGGCGGGCTGCTGTTCCGCACGCTGCTCTTCCGCGTGTCCGAGGACCGCACGCTGCTCTACCTGGCCATGCACCACCTGCTGTCCGACGGCTACAGCCGGCTGGCGGTCTACCGGCGCCTCAGCGAGGTCTACGGGGCGCTAAGCACGGGCGAAGAGCCGCCGGGGGACCCGCTGCCCCCTCTGGAGCTGCTGCTCCGGGAGGAGGCGGCGTACCTGGAGTCGCCCGCCCTGGAGCGCGACCGCCGGTTCTGGGCGGCCCATCTCGACGGCGCCGCGGAGCCGGTCAGCCTCGCCGCCGGCGATCCGGTCCCGGGCACCGGTTTCCTGCGCCGCACCCGCGAAGTCGACGCGGCCGGCGCCGGGCGCCTGCGCGCCGCGGCGTCCGCCGCCGGCGTCACCTGGCCCACGTTCGCCATCGCCGCGACGGCGGCGTACGTGGGCAAGGCGGCCGGCCGTGACGACGTGCTGCTGACCCTCCCCATGACGGCACGCCTGACCGCCACCGCGCGCAACGTGCCCGGCATGGTGGCGAACTACCTGCCGCTCCCGGCGCGCGTCGCTCCCGCGACCACGGTGTCCGAGCTGCTGGGCAGCACCTCGAAGGCGGTCGCCCGCTCCCTGCGCCACCAGCGCTACCCGGCGGAGCGCATCCGCCGCTCGCTCGGCATGCAGGCCGACCGGCGGCCCTTCGGCCCCTTCGTCAACGTGCTCCCGCAGACACCGGAGTTCCGTCTCGGTCCGTGCGGGGCCCGGCTGCACAACCTTTCCACCGGCATCGTCGACGACCTGATGATCACGGTGCTGGACGGTGCCGACGGCACCCTCGAACTGCACATGAACGGCAACCCCGAGCGGTACTCCGAGACCGAGGTCGTGGACCACCTGCGCCGTTTCGGAGCGTTCCTCCAGGTGCTCGCGGCCGCCGATCCGGCCACGCCGCTGGGCCGCCTCGACCTCGCGACCGAGCAGGAGCGGGGCGCCCTCCTGGCGGCCGGCACCGGACCCCGCGGCGAGGCGCTCGCGGGCGGCGTGGTGGAACTCGTACGGGAGTTCGCCGCCGCGACGCCCGCCGCCCTGGCGGTCACGGACGGCACCACGGACGCCTCCTACTCCTCGCTGGCGATCTGGGCGGACGAGCTCTCCGAGACGCTCGTCTCGGCCGGCGCCGGGCCCGGGACCCTGGTCGGCATCCTCGCCGAGCCGAGCGCCGCCTTCGTGGGCGCCGTCCTCGGCGTCCTCGGCGCGGGTGCGGCCTGGGTGCCCCTCGACGTGCACGCGCCGACGGCGCGCACCGACAGCCTGGTCACCGACTCCCGGATCGGCCACCTGCTCGTCGGACCGGGGCTGCAGGGCCTGGCCGCGGAGCTCGGCGACGGCAGCGTACGGACGCACCCGCTGCCCGGCGGCCTGACCGCCCACCCGGTGCCGCTGGACGAACTGCGCGCACCGGCCGGCGGGCCGGCCGACCTGGCGTACGTCATCTTCACCTCGGGCTCCACGGGCAAGCCCAAGGGCGCCATGGTCCACCGCGGCGGCATGCTCAACCACCTCGGCGCCAAGATCGACGACCTGGGGCTGACCGCGGCCGACCGGGTCGTGCAGAACGCCCCCGTCACGTTCGACGTGTCGGTCTGGCAGATGCTGGCCCCGCTCGTCGTCGGCGGCACCGTCCACGTGGTCCCCCGCGAGGTCGCGGCCGACCCCGACGCCCTGTTCGCCACCGCGACCGACGACCACGTCACCGTCCTGGAGGTCGTCCCCACCCTGCTGCGCGCGGCCCTCGACAACTGGGACACCGCACCCGGCACTCCGGCGGCCCGGCACCTGCGCTGGCTCATGGTGACCGGCGAGGCCCTCCCGCCCGACCTGTGCACGCGCTGGTGGCAGCGCTACCCCGAGGTCCCGCTGATCAACGCGTACGGGCCGACCGAATGCTCGGACGACGTCACGCACGCCGTCCTGCGCGCCGGCGCGCCGGTCGGCGCGCGCGTGCCCATCGGCCGTCCCGTCCGCAACACCCTGCTCTACGTCCTCGGCGACGACCTGCGGCCCGCCGCCCCGGGAGCGATCGGCGAGCTGTACGTCGGCGGCGAGGGCGTCGGCCGCGGCTACCTCCTGGACCCGGCGAAGACCGCCGCCGCCTTCGTGCCCGATCCCTTCGCGCCCGACCCCGGAAGCCGCATGTACCGCACCGGCGACCATGTCGTGTGGCGACCGGACGAGCAGTTGGAGTTCCTGGAGCGGCGCGACCACCAGGTGAAGATCCGGGGCCACCGCGTCGAGCTCGGCGAGATCGAGGCGGCTGTGCGCTCCCTCCCGCACGTCGTCGACGTCGCCGTCACCGCGCCCGGCAACGCCTCCGGCGCCGCCCGTCTGGTGGCCTACCTGGTCGCCCCGGGCACCGAACCGGTCGCCGTGCGGGACGCGCTGGCCGAGCTGCTCCCCCCGTACATGGTCCCCACCAGCTGGGTCCCGCTCCCGGCGCTGCCGCTGACCCCGCACGGCAAGGTCGACCGCCGCGCGCTGCCCGCGCCGACCGGGCCGGGTGCCGCGCCGGCCGCCGTCACCGCGGCCACCGCCGTCACCGTGCCGTCCCCGGCCGCGGCCACCGGGCGCCGCGGCCGCCTCCCCCGCCACCCCGCCGAGCAGGCGCTGTGCGAGATCTTCGCCCAGGTCCTGGGCCTCGACACGGTGGGCGCGGACGACGGCTTCTTCACCCTGGGCGGAGACTCCATCAGCTCCATCCAGGTGGTCAGCCGCGCCCGGGGCCAGGGCATCGTCCTCACCCCCCGCGACGTCTTCGCCCTCAAGACCCCCGCCGCCCTCGCCGCCCTCGTGGGGACGGTCGCCGGACCGGGCGGGGAGGGCGCTTCCGTCCCGCGGGCCGCCGAAGACGGCGTCGGCGAGGTCGAGCCGACCCCGATCATCTCCCAGCTCGCCGAGGACCTCGGTGAACTGACCGGCCCCGCAGGCCAGTTCAGCCAGTACGTCCTGCTCCGGGTGCCCACCGCGATGACGGCCGGCACCCTCGCCCCCGCCCTGCAGGCGCTGCTCGACGGGCACGACGCACTGCGCCTGGCGGTGGCCGAGCCCGCCCCCGGCATCTGGTCCCTGCGCACCGCCGAGCGCGGGTCCGTGGCCGCCGGCCGGCTGATCCGCACCGTGGACGCCTCCGGCGCCGCCGGTGATCCCGGCGCTCTGGACCTGCTGGTCACGGCCGAGGCGGACGCGGCACGGACCCGGCTCGCCCCGTCCGACGGGGTCATGCTCCAGGCCGTGCTGCTCCACGGCGGCGCCGCACCCACCTCGCACCTGCTGCTGCTGGCCCACCACACCGTCGTCGACGGCGTCTCCTGGCGGATCCTGACCGGCGACCTGGAGGCCGCCTGGACCGCTGCCGCCGCCGGCCGGACACCCGAACCGGAGGCGGTCCCGACCTCCTACCGGCGTTGGGCGGCGACCCTCGCCGAGCAGTCCCGCACCGCCGGGCGGATCGCCGAACTGCCCTACTGGCAGGCCCAGCGCGAGGACGAGCCGTCCGTCCTCGGCAGCCGCCCGCTCGACCCCTCCCGGGACACCTACGGCACGGCCCGGCGGCTGCGGCTCGAACTGCCCGCCGACCAGACCGCGGCCCTGCTGACCACGGTGCCCGCCGCCTTCCACGGCGAGATCAACGACGTCCTGCTCGGCGCTCTGGCCTTGGCCGCCGCCGACTGGCGGGGCCGCTCCGCGCCGGACTCCGCGCGTCCCCTCCTGATCGAACTCGAAGGCCACGGCCGCGAGCAGATCACCGACGACGTCGACCTCTCCCGCACGGTCGGCTGGTTCACCACCGTCTTCCCCGTCCGCCTCGACCTCGGCGCCCTCGACCGGGAGGACGCCCGGGCCTCGGGTCCAGCCCTCGCCACCGCCGTCAAGCGGGTCAAGGAGCAGCTGCGCGCCGTCCCGGACCGCGGGATCGGCTACGGCCTGCTGCGCCACCTCAACCCGCGCACCGCCCGGGTGCTGGCCCCGGCGCCCGCCCCGAGCCTCGGTTTCAACTACCTCGGCCGGTTCCGCGTCGACGGGTCGGCCGGCCCCTGGACCCTCGCCGGCGGCTCCTCGGTCATCGCCACCGGCTTCCACCCGGACACCCCGCTGCGCCACGCCCTGTCCGTCACCCCGGTGACCGAGGACCGTGCCGACGGTCCGCGTCTGGTCGCCGACTGGCTGTGGGCGGACGGGCTCCTCGACGAGGACGAGGTCCGTGAACTCGCCGCGGCCTGGTTCGCGGCCCTGCGCGCCCTCGTCAGTCACGCGGCCCTGCCCGGAGCCGGCGGGCACACCCCCTCGGACCTGCCCCTGGTGGCGCTGGGCCAGGAGGAGATCGACGCGATCGAGCGGGCCCCGGACGCCCCGGGCGACACCGCGGTCACCGACGTGCTGCCGTTGACGGCGATGCAGCGGGGCATGCTGTTCCAGGCCGAGTTCGACCAGCGGGGAACCGACCTCTACACGCTGCAGGTCGCGGCCGACCTGATCGGCGTAGTGGACGCGGACGCCCTGGAGCGCGCCCTGGCCACCCTCCTGGAGCGGCACCCCGGGCTCGCAGGCGCCTTCCGCCACCGGGACGCGGGCGACCCGGTCTCGGTACTGCGCTCGGGGGTCCGCGTACCGCTGCGCCGCGTCGACCTGTCCGGGCTCGCGCCCGACGGGCAGCGGGCCGAGCTGGACCGGCTCGCCGAGGCGGACCGGCTCCTGCGCTTCGACCTGGCCCGTCCGCCGCTGATGCGCTGGGCCCTCGTACGGCTGGACGACGGGCGCCACCGCCTGGTCTGGACCCTGCACCACATCCTGGTGGACGGCTGGTCCATGCCGGTGCTCGTGCGCGAACTGCTCGCCTGCTACGAGGACGGGGGCGCCGGGGGGACCCTCCCGCCCGCCGTTCCCTTCCGCGCCTACCTCTCCTGGCTGGCCGGTCAGGACCACGACGCGGCGAGGGCGGCGTGGGCCGACGCCCTCGCCGGCCTCGACGAGCCGACCCTGCTGTGCGGAGCGGCCCCCGACCGGCTGCCCGTCGCGCCGGACTCGCTGCCCCTGCGACTGACCGCCGAGGAGACCGCCGCGCTCTCCGGCTTCGCCGCGCGTCAGGGTCTGACCCTCAACACCGTCTTCCAGGGCGGCTGGGCCGTGCTGCTCGGCCGGCTCACCGGCCGCTCCGACGTGCTGTTCGGGTCGACGGTGTCCACCCGGCCGGCCGCGCTGCCGGGCGTGGAGGGCATCGTGGGGCCGTTCCTGAACACCCTGCCGGTCCGCGCGGTCCTCGACCCCGCCGAGACCGTCGGCGCGTTCCTGCTCCGGATCCAGGACGCCCAGTCCGCCCTGCGGGACTTCGACCACCTCGGGCTGGCCGAGATGCTCGGCGGCTCTCCGGGACTGGCCGCGTACGGCGAACCCTTCGACACGGCGCTCGTGTTCGAGAACTTCCCCCTGGCCGAGGCCGCGGGCGGTGTCGCCACCGGCCGCGGCGGACTGCGCATCGCCGACGTCACGGCCCGCGACGCCCGCCACTACCCGCTCAGCATGGTCGTCCTGCCGGGCCGGGAGTTCGAGGTCCGCTTCGACTACGCGCCCGACCTGCTGTCCCGTGACGAGGTGGCGGCCGTGGCGCAGCGCCTGCGGGGGCTGCTCCTGGACCTCGCCGCCGCACCCGGCCGGAGCATCGGCCGGCTCGACGTCCTGACCGAGGACGAGAGCGGACTGCTGCGCAAGTGGAACGACACCGGGAGCGCCGCCGCCACCGGCATCGCCGGGGGCGTGGTGGAGCGCGTGCGCGCGTTCGCCCGGCTCACCCCCGCGGCCGTCGCCGTGGCGGACGGGGAGCACGAGGTCGGCTACGCGTCCCTCGTCCGCTGGTCGGACGAACTGGCCGGACGGCTGACCGCTGCCGGAGCGGGCCCCGGCTCCCTCGTGGCGGTGCTGGCCGAACCGGGCGCCGCCTTCGTCGGCTCCGTCCTGGGCGTCCTGCAGGCCGGAGCGGCCTGGATCCCGCTGGACGTGGGCGCCCCCGTGGCCCGCATCGCCTCGCTGTTCGCGGACTCCGGGGCGCGGTGCCTGCTGACGGGCCCGGGCTGCGAGGACCTGGCCGCCGAGGTGCTGGAGCTGGCCGGGCCGGGCGCGAGCACGCTGGGGGCGGCCGCCGGCTTCGAGGAGGCAGGGGACGTACCCGGGGCGCCGGACGGTCTGGCACGGCCCCTCGGCCGGCCGGACGACCTCGCCTATGTGATCTTCACGTCCGGTTCCACGGGCAAGCCCAAGGGCGCCATGGTCCACCGCCTCGGTATGGAGAACCACCTCCTGGCCAAGGTCGAGGACCTCGCACTGGGCGCCGGCGACCGGGTCGTGCAGAACGCCCCCGTCACCTTCGACGTGTCGGTCTGGCAGATGCTGGCCCCGCTCGTCGTCGGCGGCACCGTCCGCGTGGTCCCCCGCGAGGTCGCCGCCGACCCCGACGCCCTGTTCGGCGTCGTGTCGGCCGAGGACGTCTCGATCCTGGAGGTCGTGCCGTCCCTGCTCCGGGCGGCCCTCGACTCCTGGGACGCGGTCGGCGCCGCCGCCGGAGCCGGCGACCTGCGCCGGCTCGTGGTCACCGGCGAGGCGCTCCCGGCCGAGCTGTGCGACCGGTGGTGGGGCCGCTTCCCCGCCATCCCCCTGGTCAACGCGTACGGCCCCACGGAGTGCTCGGACGACGTCACGCACGCGGTGCTCCACGCGGAGGACCGGCCGGGTGCCCGCGTGCCGATCGGCGCCGCCGTCCGCAACACCTTCCTCCACGTGCTGGGCGACGAGCTGCGCCCGGTTCCGGTGGGCACGGTCGGCGAGCTGTACGTCGGCGGGGCCGGAGTCGGCCGCGGCTACCTCGCCGATCCGGCCAGGACGTCCGCCACCTTCGTCGCGGACCCCTTCGCCGGGGTCCCCGGCGCCCGGATGTACCGCACGGGTGACCGCGTGGTGCGGCGGCCGGACGGGCAGCTGGAGTTCGTGGAGCGCCGCGACCACCAGGTCAAGGTGCGGGGCCACCGGATCGAGCTCGGTGAGGTCGAGGCCGCCCTGCGCGCCCTGCCGCAGGTGGCCGACGCGGCCGTGGTCGCGCTCACGGACCCGGCCCCGGCGACCCGCCTCGTCGCCTACGTGGTGGCGCCGGGCACCGACGACCTCGCGGGGGTCCGGGCCGACCTCTCCGCGGTGCTGCCGCAGTACATGGTCCCGTCCGCGTGGGTCGCGCTGCCCGCCCTGCCGCTGACTGCCCACGGGAAGGTGGACCGCAAGGCCCTCCCCCACCCGGCGGGAGCGGCGGACGCGACGCCCGCCGGAACCCGGCGGGAGGGCCGCGACCCGGTCGAGCGGTCGCTGTGCGCGGTGTTCGCCGAGGTGCTCGGGGTCGACGGCGTCGGCATCGACGACAACTTCTTCACCCTCGGCGGGGACTCCATCAGCTCCATCCGGGTCGTGGGCCGGGCCCGCGCCCACGGCATCGTGATCACCCCCCGCGACGTCTTCGGACACCGCACCCCCCTCGCCCTCGCGGCCGTCGTCGCCGCCGCCGGTGCGGGCGTACCGGCGCAGCAGCCGGCCGTCTCCGCACCGGCACCGCTCCTGGAGCTGAGCGACGACGAGATGGACGAACTCGACACTGAGCTGGAGTCACTGGATTCATGAGAGAGCACACGGTGAAATCCGCACGAAAGAGCGAGTTCCTGCCGCTCGCCCCGCTGCAGCAGGGGTTCCTGTTCCACGCGGACTTCGTGGGGCAGGACCTCGACATCCACGTTCTGCAGCTGGTGGCCGACCTCGAGGGCCTCCTGGACGAGGACCGGATGCGGGCCGCGGTGGGCGGGCTGCTGGAGAACCACTCCGGTCTGCGGGCCTGCTTCCGGACCCTGCGCAACGGCAAGCCGGTCCAGGTCGTCCCGCACGGCGTCGACGTGCCCTGGGACACGGTGGACCTCTCCGCCCTCGCGGGGGACGCGCAGGCGGCCGAGCTGGAACGGGCCACCGAGGCGGACCGGGTCCGGCCCTTCCGCCTCGACCGCCCGCCGCTGCTGCGCTGCACCCTCGTCCGGCTGGGCGGGCACCGGTTCCGGCTGCTGCTGACGGTGCACCACATCGTCCTCGACGGCTGGTCGATGCCGATCATGCTGGACGAGCTGTTCACCCGGTACGCGACCGGGGAGGCGGGCTCCGCCGCCCCCGCACCGCACTACCGGGACTACCTCGCCTGGCTCGGGCGCCAGGACCGCGACGGTGCCCGGGACGCGTGGCGCTCCGCCCTGGCCGCGGTGGAGGAGCCCACCAACGTCGCCCTGCCCGACCCGGCCGGTGCCCCGTCGCTCCCCCGTTCGGTGAGCGCCGCCCTCGGACCCGCGCAGACCGCGCGCCTCACCGAGTGGGCCCGCTCCCGCGAGCTGACCCTGGGCACCGTGGTCCAGGGCTGCTGGGGCATGCTCGTCGGCCATCTGACCGGCCGCACCGACGTGCTGTTCGGCATGGTCGACTCGGGACGCCCCGCCGAACTGCCCGGCGTCGAGTCGATGGTCGGCATGTTCGCCAACACGCTGCCCGCCCGCGTCCGCCTGGACTCGGCGCGCACCGTCGCCGAGCTGCTCACCGGCTTCCAGGACCAGCAGAGCGAGCTCCTCCCGCACCGCCACCTGGGCCTCGCCGACGTGCAGGAGATCGTAGGCGCGGGCAGCCTGTTCGACACCGCCGTGATGTTCCAGAACTACCCCAGGACCGATGCCGCCGCCTTCACCGCGCTGACCGGTCTGGTGTTGCGGAGCTCCGACATCCGCAACGCCACCGAGTTCCCGCTGAGCCTCGTCGCGCTCCCGGGGAACGACCTGGAGCTGACGGTCCAGTACCGTCCGGACCTCTTCGGCGCCGATGCGGCCGGCCTGCTGGTCCGGCGTCTCGCCGGCCTGCTCGCCCGGCTCCCGGCCGCCGCGGACCTGCCGTTCGGCCGACTCGAACTGATCGAGCCGGACGAACGGGAGCTCGTCCTGCGGACGTACAACCTGACCGGGGCGCCCGCACCGGCCGCGCTGCTCCCGGAACTGATCGCCCGGCGCGCCGCCGCGGACCCCGACCGGGTCGCCGTGGAGTGCGGGGACGACTCCGTGACGGCCGCCGCCCTGGAGGACCGCGCCGACCGCCTCGCCCGGCTGCTGATCAGCCGCGGCACCCGGGCCGGCGGCCTGGTGGCCCTCGCCCTGCCCCGCTCCGCCGACCTGGTGGTGGCGGCTCTGGCCGTGCTCAAGACGGGCGCCGCCTACCTGGCCCTCGACCCCGGGCATCCCGCCGACCGCATCGGCCTCATGCTCGACGACGCGGAACCCGCCGTGCTGCTGAGCACGACGGACGCGGCGAGGGCCCTGCGGTGGACCGGCGCCACGGTCCTGCTCGACGACGCCGGTACCGCGGCGGAACTGCTCGGTCAGCCCGCCGGCCCGGTCTCCGACGCCGAACGCGGCGGGAGCCTGAGCCCGGACCTCCCGGCGTACGTCATCTACACCTCCGGTTCCACGGGCCGCCCCAAGGGCGTCGTCGTCCCGCACGGCGCCTTCGCCAATCTCGTCGACGACATGGCCCGGCGCGTGGCGGTCACCGAGCGGGACCGCCTCCTCGCCGTGACCACCTTCGGCTTCGACATCGCCATGCTGGAGCTGTTCGTACCGCTGCTCGCCGGCGCCGGCCTGGTCCTCGCGGACCGTGCGACCGTCCAGGACCCGGTGGCGCTCGCGAGGGCGATCGCCGCCGCCGCCGCGACCGTCGTGCAGGCCACCCCGAGCCACTGGCAGGCGCTGGTGGCCACGGCCCCCGAATGCCTCGCGGGCCTGCGCCTGCTGACCGGAGGCGAGGCGCTCGGCGAGCCGCTGGCCGCCGCGCTCGTGGAGGCCGCCGCCACGGTCCTCAACGTCTACGGGCCCACCGAGACCACCATCTGGTCGACCGCCTCGGTCCTGGACGGCACCCGCCCGGGTGCCCCGTCCATCGGCCGGCCCATCGCGAACACCCGGGTCTACGTCCTGGACCAGGCGCTGCGCCCGGTCTCCTGCGGCGTCGTCGGCGAGCTGTACATCGCCGGCACCGGCCTGGCGCAGGGGTACCTGCGCCGCCCGTCGCTGACCGCCGAGCGGTTCGTCTGCGACCCCTACGGGCCCGCCGGAACCCGCATGTACCGTACGGGCGACCTGGTCCGCTGGGGCGCGGACGGGCAGCTCGACTACATCGGGCGGGTCGACCACCAGGTGAAGGTGCGCGGCCACCGCCTGGAGCTCGGCGAGATCGAGACGGTGCTGACCGGGCTGCCCGGCGTCGCCCGCGCCGTGGTCGTGGCCCGCGAGGTCGAACCCGGGGACACCCGGCTCGTCGCCTACCTGGTGCCGGAGGCCGACGCCGGCGAGGGCGCGACGGCCCTGGACACCGCGGCCCTGCGGGAGCGGGTCAGGGAGGCGCTGCCCGAGTACATGGTCCCGTCGGCGTTCGTCCTGCTCGACACCTTCCCGCTGACGCCCAGCGGAAAGGTCGACCGCAAGGCGCTGCCCGCGCCCGAACTGGAGCGGCCCGCCGGCCGGGAGGCCGAGGGCCCCGCCGAGGAGATCCTGCGCGGGTTGTTCGCCGACGTCCTCGGGCTGCCCGACGTGGGCGTGGACGACGACTTCTTCGCCCTCGGCGGGCATTCCCTGCTGGCCACCCGGCTGGTGAGCCGGGTGCGCGGAGCCCTCGGCGTCGAACTGTCCGTACGGGCCCTGTTCGAGCACCCCACCCCGGCCGCGCTCGCGGCCGGGCTGGTCCCCACGCCCACCTCCCGCACCCCGCTGCGGGCCGGGCCACGGCCCGGCTTCGTCCCGCTGTCGCACATGCAGCGCCGCATGTGGTTCCTCAACCGCCTGGACCCCGGAGCGGCCGGCTACCACATCTCCCTGGCCGTCCGGCTGCGCGGTGACCTCGACCGGGACGCCCTGCGGGAGGCACTCGGCGACGTGAGCGAGCGGCACGAGGTGCTGCGGACCGTCTTCCCGAGCATCGGGGAGGAGCCGGGGCAGATCGTGTGCGAGCCGCACGATGCCCGGACGGCGCTGGAGGCCGTACCCGTACCCGGCGGCGAGCCCGCGCTGGGCGCGCTCCTGGACGCGGAGGCCGACCGCCCCTTCGACCTGACCTGCGACCTGCCGGTGCGCGCCCGGCTGTTCTCGCTCGGCGAGCGGGACCACGTCCTGCTGCTCGTCGTCCACCACATCGCCTTCGACGGCTGGTCCGTCCCGGTGCTGGCCTCCGACATCGCCCGCGCCTACCGCGTCCGTACCGGGGACGACCTCCCCGAACAGGCCGGACTGCCCGTCCAGTACGCCGACTTCTCCCTCTGGCAGGAGCGGGAGCTCGGCTCCGAGGAGGACCCGGACAGCCTCCTCGGCCGGCAGCTGGCGTACTGGACCGAGACCCTGCGCGGCATCCCGGAGGAACTGGCCCTGCCGAGCGACCACCCGCGGCCGGCGATCGCGAGCTACGCGGGCGGCGTGGTGCCGTTCGCCGTCCCCGCCGCACTGCACGAACGGCTCACCCGCCTGGCCCGCGCGTCCGGTGTCAGCCCCTTCATGGTCGTCCAGGCCGCCCTCGCCACGACCCTCGGCAAGCTGGGTGCCGGCACCGACATCCCGTTCGGCTCGCCCATCGCGGGCCGCACCGACGAGGCGCTGCACGACCTGGTCGGCTTCTTCGTCAACACGCTCGTCCTGCGCACCGACACCAGCGGCGACCCGACGTTCCAGGAGCTGCTGCACCGCGTCCGCGAGGCCGACCTGGGTGCCTTCCAGCACCAGGAGCTGCCCTTCGAACGGCTGGTGGACGCGCTGAGCCCGGTCCGCTCGCTGTCGCGGCAGCCGCTGTTCCAGGTGATGCTCGCCTTCCAGAACACCGCCGTGCCGCAGTTCGACCTTCCCGGCCTGGAGTCCTCGTTCGTCGAATCCGGCTCCACGACCGCGAAGTTCGACCTCGTCTTCGAGTTCACCGAGGGCGGGCCCGGCGAAGGGCTGTCCGGGCGGCTGGAGTTCGCGACGGACCTGTACGAACGCGACACCGCGCAGCTGCTCGTCACCTCCTTCCTGCGCCTGCTCGAAGCGGCCGTCACCACGCCCGCGGCACCGCTCAG
Organism: Streptomyces sp. NPDC058701; assembly: GCF_042715295.1. Taxonomy (NCBI): domain Bacteria; kingdom Bacillati; phylum Actinomycetota; class Actinomycetes; order Kitasatosporales; family Streptomycetaceae; genus Streptomyces; species Streptomyces sp. NPDC058701. Next base: position 5,191 of record NZ_JBHXSY010000053.1, on the reverse strand, counting down.
CCGGCTGGACGTCCTCGACGCGCGGGAGCGGAGCCGGCTGCTGGACGACTGGAGCACCGGCTCCCGTACCGCGGTGGAGTCCACCGAGACCGTGCACGGCCTGTTCGAGGGCTGGGCCGCCCGTCGCGCCGGACATCCCGCGTTCGTCTCCGAGGAGGTCACCCTCGGCTACCGGGAGCTGGACGAACGGGCCAACCGCCTCGCCCGCGAACTCGTGGCCCGCGGGGCGGGACCGGGCCGCTTCGTGGCCCTGGTGCTGCCCCGCTCGCCCGAGCTGCTGGTCTCCGTGCTCGCGGTGCTCAAGTCCGGCGCGGCGTACCTGCCCGTCGACCCGGCCTACCCCGTCGACCGCATCACCCACATGCTGACCGACTCCGGGGCGCAGCTGCTGGTCACCTCGACCGCCGTGCTCGGCTCCGGGGCCCTGCTGCCGGAGACCGCGGGGACGCGTCACCTGGTGCTGGACGACCCGGGCACCAGGGCCCTGATCGCCGGCCACGGCGCGGCCGGGCTCGACGACGCCGAGCGCAGCCGGCCGGTGACCCCCCGGGATCCGGCCTACCTCATCTACACCTCCGGCTCGACCGGCCTGCCCAAGGGCGTGCTGGTCTCCCACGGGACCGCGACCGCCCTGGCCGCAGATCACCGGGAGCGGTTCGGCGTGGGGCCGGACACCCGGGCCCTGCAGTTCGCCACGTTCAGCTTCGACGCGGCCGTCTGGGAGCTGTGCGTCTCCCTGCTGGTCGGCGGCACCATGGTGCAGGTCCCGGACGACCGGCGGGCCGGGCTGCCGCTCGCGGAGTTCATCAACCGGCACCGGGTCGACATCGCCCTGCTGCCGCCCGTGGTCGTGGACGCCTTCCCCGAGGAGGCGCGCCTGCCCGAGGGGCTGGTGATGACGGTCGGCGGAGCGGCGATGACCCCGGAGCTCGTCGAGCGCTGGGCGCCGGTCACCCGGCTCCACAACCTCTACGGCCCGACCGAGAACACCGTGGTCACCACCGCGAGCGACCGGATCACCGGCGGCCACCCGCCGATCGGCCGGCCCATCGCCGGCCACCGCGCCTACGTCCTCGACGGGAGCCTGACGCCCGTTCCGGCCGGGGTCGTCGGTGAGCTCTACGTGGGCGGCACGGGCCTCGCCATCGGCTACGTGAACCGGCCCGGTGTGAGCGCCGAGCGGTTCGTGGCCGACCCGTACGGCCCGGCCGGGTCCCGCATGTACCGGACCGGCGACCTCGTACGCTGGCGCGCCGACGGCAACCTCGACTACCTCGGCCGCTCCGACCAGCAGGTCAAGGTCCGGGGCTTCCGCATCGAACTCGGCGAGATCGAGAGCGTGCTGCTGGAGCACCCGGGCATCGCCCAGGCCGTGGTGACCGCCCGGGAGGACCGGCCGGGCGTCCAGACGCTCGTCGGCTACCTCGTGCCCCTCCCGGGCGCCGGCGTCGAGGACGCCGACGTACGCGGTCTGCTCGCCCGGCGGCTGCCCGATTACATGGTGCCGTCCGCGCTGGTCACCCTGCCCGAGCTGCCGGTCACCGTGAACGGCAAGGTCGACCGGGAGGCGCTGCCCGCGCCCGAACCGCGTCCGGCGGCCGGCCGTGAAGCCGTCACCGAGACCGAGAAGACCCTGGTCCGGGCGTTCGCCGACGTGCTGGGCCTCGACACGGTCGGCGCCGACGACGACTTCTTCGCCCTCGGCGGCAACAGCATCGGGACCGTCCAGGTGGTGGCCCGCGCGGCGAAGAGCATGCTGGAGCTCACCGTGGCGGAGGTGTTCACCCGGCGGACGCCCGCCTCGCTCGCCGCCCTGGTGGACGGCCGCACGGCCGGCGCGGAGCACCTGGCCCGGCAGTTGCGGACCAGCTCGCTCGGTGCGGACCCGCAGGACCCGTTCGCCCCCGTGCTCCCGATCCGGCCGGCCGGCTCACTGCCCCCGCTGTTCTGCGTGCACGGCGGTCTGGGGACGAGCCTGCCGTACCTCGGCCTCGCCTCCTACGTCGACGAGGAGCGGCCGATCATCGGGCTCCAGGCTCCACAGGTGAGCGGGTCCGAGCCGGCGGCGAGCATCGAGGCGCAGGCCGCGTCGTACCTGGAGCGCATCCGGGAGGTGCAGCCCGAGGGCCCGTACCACCTGCTGGGCTGGTCCTTCGGCGGTCTGCTCGCCCACGAACTGGCCGTCCGGCTGCGCGCCGACGGCGCCGAAGTCGCCCTCCTCGCCAACCTGGACGCCTTCCCGTACGACAGCGCCCTCGACGGGCCGCTGCCCGACCGCGACGTACTGCTCCGCCGCTTCCTGGAGTACCTCGGGGAGGAGCAGGCCGCGGCGGCCGGGGAGGTCCCGGACGCGGCGGCGGTCGCCGCGGTGCTGCGGCGCCACGGCGGCGCCTTCGGATCGCTGACCGAGCAGGACGTCGACCGCCTGGTGACGGTGATGCGCCACCACGTCGTCCTCGCCGAGCAGTTCCGGCCCGGCCGCTTCGACGGCGACATGACGCTGCTCGTCGCGACGTCCGGACGGACGGCGGCCGACACGGACACCGCGGCCCGCCGCTGGGACGGGCACGTCGCCGGAACCGTCCGGGTCCACGAACTCCCCTACGCCCACGAATACCTGATGCATCCGGAACCGCAGGCAAAGGTCGGTGCGATCGTCGACGCGGAGCTGCGACGGACCGACCGGCCCACCCGAGGGAACGCACCCATGAGCACACTCGTCAACAGTCCGGCCGCGGACACGGTCCCCGACCCCGCTCCATCCCCCGCTCCCGCTCCAGTCCCCTCTCCCGCTCCCTCTCCGGTGCCCCGGGTCACCACCGGCCATCCCCTCACGGAGACGTTCGCGCTCGCGGGCAGGCGGCTTCGCCACCTGCGCCGCACCCCGGGCCGGCTCGTCGGGATCGTGCTCAATCCGCTGGTGATGCTGCTGGCGGTGGGATACCTCTTCAAGGAGGCCATCGTGGCGCCCCAGGGGGGTGACTACCAGGAGTACCTGATGGCGGGCATCGCGGTGCAGGTCGGCCTGGCCGGCATCGGACCGACCGCGATCAGCATCGCCATGGACCTCCGGGCCGGGCTGATGGACCGCTTCCGGTCGCTGCCCATCTCCCGGTCCGCCGTCCTGGTGGCACACGCGCTGGCCGACCTGTTGGTGGGCCTCGGCGTCCTCGTGGTGATCACACTGGTCGGTCTCGCCATCGGCTGGCGCCCGCACGGCGACCCGCTGTCCGTCGCGGCCGGTTTCGCCGTGGCCGGCGGCTTCATCTTCCTGATGGTCTGGGTCGGCATCACGCTCGGGATGATGGTCAAGAACATCGAGTCCATCGACTCGATCGGCGCCCTGATCCTGGTCGTCTGCACCTTCCTGTCGAACGCGGTCTTCCCGGCCGCGTCCATGCCGGGCTGGCTGCGCCCCTTCGTCGAGTGGAACCCGATCAGCGCGGTGGCCGACTCCTGCCGCCACCTGTGGGGCAACCCCACGGCGCAGAGCACCAGCTTCCCGGGCGAGCACCCGCACCTGGTCGTGGCCATGTGGTTCGCCGTGCTGCTGGTCGGCACCGTCTGGGCCAGCCTGAGCCGCTTCCGCCGGGCGGCCGCGTAACCCCGACGCACCGGAGCCGCCCGTACGGGCGGCTCCGCCGGGCACGGCAGCCCGGGGGTGTCGGGGAGGGGGCGCGCGGCAGGGGTGCCCGCGCGGACGCCGGCCGAGGCCGTGCGCCATGCTGGCCGCGCGCGGCCGGCGCCGGCCCCCGAACCCCGAACCCCGAACCCCGAGTGAGAAGTCCATGACCCGCACCACCCCGCCCCGCCCGGTCGACGCCGAGGCCTTGTTCCCCGCCCTCGGCGACCACCGCCGCACCAGCACCCGCCTCCACCCGCGCCCCGGCTCCCCGAAGGCCGACGAGAGCTCGGTCGCCGGCCCGCTCCTGTGGCCCGCCGACGAGCCGTGGCCCGTGTGCACCGCGGTCCACCCCAAGGGCAGCGGGCACCGTCTGTCGGACGTGCGCCTCCAGCGGCGGATCCTCGACGAGGCATGGCACCGCGATCCCTGGTCAGGTCCTACGGCTGCGGAACGCGGGGTCTTGGACGCCATCCAACCGGGACCGCACGCCCCGCAGATCGGCGAGGCGGACCCGATTCCGCTGCTCGCCGCCGCCCAGCTCTTCACCCGCGACGTCCCCGACCTCACCGGACCGGACGGCTGCGACCTGCTCCAGGTCCTCTGGTGCCCCTTCGAAGCGCACGGTCCCGACCGGACCATCGACGTCGTACTGAAGTGGCGCCGCTCCCAGGACGTCGCCGAGGTCCTCGCCGTGATCCCGGAACCGGTGGTGGTGGGCAGGGCCGAATGCGTCCCGAACCCGTGCGTGCTCGACCCCGAACAAGTGGTGGAGCACGAGTACGAGGGTCTGCTGGACGAGGGCCTTCAGGAGGCCATCGAAGTGTGGGAGGTGGGAGACGAAGAGGACGCTGACGCCTTCGACTCCTCCGGCTCCTCCGGCTCCTCCGGCTTCGACACGTACGAGGAGTACGAGGCCGCCATGGCCGCCGCGCGCGCGGACGAGGATGACGAGGTGACCTACCGGGGCGACCTCTCCCTCGCGCCCGGCTGGAAGGTCGGCGGCTTCGCCTCGTGGCACCTCACCGACCCGGCGGACATCGATTGCGGAGTCTGCGGAGCGCCCATGCCTCCCTTGCTCACCGTGGGCGGCAGCGAATGGGACGGAGCCTCGGAGAGCTGGATCCCCCTGGAGGACCAAGGCTCCCTACCGGACAGTCGGATCAGCGATCCGACCGGCGTCCACCTCGGCCGCGGCCTCATGCGCGTCCACACCTGCCCCACCACCCCGACGCACCCGCACCGACTCAGCTTCCAGTAGGAGGCGCGTGCCGCCCGGCGGTCAGCCGTGGTTGACCGGGAGGACGTCCGGGGAGAGGGCGCCCGCGTGGGCCGCGGCCGAGGTCGTGCGGCGGCGGTGGTGGCGACGGCAGAGGACCTCGTAGCCGATCTCACCCGCCGGGCGGTTCACGTCGCCGACGACGACCTGGGCGCCCTCGACGACCATCTCGCCGTCTATCGTCCGGGCATTGTGCGTGGCACGGGCGCCGCACCAGCACAGGGCCTCGACCTGAAGCTGCTCGATGCGGTCCGCCAGCTCGATGAGGCGTTGCGAGCCGGGGAAGAGTT
>NZ_JBHXSY010000052.1:5060-46735 GCF_042715295.1 Streptomyces sp. NPDC058701 | reverse complement strand
CGATGAAGATCGCCGAGCAGATGGAGAAGGACGGCGTGACCTCCGGCGAGCCCACGGTGGCCATCGGCGTCTGATCGGCCGGGCCCCCACGGACCCCCGCCCCGGCCCCGTTCCCGCAGCTCGGGGGCGGGGCCGGGGCTTTTTCGTGACCTGCGGGACCCGGCATCCCCCAGCGGCTGCGGGTACAGTGCGGAGATCAGCAGACTTGCATGGTGAGGCCCCAGTGTTGACGCAGACCACCACCCGGGTCCTTGAGCCCAGTGATCTCGACGCCGCGCTCGACGTCCTCGGACGCGAGCCGGTGGCGAACGCGTTCGTCACCTCACGGGTCCAGGTCGCCGGACTCGACCCCTGGCGCCTGGGCGGCGAGATGTGGGGCTGGTACGCCGACGGCGAGCTCCGCTCCCTCTGTTACGCCGGCGCCAACCTGGTCCCCGTCTGCGCCGGACCCGACGCCGTGCGCGCCTTCGCCGAACGGGCCCGCCGCACCGGCCGCCGCTGCTCCTCCATCGTCGGTCCCGTCGAAGCCACGCGGCTGCTCTGGCAGCTCCTGGAGCCCGCCTGGGGTCCGGCCCGGGACGTCCGGTCCCGCCAGCCCCTGATGACCATCGAGCAGCCCTCCACCACGGTCGCGCCCGATCCCGCGGTCCGCCGCATCCGCAAGGACGAGATGGACATGATCATGCCCGCCTGCGTGGCCATGTTCACCGAGGAGGTCGGGATCTCGCCGATGGCCGGCGACGGCGGCCTCCTCTACCAGGCCCGGGTCGCCGAACTCGTCGCCACCGGCCGCTCCTTCGCCCGCGTCGAGGACGGCAAGGTCGTCTTCAAGGCGGAGATCGGCGCCGCGACCGCCCGCGCCTGCCAGATCCAGGGCGTCTGGGTGGACCCCGAGTTCCGCGGCCGCGGACACTCCGAGACCGGGATGGCCGCCGTCGTCGCCTACGCGCTGCGGGACGTGGCCCCCGTCGTCAGCCTCTACGTCAACGACTTCAACGCCGCGGCGCGCGCGTCCTACCGCCGCGTCGGCTTCCGCGAGGTCGGCGCCTTCATGAGCGTGCTGTTCTGAACGGCGTGCCGTTCCGAACCACGGGCGCGCCGCCCCGCCCGCCTCCCCATCGGAACCGGTGCGCCGACGGCATACCGGCCCGCCCGTACCGCCAAGTAAGGTCGCCGCATGCTGCCTACCGGACTCCGCATCGGCCCCCTCGACCTCGCCGACCGGGTGGACGAGGCCCTGCGCGTGCAGGCCGTCGCCTTCGGCCTCAGCGAGGAGGAGGTCGGCATCCGGCGTTACATCGTCCAGCGCCACATGGTCTGCCGGGGCGCCCGCGCGCTCGGCGCGTTCACCGAGGACGACGCGCTCACCGGCTTCGTGTACGGCATGCCCAACGACCGCACGCACTGGTGGTCCAGCATCGTCGAACCCCACCTGGTGGCCGGCGGGCACGGGGCCTGGCTCGACGACTCCTTCGTGATCACCGAGCTGCACGTCCACCCCGGCTTCCAGGGCCACGGCGTGGGCCGCGCACTGATCACCGGCATCACCGACGCCGCCGCCGAACCGCGCTCGATCCTCTCCGCCATCGACACCGACAGCCCCGCCCGGGGGCTCTACCGGGCCCTCGGCTACACCGACCTCGCCCGCCGTGTGCACTTCCCCAGCGCGAGCCTCCCGTACGCGGTCATGGGCGCCCGGCTGCCGCTGCTCCGCCCCTGATTCCGGTTTCCGCCGTCCCCGAGGGCCCCGGTAGCCTCCCCGCATGTCTACGCAACACGTGCAGCGCATGTCCCGTCTCATGGCCAAGACCCTCCGCGAGGACCCGGCCGACGCCGAGACCCTCAGCCACCGGCTCCTGGTCCGCGCCGGCTACGTCCGGCGCAGCTCGGCCGGGGTGTGGACGTGGCTGCCGCTCGGCAAGCGGGTCCTGGACAACGTCTCACGCGTCGTCCGCGAGGAGATGGACGCGATCGGGGCGCAGGAGGTGCTGCTCCCGGCGCTCCTGCCCAAGGAGCCGTACGAGGTCAGCGGGCGCTGGTCGGAGTACGGCGACCTGCTGTTCCGCCTCAAGGACCGCAAGGGCGCCGACTACCTGCTCGGTCCCACCCACGAGGAGATCTTCACCCTGCTGGTGAAGGACCAGTGCACCTCGTACAAGGACCTGCCGGTCATGCTCTACCAGATCCAGACCAAGTACCGCGACGAGGCCCGCCCCCGGTCCGGAGTGCTGCGGGGCCGCGAGTTCCAGATGAAGGACTCGTACTCCTTCGACGTCTCCGACGAGGGCCTGGAGGAGTCGTACCGCCTCCACCGCCGGGCGTACGTCCGGATCTTCGAGCGGCTCGGCCTGGATCACCGCATCGTGTCGGCCGTCTCCGGCGCCATGGGCGGCTCGGCGTCCGAGGAGTTCCTCGCCCCGGCCGAGGCCGGCGAGGACACCTTCGCGGACTGCCCCGCCTGCGACTACGCGGCCAACACCGAGGCCGTCACCTTCGCCCTGGCGCCGGCGGCGGGGGAGCACCCGCCGCTGGAGGAGGTCGACACCCCCGACACCCCGACCATCGAGACCCTGGCCGCGCACCTGGGCGTTCCCGCCTCCGCGACCCTGAAGAACCTCCTGGTGAAGGTCGACGGCGAGATCACGGCGGTCGGCGTGCCCGGGGACCGCGAGGTCGACCTCGGCAAGCTCGGCGAGCACCTGGCCCCCGCCGTCGTCGAGCTCGTCACCGCCGAGGACTTCGCCGGCCGGCCCGACCTCGTCCGCGGGTACGTCGGCCCGCAGGGCCTGGAGAAGGTCCGCTACCTGGCCGACCCCCGGGTCGCGCCCGGCACCGCCTGGGTCACCGGCGCCAACCGGGCGGACACGCACGCCCGGAACGTGGTCTGCGGCCGCGACTTCGAGGTGGACCGGTACCTCGACGTCGTCGTCGTGGAGCCCGGCGACCCCTGTCCCTCCTGCGGCACCGGTCTGCGGCTCGACCGGGCGATCGAGATCGGGCACATCTTCCAGCTGGGCCGCAAGTACGCGGACGCCTTCGGACTCGACGTGCTGGGCCGCGAGGGCAAGCCGGTCCGGGTGACCATGGGCTCGTACGGCATCGGCGTCTCGCGCGCGGTGGCGGCGCTGGCCGAGCAGACGGCGGACGAGCGCGGCCTGTGCTGGCCGGCGGCGGTGGCCCCGGCCGACGTCCACGTGGTCGCGGCGGGCAAGGCCGTACCCCTCGCCCTCGCGGAGTCGGCGGCGTCCACCCTGGCGGCGGCCGGCCTGCGGGTCCTGCTGGACGACCGTCCGGGCCTGTCGCCCGGCGTCAAGCTCACGGACGCGGAGCTGATCGGCGTGCCGTGGATCCTGGTCGCGGGCCGCCGCTCGGCGGAGGAGGTCGTCGAACTGCAGAACCGTGCCGCGGGCACCCGCGAGGAACTCCCCCTGGCGGAGGCCCTCGCCCGCCTGACGTAGCCGGACCGCGCCCGCGTCCCTCCGCGGAGGCCCCGGGGCCCTTGGAGGCCCCGCAGGCGTGACGGCCCGGGGAAGCGGGCACGAGGGTCTAGCCCGGGGACGGGGCCGCCGGGTCGGGCGGCCCGTCCGGGGCCGGTTCGCCGCCCGGCGCCGTGCCGGTCCCGGCCGGCCCGGGGCCCTCGGTGGCCGGGCCGGCCGGAGCGGAGTCCCCGCGCGCGGACGCCGCCGCGGGGTCGTGGGGGGCGGGAGCCGGGGCCGCGCGCTCCAGGAAGCGCAGGAGTTCCACCGGGAACGGCAGCACCAGGGTGGAGTTCTTCTCCGCCGCCACCGCCACCACCGTTTGCAGCAGCCGCAGCTGGAGCGCCGCGGGCTGCTCCGACATGACCTCCGCCGCCTCGGCCAGCTTGTGCGAGGCCTGGAGTTCCGCGTCCGCGTTGATGACGCGGGCACGGCGCTCGCGGTCGGCCTCCGCCTGCCGGGCCATCGACCGCTTCATCGTCTCCGGCAGCGACACGTCCTTGATCTCGACCCGGTCGATCTGGACGCCCCAGCCCACCGCCGGGCTGTCGATCATCAGTTCCAGGCCCTGGTTGAGCATCTCCCGGTTGGAGAGCAGGTCGTCCAGGTCGGACTTGCCGATGATCGACCGCAGCGAGGTCTGCGCCATCTGCGAGACCGCGAAGCGGTAGTCCTCCACCGCCACGACGGCGCTGGCCGGATCGACGACCTTGAAGTACACGACGGCGTCCACCCGCACCGTGACGTTGTCCCGGGTGATGCCCTCCTGGGCCGGCACCGGCAGCGTCACGATCTGCATGTTGACCTTGCGCAGGCGGTCCACGACCGGCACGACCGTGGTGAACCCGGGACCCCGGACCTCCTCGCGCAGCCGCCCGAGACGGAACACCAGACCCCGCTCGTACTGCTTCACCACCCGGGCGGCGAAGCCCGCGTAGACCGCGACGCCCGCACCGGCGGCTACCGCCGCTGTCAGCAGTTCCTCGACCATGACGGCTCCCTGCCGGACATACCTACCTATGTACGGTATGCCCTACAACCAGGCCGCGAACTCCAGCAGCAGCTCCGCATCCCGGCGCCGCCCCGCGGCCAGTGCCCGGTTCCCCGACTCCACCGCCCGGAACAGCGTCCAGCCGCGCAACCGGTCCCGGTCCACCTCCAGGGCGTCGGCCAGCCGGTTCATCCGGCGCCGCGCGCCGGCCGCCCCCGCCGAGGTGGCCACCTGGTCCTCCAGCCGGTCCCGGACCAGCCGCGCCAGGTCGTACGCCCGCTCCCCGACCAGGGGATCCGGACCCACCGCCAGCCACGGGGCCCGCTCGCCCGCGAGCACCTTGCCCTGCCGGAAGTTCCCGTGGAGCACCAGCTCCTCGCCGGGCACGGCCGTCAGCTCCCCGCGCGCCGCCAGGGCCGCCTCGGCCAGCGGCCGGGCCTCCGCCGGGGCCGCGCGCAGGGCCGCCGCCTGCTGCTCCGTGCGCTCCGCCACCGTCTCCAGGCCGTGTCCCGCCGGCGGCGCCACCCAGAGCCTGCGCAGCGTGCCGCAGGCCTCCAGCAGCGCCTTCGTCTCCGGCAGGGAGCGCAGCGACACCTCCGGGTGCAGCCGCTCCAGCAGCAGCGCCCCGTCCTCCTCGTGGTACCGGGAGTCCAGGACGCGCACGGCCCCGAAGCCGCCCCAGTGGGCGAGTGCCGTCAGCTCCCGGTCGGGCCGGGCCTGCGGGGGAGCGAGCTTCAGGGCGGCCGGGGTCCCGTCGTCGTACCGGACGAGGACCACCAGACTGCTGCGCCCGCCCGGGGCCTGCACCCGCTGGGCCCGCACCCCGCGCCGGTCCAGCGCGGCCTCGGCGAGGCCGGGCAACTGCCCCAGCCAGTCCGCGTCCCGCGCCGTCTCCGGCAGCTCGCCGAGCGCCCGTACAAGCCGCTGCGGCGGTTCGAATGCCATGCGTGCGTGATCCCTTTCAGCTGGTCCGGGCTCGTTCCGAGCGTTCCGCGAGCCCAGGGAAGGCTACGCCGACACCACGCCAGCGTGCCGCGCGGACGGCCGCGGCGCTCAGCGCGTCGGCCGCCTCGCGGCGCAGCGGACCCTCCGCGGCCCGCACCAGATCTGAGTAGGCCCCCGCCACCCGCTCCTCGATCTCCGCGGCCAGCCGCTCGGCGTCCGCGGGCGTGCGCACCGCGAACGGCAGCGCGTACGCCGCCTCCGAGGGCCGGGGCGAGCCGCCCAGCTCCCGCACCGTCCGGGTGAGCGCGTCGCGCCGGGCGAGGTGGCCGCCGAACGCCTCCCGGGCCTCGTTCGCGCGCGCCGCGGCGGCCCGGGCGCCGATCACCCCGTAGCCGTACGCGGCCGCGTGCTCGGCGGCCAGGGCGGCCTGCGCCGCTTCCAGGGCGCGGCCGGCGGGGGCGGGCTCGGGCTTCACGACGCGGCTCCGGGGTTCGAGGTCAGCAGGTACGCGTGCACGGCGCCGCAGGCCGCCACCGAGGCCAGCAGCCGGGCCAGCTCCCCGGGGGCCGCGGCCAGGTCGATGGTCCGGGACTCGGACAGGGTCCGCTCGGCGTCCGCGAGCGCGGCCAGCGCGTCGGCGGGCTTCGCGGGCACCGGCCCGCCGGGCCCCACCGCGGGCGCGGCCGCCCCCGTACCGCCGGACGGGGGAGGCGACGCGGCGGCGGACGGGGAGCCGGTGGCGGCGGGGGACAGGGCCGCCGCGTGCGCCGCGACGGCGGCGCGCAGCGGCGCGATCCGCTCCGCCAGGGCCGGATGGGCGGCGGTCGTGGCGTCGTAACGTTCCAGCAGGCGCGCGCTGTCACGAACAGCCGTCGCGCGCATCCGCCGTTCGAGCGGAACCACGGAGTCGCCGCCGGACGGGCCCCCGTCGCACCCGGACAGCAGCACGGCGCCGGCCGCACCGGCCGCTCCGGCCAGCACGCTTCTTCGCGAGGGTCTCAAAGACGGGGTCCAGGGCACGGCGGCGTCCTCGGGGGTGCGGCGGGGCAGGGTGTGATCACGGTACCCGGGGCCCCGTCCACAGGGCGGACGGCAACACCCCCCGCGACCGGATACCCTTTGACCTGACGCACGACGGAAACCACAACAGCACACGCGGCCGAGGAGTCACCCGGATGAGCACCACCCAGAGCGACAGGCTGCGCGGATTGCTGGAGCCGCTCGTCGCCGCCAAGGGCCTGGACCTCGAGGACATCGAGCTGTCCAAGGCGGGCAAGCGCCGGATGCTGCGGATCATCGTGGACTCCGACGAGGGCGTGGAGCTGGACGCGTGCGCCGAGCTGAGCCGTGAGGTCTCCGACCAGCTCGACGCGTCCGACGCGATGGGCGAGGACGAGTACGTCCTCGAAGTCAGCTCCCCGGGCGCGGACCGCCCGCTCAGCGAGCACCGTCACTACGTTCGGGCGATCGGCCGCCTCGTCAAGTTTCAGCTGACCACCGAAGGTGAGAAGGGTGCCGGGGAGCTCGTCGCCCGCATCCTCGACGTCGACGACGAGGGGCTGGACCTGGAAGTACCGGGCGTGAAGGGCCGCAAGGCGACCGCCCGCCGCATCGCGTTTTCCGACATCGCCAAGGCGCGTGTCGAGATCGAGTTCAACCGCAAGGACAAGAAGGAAGAGGAGGCGTAGTCGTGGACATCGACATGAGTGCCCTGCGGGGTCTGGTCCGGGAGAAGGAGATCTCCTTCGACCTGCTCGTCGAGGCGATCGAGTCGGCCCTCCTCATCGCGTACCACCGGACCGACGGGAGCTTCCGCCGCGCACGCGTCGAGCTGGACCGCACCAACGGTCACGTGGTCGTGTGGGCGACGGAAGACCCGAGGGACCTCGAAGAGGGACAGGAGCCCAAGGAGTTCGACGACACCCCGTCGGACTTCGGCCGGATCGCCGCGACGACCGCCAAGCAGGTGATCCTGCAGCGTCTGCGCGACGCCGAGGACGACCTGACCTTCGGCGAGTTCGCGGGCCGTGAGGGCGACGTCATCACCGGCGTCGTCCAGCAGGGCAAGGACCCGAAGAACGTCCTCGTCGACATCGGCAAGCTCGAGGCCATCCTGCCGGTGCAGGAGCAGGTGCCCGGCGAGGACTACACGCACGGACTGCGCCTCAAGGCGTACGTCGTGCGCGTGGCGAAGGGTGTCCGCGGTCCGTCCGTGACCCTGTCGCGCACCCACCCCAACCTGGTGAAGAAGCTCTTCTCCCTGGAGGTCCCGGAGATCGCCGACGGCAGCGTCGAGATCTCCGCGATCGCCCGCGAGGCCGGCCACCGCACCAAGATCGCCGTCCGGTCCACCCGCTCGGGCCTGAACCCGAAGGGTGCCTGCATCGGCCCGATGGGCAGCCGCGTGCGCAACGTGATGGCCGAACTGCACGGCGAGAAGATCGACATCGTCGACTGGTCGGACGACCCGGCGGAGATGGTCGCGAACGCGCTGTCCCCCGCCCGGGTGAGCGAGGTCCAGGTCGTCGACTGGGACACCCGCTCCGCACGGGTGACCGTGCCCGACTACCAGCTGTCCCTGGCCATCGGCAAGGAGGGCCAGAACGCCCGCCTCGCCGCTCGGCTCACGGGCTGGCGCATCGACATCCGTCCCGACACCGAGGTGTCCTCGGACACAGACCGGGACGGGAACGCGGACCGGGGCGCCGACCGGGAATAAACCGGTACCGGCCGGGGCTTCCCGGGCGGTACACAGGATCACGACGCCGCGGACCGGAACCTCGTACGAGGTTCCGGTGGTTTCGACAGCGGATCGTGGGACATCGGATCACGACAACATCCGTTCGATTTTTCACCTGAAGGGGTGAGGTCGCTACGGGGAGGTAGACTAAGGCGTGTCTGGCCGGACGCAAGCCCGCGCATGCCCCGAACGCACCTGTGTGGGGTGTCGGGAGCGAGCGGCCAAGAACGAACTGCTGCGCATCGTGGCGGTCGGGGACGCGTGCGTCCCCGATCATCGCGGTACGCTGCCCGGCCGGGGTGCCTACGTGCACCCCGCCGTGGTCTGCCTCGACCAGGCGGTCCGCCGCCGGGCGTTCTCCCGGGCCCTCAGGTCCGCCGGAACGCTCGACACCGCGGAACTGCGCACAGCCGTGGCCGTTCAGGCCGAGGCGACACCGTAAGACGTAGAACGGCACGGATGCCCCGTGCGGTCAGGTACCTCGCGAGTTGGAAGTAGGTCGAGATTGCGATGAGCACTCGATGAGTACGCGATGAGTACGCCCATGAAGTAGCAACGGTCCGGCGTAACCCGGACCTAAAAGGAGCGAAGTGGCTAAGGTCCGGGTATATGAACTCGCCAAGGAGTTCGGAGTTGAGAGCAAGGTCGTCATGGCCAAGCTCCAAGAACTCGGTGAATTCGTCCGTTCGGCGTCCTCGACGATCGAGGCGCCGGTTGTACGCAAGTTGACCGACGCGCTGCAGGGCCCCGGCGACAACGCCGGCAAGTCCGCCGCAAAGCCGGGTGCGCCCCGCAAGGCCGCGCCCGCCAAGCCCGGGGCCCCGGCCCCGGCACGTCCCGGTGCGCCGAAGCCCGGCGCCCCGGCCCCCAAGCCGGTCGTCGCGGAGGCCCCGGCCGCCGCAGCGCCCGCACCGGTGACCCCGGCCGGTTCCGGCCCGCGTCCCGGCCCGAAGGCCCCGGCCGCCCCGAAGCCCGCTCCGGCGGCTCCCGTGGCGACCGAGTTCTCCGCGCCCCCGGCGGCCCCGGCCGCCCCGGCGCGCGCCGAGCGCACCGAGCGTCCCGCCGCCGCGGCTCCCGGCCCCCGTCCGGCGCAGCAGCGTCCGGCCCAGGGTCAGGGCGGCCAGTCCGGCGCCCGTCCCGGCGCCCCGCGCCCGGCCGGTTCCGCCCCCGGCGCCCCGTCGCAGCGTCCCGCGGGCCCCGGCTCGCAGGCCCCGCGTCCCCAGGGCGCCCGTCCGGCCGGTCCCCGTCCGGGCAACAACCCCTTCACCTCTGGTGGCTCCACCGGCATGGCGCGCCCGCAGGCGCCCCGTCCGGCCGGCGCCCCCCGTCCCGGTGCCCCCGGCGCCGGCGGCGGCCAGGGTGCCCCCCGCCCGCAGGGCGGCCCCGGCGGCGCTCCGCGTCCGCAGGGCGCGGGCCGTCCCACCCCGGGCGGCATGCCGCGCCCGCAGGGCGGCGCCCCGCGTCCCGGTGGTGCCCCCGGTGGTAACCGTCCCAACCCGGGCATGATGCCGCAGCGTCCCGCTGCCGGTGGTCCCGGTCCCCGTCCCGGCGGCGGCCCCGGTGGCCGTGGTCCCGGTACGGGTGGCGCAGGTCGTCCCGGTGGCGGCGGCGCTCGTCCCGGTGGCGGCGGCGGCTTCGCCGGCCGTCCGGCCGGTCCGGGCTCGCGTCCCGGCGGCGGTGGCGGCTTCGGCGGTCCCCGTCCCGGTGGCGGCGGCTTCGGCGGCGGTCCGGCCGGTGCCGGTGGCGGCGGTCGTCCCGGCTTCGCCGGGCGTCCCGGTGGTCCCAATGCCCGTGGTGGCACGCAGGGTGCCTTCGGCCGTCCCGGTGGTCCGGCGCGTCGCGGTCGCAAGTCCAAGCGTCAGAGGCGCCAGGAGTACGAGGCCATGCAGGCCCCGTCGGTCGGCGGCGTGATGCTGCCGCGCGGCCAGGGCGAGACCGTTCGCCTGTCGCGCGGTGCCTCCCTCACCGACTTCGCGGAGAAGATCAACGCCAACCCGGCGTCGCTCGTCGCCGTGATGATGAACCTCGGCGAGATGGTCACTGCCACGCAGTCCGTCTCCGACGAGACGCTCGAGATGCTGGCCGGCGAGATGAACTACACGGTTCAGATCGTCAGCCCGGAGGAAGAGGACCGCGAGCTCCTCGAGACCTTCGACATCGAGTTCGGCGAGGACGAGGGCGGCGAGGAGTTCCTCATGCCGCGTCCGCCGGTCGTGACCGTCATGGGTCACGTCGACCACGGTAAGACCCGACTGCTCGACGCCATCCGCAAGACGAACGTCGTTGCGGGCGAGGCCGGCGGCATCACGCAGCACATCGGTGCGTACCAGGTCGGTACCGAGGTCAACGGTGAAGAGCGCAAGATCACCTTCATCGACACCCCCGGTCACGAGGCGTTCACCGCCATGCGTGCCCGTGGTGCCAAGTCGACCGACATCGCGATCCTCGTGGTCGCGGCGAACGACGGCGTCATGCCGCAGACGATCGAGGCGCTGAACCACGCCCAGGCGGCCGGCGTGCCGATCGTGGTCGCGGTCAACAAGATCGACGTCGAGGGTGCCGACCCGGTCAAGGTGCGCGGTCAGCTCACCGAGTTCGGTCTGGTCGCCGAGGAGTACGGCGGCGACACGATGTTCGTCGACATCTCCGCCAAGCAGGGTCTGCACATCGACTCCCTGCTGGAGGCCGTCGTCCTCACCGCCGACGCCTCGCTCGACCTGCGCGCCAACCCGGAGCAGGACGCTCAGGGTATTGCGATCGAGTCCCACCTCGACCGCGGCCGCGGTGCCGTCGCCACCGTCCTCGTCCAGCGCGGTACCCTCCGCGTCGGCGACACGATGGTCGTGGGCGACGCCTACGGCCGAGTGCGCGCCATGCTCGACGACAAGGGCAACAACGTCGAGGAAGCGGGTCCGTCGACCCCCGTCCTGGTCCTGGGTCTCACCAACGTCCCCGGCGCCGGCGACAACTTCCTCGTCGTCGACGAGGACCGCACGGCCCGTCAGATCGCCGAGAAGCGTGCTGCGCGTGAGCGCAACGCCAACTTCGCCAAGCGCGTCCGCCGGGTGTCCCTGGAAGACCTCGACTCGGTCCTCAAGGCCGGTCTCGTCCAGGAGCTCAACCTCATCATCAAGGGCGACGCGTCCGGTGCGGTGGAGGCCCTCGAGTCCTCGCTGCTCCAGCTCGACGTCGGCGAAGAGGTCGACATCCGCGTCCTGCACCGCGGTGTGGGTGCGGTCACCGAGTCCGACATCAACCTGGCGATGGGCTCCGACGCCATCGTCATCGGCTACAACGTCCGTGCGGCCGGCCGTGCCGCGCAGATGGCGGAGCGCGAGGGTGTCGACGTCCGCTACTACTCGGTGATCTACCAGGCCATCGAGGAGATCGAGGCGGCCCTGAAGGGTCTCCTCAAGCCGGAGTACGAAGAGGTCGAGCTCGGTACGGCGGAGGTCCGCGAGGTCTTCCGCTCGTCCAAGCTGGGCAACATCGCCGGTGTCCTCATCCGGTCCGGCGAGGTCAAGCGCAACACCAAGGCGCGGCTCCTGCGCGATGGCAAGGTCATCGCCGAGAGCCTCACCATCTCCGGTCTGCGCCGCTTCAAGGACGACGTCACCGAGATCCGCGAAGGCTTCGAGGGCGGTATCAACCTCGGAAACTTCAACGACATCAAGATCGACGACGTCATCGCGACGTACGAGATGCGCGAGAAGCCCCGCGCGTAAGCGCGAGGCGGTTCGCACCGTGTCGTAACACCGGGGCCGGTCGGCGGAATATCCGTCGATCGGCCCCGGCCGTTGCGTGTACGGTTCTGGTGACCCGGCCGCACGGCAGCCGGGTGATCCTGCCGGACGACGGCCCGGCAGGCCACCGAACCCGCACCGGCGGGACATCCGGAACTGCATGTACGTGGGGACTCTGTCCTTCGATCTGCTCCTCGGCGACGTTCACTCGCTGAAGGAGAAACGCTCCGTCGTCCGGCCCATCGTGGCCGAGCTCCAACGCAAGTTCTCCGTGAGCGCGGCGGAGGTGGGCGACCAGGACCTGCACCGCAGGGCCCGACTCGGGGTCGCTCTGGTGAGTGGGGACGCGGGGTTCCTCTCGGACGTACTGGACCGCTGCGAGCGGCTGGTCGCGGCACGTCCGGAAGTGGAGCTGCTGTCCGTACGACGGCGCTTCCACGGTGATGAAGACTGATTGCTTGTCTGCAAGAAAGAAGGAGACGGACCAGTGGCCGACAATGCGCGGGCGAAGAAGCTGGCGGACCTCATCCGGGAGGTGGTGGCCGAGAAGCTGCAGCGCGGTGTCAAGGACCCCCGCCTCGGTACGCACGTGACCATCACGGACACCCGGGTCACCGGCGACCTGCGGGAGGCCACGGTCTTCTACACGGTCTACGGGGACGACGAGGACCGGGCCAGCGCGGCAGCGGGCCTGGAGAGCGCCAAGGGCGTTCTGCGCTCCGCGGTCGGCCGGGCGGCGGGAACCAAGTTCACGCCCACCCTGACCTTCATCGCGGACGCCCTCCCGGAGAACGCCAAGACCATCGAGGACCTCCTCGAGAAGGCGCGGACCTCCGACGCCCAGGTGCGCGAGGTGTCCTCGGGTGCGAAGTACGCCGGCGACGCCGACCCGTACAAGAAGCCCGATGAGGACTCCGACGACTCCGACGAGGACGCAGCCGCGGAATGAGCACCGAAGCAGGGAAGACTCCGGACGGCCTTGTCATCGTCGACAAGCCGTCCGGTTTCACGTCGCACGACGTGGTCGCGAAGATGCGGGGGATCGCCAGGACCCGCCGCGTGGGCCACGCCGGCACGCTCGACCCGATGGCGACGGGCGTGCTGGTCCTGGGCGTCGAGAAGGCCACCAAGCTCCTCGGCCACCTCGCGCTCACGGAGAAGGAGTACCTCGGCACGATCCGGCTGGGCCAGAACACCCTGACGGACGACGCCGAAGGCGAGCTGACCTCCTCCACGGACGCCACCGGGGTCACCCGGGACGCCGTGGACGCGGGCATCGCCACGCTGTCCGGCGACATCATGCAGGTCCCGTCCAAGGTCAGCGCCATCAAGATCAAGGGCGTGCGCTCCTACAAGCGCGCCCGTGACGGCGAGGACTTCGAGATCCCGGCCCGGCCGGTGACCGTCTCGTCGTTCCAGGTGTACGACATGCGCGAGGCGGAGGCCGAGGACGGCACCAAGGTCGTCGACCTCGTCGTCTCCGTCGTCTGCTCCAGCGGTACGTACATCCGCGCCCTCGCCCGCGACCTCGGCGCCGACCTCGGCGTGGGCGGACACCTGACCGCGCTCCGGCGCACCCGGGTGGGCCCGTACAAGATCGACCGGGCGCGGACGCTGGACCAGCTCCAGGAGGAGCTGACCGTCATGCCGATCGGCGAGGCGGCCGCGGCCGCCTTCCCGCGCTGGGACCTGGACGCCCGTCGGGCCTCGCTGCTCGCCAACGGCGTGCGGATCGAGATGCCGGAGGTGTACGGGGACGGCCGGACGGTCGCGGTCTACGGGCCGGAGGGCGCGTTGCTCGGGCTCGTGGAGAGCAAGGGCGGGAAGGCGAAGTCCCTGGCGGTCTTCGCCTGACGGCCGGGTCGGGCCGGGTTGGTCGGGCCGGGCCGGGTGGTCGGGCTGGGTCGAGCCGAGCCGATCCGATCTGCGGAGCGTCGACGTCCTGTTGGGGCGGCGGCGCTCCGTTCGTCTGTGGTCGTGCCCTGTCGTCCCCTGTCGTGCCCTGTCGGGGCCGACTGGTGTTGACGTGGAGCGGTGAGCGCACATCGCTTGCTGCTCACCGCTCCACGACCCCCCTCGGGTAGGTCTCTATCCATCCGGGCCCCTGTATTCACCCGTCCGAGCAGGCGCTCGGAGTGAATGGAGGGAGCGTAAGGGGGCGCGTTCGTCTCGCGTGCTGTTCGTGCTGATCTTCACCTGCCTACCGTCGTGCGTACGCGGCGTTGCGGGGAGTGGTGCGGCCATGGCGGAAGTTGCGGACGGGGCGGACGGGACGGACCCGGGCGGAGCGGACGGGGCGACCCGGGCGGGTGCCGGTGCCGGGGTGGGAGTGGGGGCCGGGGATCCCCGGCTCGTCCGGATCTGCGACCACGCCGGGCTGACCCGCGGCAGCGGGTTCGTCGCCGACGACCTGGGGACGGTGGTCACCAGCCACGAGGCCGTCGAGGGCCTCACCCGGGTGGTGCTGCACGGGCCGGGACCGGCGGGGCGCGTGTGGGTGGCCCGCCCGCAGGACGTCACCCCGCTGCCGGAACTCGCACTGGCGCTCGTACGGACCGACGGGCTCGGGATGCGGCCGCTGCCGGTGGCGGAGCGCGGGGTGATCGCGCCGGGGACGTACGTACGGCTGCTCGCGCGGGGGTGGCGCCAGGCGCGGGTGCTGGGGAGTGTGGAGGTGTCGCACCGGGCGGCGGACGGGCGGCGGTACGCGCTGCCGGTGCGGCCCTCGGAAGTGGTGCGGGTGTCGGGACGCCCCGGGGATCCGGTGCGGGTGGGGCCGGCTGTGGAGCTGGCGATCGGCACGGACGGGCGGGACGCGCTCCGGCTGGGCGGCGACGTCTGCGGGGGGCCGGTCCTGGACCCGGAGACCGGAGCGGTGCTTGCGGTCGTGAGCACTGCTCTGCGGGCGGAGCACCGCTCCGGCTGCTTCGCGGTGGCGCTCCGGGCGGCGGCCGCGGCCGCTCCGGGCGGCCCGCTCTCCGCGCTGCTGGAGCGCAACGCGACGACCGTGCCGGCGTACGGCCCGGACCTGAACCTCGCCGGAGCGCTTCAACTCGCCGGCACCACGCTCGCCGCGGCCGGCGCCCCGGACCCCGCCGAACTGGTGGACCGGCCGGGGGCCGCCGCCGAACTCGCCGCGTTCACGGTGGGGAGCCGCCCCGTGCTGGCCGTCGTCGGAACCCCGGGCACCGGCCGTACCACCGTCCTCGCGGCGCTGGCCGGACGCCGGGCCGCTGGGGAGCCGCCCGCGCCGACGCTGTGGCTGCGGGGGGCGGACCTGCGGGCCGGGGACGCCTCGCTGGCCGACGCGGTGGCCCGGGCGCTGGACGACGCCGCCCGCGCCGTCACGGCTGCTGCGCTCCCGTCGGCTGCTGCGCTCCCGTCGGCTGCTGCGCTCCCTTCGGTTTTCGCGGCCCGCCCTGCTCCCTGTGCGTGCGCGGCTCCTGGGGCTGGCCCTGCAGGCGGGGTGGATCCCGTACCCTCGGCCGCTTTCGGCCCGGGGGTCGAACAGTCCGCCGCCGTGGGGCTGTTGGGGGACCCCTGGGCGGGTCGGGCGCCCGTCCAGCGGCGAGACGCCCGAGCGGCGGGCCCGTACGCGTCCTCGTCCGCCTCCGCGTACGCCGTGCCGCTCGTGGTGCGGGGTGCCGGTGGCCGGAACCCCGGTGCGCGCTGGGACGCCGCCATCCCTGCCCCGGAGGAGTACGGCCGGAGCGACCGGGCGGCTCCGGCGCGGGACGCCGGAGCGGGGGCTGGGCCGGGGTGGGGATTCGGGCCCGGTCCGGGGGCGGGCACCGGGTACCGGGACGTCGGGGGGCCGGCAGCACGGCAGGGCCCGGGGGCGGGGGTGCTGCCCGGGGCGGGTTCGGACGCCGGGACCGGTCGCGGAGGCAGTGAGGGTGCCGGGCGTCGGACCGGTTCGGGCTCGGTCCCGCATGCGGGAGTTGAGTCCCGGGGAACCGCGGTGGGCGGTGCCGGTCCCGACGCCGACGCCGATGCCGGGCGTCAGCCCGGGGCGGGGGCTCGCGGAGGCCCGGGGGCGGAGCCCGGAGCGAGTGCGGAAGCGGACGATGCGTACGGCAGCGATGCGGGCCCGGAGCCTTGCTCGGCGCCCGGGGCCGGGTCGAGGGCCGGGACCGGGGCCGGAGCGTGGGGTGGGGTCGGTGGCGGAGCCCCGGGCAGGGCGCGTGTGGGGGATGAAGAGGCGGCCGGAGCCGGAGGGCGGCTCGGTACCGGGGCGTGGGCCGGCGCAGGCGACGGGATCGGTGCCGGTGCCGGTGCAGTCGACAACGACGGTGGAGGAGCTGGTGCGGGGGGCCGTGCGGGCATCGGTGACGAGGCCGGAACCGGAGGGTGGGCAGACTCCGGTGACGGGGTTGGTGCGGGAGCTGGTGCCGGAGACCGTACCGGGGTCGGTGAGATCGCCGGGACCGGGGCGGCGCGGTTCGGTGTCGGGGCTGGGGAGGCGGCCGGTGCCGGGTCCGGCGCTGGGGCTGGGGGCGGTGTTCGGGCCGGGGGCGTAACCGGGGTGGGTGCCGGGTCCCGTGGCGGGTCGGTCGCGGCGTCCGGGCCGACGGGGTGGCTCGGCTCGGGCCCGGGTGCTGCCGCCGGGGCAGGTGAGCCGGCCGGAACCGGGGTGTGGGCCGGCGCCCGGATCGGTGAGGCGGTCGGTGCCGGAGCCGGAGCCGGAGCCTGCGCCGCTGCAGGCGACGGGGTCTGGGATGCGGCCGGAGCCGGAGCCGGAACCGGAAACGGAACCGGGGCTTGGGCAGGTGCCTGGGACGGCGGCGGGGCTGGGGGAGTGGACGGTTTCGGCGGTGGTGCGGAAGCACCCGGAGCTCGGGCAGGGGGCGTGGACGGGGCTGATGAGGTAGCCGGAACCGGGGCGTGGATCGGTGTCGGGACCGGATCGGCGTCCGTTGCTCGGGCAGGGGGCGTGGCCGGAGCCGGAGGTGGAGCCGGACGTGGAGGCGGTGCGGGTGTCGCGCGTCGGGGTGGGGCGGTCGGGATGCCCGGGTCGGCGGGGCGGCTCGGGCCGGGATCGGACCACCCGGGTACCGGGGTCGGGGGCGCCGGGTGGGGGGACGCTGCCGGCGGGGGCGTCGAGGGCGGCAGCGGTTCGGGGAGATGGGGCGGGGACGTGGTTCGGGACGTCGTGGAGGTGGTGGCCCGTGCCGGGCGGGAGGTGCTCGTCGTGCTCGACGCCCCCGAGGAGATGCCGCCGGAGCTCGCGCGGGGCCTGGGGCCCTGGACCGAGGCCACCGTCGGCTGGCTGCGCGCGAGCGGGGTGCGGCTCGTACTCGCCGCCCGCCCCGAGCACTGGGAGTGGGCCGGGGCTCTCTATCCGCCCGGGGCCCTGCACACCCCCGCCCGGCCCGCCCGGCGGCTGCCGCCCGCGCTCCCGCTCGGCGACCTCGCCCCCGCCGAGGCCGGGGCGCTGCGCGCCCGGCTCGGCATTCCGGCCGGTGCCGTACGGGAGGCCGACGCCCGCCACCCGCTCACCCTGCGCCTGCTCGCCGGGATCCGGGCCGCCGGGGTCACCGCCGGATGCCCCGGCCGTGACGAGGTGTTCGCCGCCCACCTCGACCTCCTGTGTCTGCGCACGGCCGTCCGGATCGCGGCCGCCCACGCCACCAGGCCCGCCCACGCCACCAGACCCGCCGCCACCACCGGACCCGCCGCCACCGCCGCCACGACCCGCTCCGCCGGGCCCACCGCCGCTACCACCGCCACCGCTGGAGCCGCGGTGTACGGCCCCGGTGTTCGCCGGCTCGCCGCGCGCGTGGCCGGCCGGGTCCACGAGGCCGCCCGGCGCTGCCTCGGGCCGGGGCGGGGCTCGCTGCCCCGGGACTCCTTCGAGGAGCTGTTCCCCCTGCGCACCGGCTGGGCCGCCGCCGTGCTCGCCGAGGGACTGCTCGTACCCGCCGGGACCGGCTACCGCTTCGCCCACGAGGAGCTGTCCGACTGGCTCCAGGCCGCCCACCTCGACGTCACCGCCGCCCTCGCCCGACTCGTGCACGGTCCCGCCGCTCCGGGGCCGCCCGTGCCCCGGCACCGCATCGGCCCCGTCCTGGAAGCCCTGCGCCGGCTGCCCCCCGACGCCCTCGGCCGGGAGCTCACGGGCCTCGTGCGGCGGCTCCACCAGCTGGCCGAGGACGCGACCGCCGGGCCCGACCGTGCCTGGTGGGCCGCCCGGCTGCTCCGCGAGACCCTGCTGCGGGCCCCCGATGCCCACCCCCACCTGCCCGTGCTGCACGCCCTCGCCGAGCACGTGACCCGCGCCGGGCCGGGCTGCTTCGACGGCCGGTTCTGGAACCGGCTGCGCCTGCCGGAGCCCGACCGGCTGGACCTGCTGCGTCGCCTGCTGCCGGCCGATCCCGCCGAAGCGCTCCCCGGCGACCGCTGCCTCGACGCCGCCGCCCGCCGGCTCGCCCGGGACCCGCGGCGCGCGCAGCCGCTGATCTGCGCCTGGTTCGACGACGAGCGCCGGCTGCGCGGCCGGCCCGGAGCCACCGTCGCCACCGCCGCCCAGGCCCTGTTGTACGCCCACCGCGGCCTGGCCGTGGACGACCTCGCCGAGGCGCTCGTGACCGCCGCGCACCCCCGCGCCGACGAACTGCTCGCCGTCCTGGCCGAGGAGGAGCCCTCCGCCCTGTCCCGGGCCGTGGACCGCTGGGCCCACGACGAACGGCCCGGCCGCCGGGTCGCGGCCGCCACCTACGCGCTCGCCACCGCCCCGCACGTGCGCACCCCCGCCGACCGCGAGCTGCTGCGCGGCGCCGCCCGGGCCCTGCTCGCCCGTCCCGCCGACGCCCCGCTGCACGGCAGCGCCCTGGCCGTGCTGCTGCGCGACCCCCACACGCGCGGCCACTACCTCCCCGACGCCCTCGCCTGCTTCGCCGCCCCCGGCCACGGCTCCCGGCTGCCCGCCGAAGCCCTGGTCGCCGCCCTGCCCGTACTCCCGGACCCCGACGCGGTGTTCGCCGCGCTGCGGGCCCGCGCCGACGGGGAGGTGCTGCGGGCGCTGGCCGCGCTGACCACCCCCGGGCTGGCCCGGCGCGCGGCCGACCTCGTACGGGAACACCTCGAGCGGCGCCCCGAGGACGCCCCGCACGCCGCCGCGTTCGTGGACCGGCGGCTCGAACACGGCCCCGCGGCCGAGCCCGTGCTGCGCCCCCTCGTCCTGGAGCTGCTGCGCACCGCCCCGGTGGCGGTACGGGCCGAGCTGGCCGCCGTGCTGGCCGCGCCGGGCGGGGAGCCCTCGTACGTGCTGCGCGGCGAGCTGGCCGCCGTACTGCTGCGCGAGGAGACCGACCCGCAGGTCCTCGACGCCTTCCTCGGCGGGGTCGCGGCGGGGGTCTCCGGGCGCCCGGAGAGCCGTACGCGGGAGCTGCTGCGCCGCACCGGACGGCAGCTGCTGCGGGCTCCCGGCGGGCCGGCCGTGTTCGAGCGCCGGACGGTCGAGCTGGCCCGCAGCGACCCGGCCTTCGGGGCGCTCGTGGCCGGCTGGCTGGCACAGGCGCAAGCGGAGGCGGCCGCCCTGCTGGGGCCGAGCGCGCGGCGGACGGTGGAGACGCTCGGCAGGGCGGCCGCGGATGTGACGTGACGACCTGACACGGGAGGTCTCCGACTCCGATGCCGATGCGGGGCACCGGCCACCGGCATGGCAGTCTTAGACCTGCAATCGGCAATCGGTACAGGGTCCACACGGGTTCGGGCGAGGAGCGGTCACAGTGCAGCGCTGGCGTGGCTTGGAGGACATCCCCCAGGACTGGGGACGCAGCGTCGTCACCATCGGCTCCTACGACGGTGTGCACCGCGGTCATCAGCTCATCATCGGACGGGCGGTGGCGAAGGCGCGCGCGCTGGGCGTCCCGTCCGTCGTCGTCACCTTCAGCCCGCACCCCAGCGAGGTCGTCCGCCCCGGCAGCCACCCGCCGATCCTGGCGCCGTACGACCGGCGTGCCGAACTCATGGCCGGGCTGGGCGTGGACGCGCTGCTGATCCTGCCGTTCACGGCGGAGTTCTCGCAGCTGTCGCCGGCCGACTTCATCGTGAAGGTGCTCGTCGACAAACTGCACGCGCGCGCCGTCATCGAGGGCCCGAACTTCCGCTTCGGCCACCGGGCCGCGGGGAACGTCGACTTCCTGCGCGAGCTGGGCGCCACCTACGACTACGAGGTCGAGGTCGTGGACCTGGTCGAGCGCGGCGAGGCGGGCGGCGGCGTGCCGTTCTCCTCCACGCTGGCGCGCAGGCTCGTCGCCGAGGGGGACATGGACGGCGCGGCCGAGATCCTGGGCCGCCCGCACCGGGTCGAGGGCGTCGTGGTGCGCGGTGCGCAGCGCGGACGCGAGCTGGGCTACCCGACGGCCAACGTCGAGACGCAGCCGCACACCGCGATCCCGGCGGACGGGGTGTACGCGGGCTGGCTGACCGCGGACGGCGAGCGGATGCCCGCGGCGATCTCGGTCGGTACGAACGTGCAGTTCGACGCCACCGAGCGGACCGTGGAGGCGTACGCCATCGACCGCGTCGGCCTGGACCTGTACGGCATGCACGTGGCCGTCGACTTCCTCGCCTACGTGCGCGGGATGGCGAAGTTCGAGTCGCTCGACGGGCTGCTGGAGGCGATCGCGGACGACGTGAAGCGGTCGCGGGTGCTGACCGGGGCGTACGACTCGGAGCGATGACACCGGCCGCGCCGGAACGAGCGGGAAGGGCCCGTACCACCCCCGGGTGGTACGGGCCCTTCTTCGTCCGCGTCGCAGGATGGGCGCGTCCCCGTCCCCTCAGCCGAGGCGCGGGTCGCGCGGGGGCTGGGAGGGCTGGGGCGGCTGCTGGGGGTGCTGCTGCGGTGCCGGGGGCTGCTGCCAGGGCTGGCCGGGCTGCGGGTAGGGCCGGCCGTAGGGCTGCGGGGGCTGCTGGTACGGGGGCTGGCCCTGGGGCGGCCCGTACGGGGACGGCTGGGCCGGACCGTGGGGCTGCGGGTGGGGCTGATGGGGCTGAGGCTGCTGGGGAGCGCCCCAGTGGTTCTGCGCGGCCTGCTGCTGCGCGCGGGAGAAGTCCTCGGCCACCAGGGCGGAGAGGTGGAAGTACGCCTCGCGGGTCTTGGGCCGCAGCATGTCGAGGTCGACCTCGGCGCCGGCCGCGAGGTGCTCGTCGAAGGGCACCACGACCACGCCCCGGCAGCGGGTCTCGAAGTGCTGCACGATGTCCTCGACCTTGATCATCTTGCTGGTCTCGCGGACCCCCGAGATGACGGTGAGGGACCGCGAGACGAGGTCGGCGTACCCGTGGGCCGAGAGCCAGTCGAGGGTGGTGCTGGCGCTGCTGGCGCCGTCCACGGACGGGGTCGAGATGATGATCAGCTGGTCGGCCAGGTCCAGGACGCCGCGCATGGCGGAGTAGAGGAGCCCGGTGCCCGAGTCCGTGAGGATGATCGGGTACTGGCGTCCGAGCGTCTCCAGGACGCGGCGGTAGTCCTCGTCGTTGAAGGTCGTCGAGACGGCCGGGTCCACGTCGTTGGCGATGATCTCCAGCCCGGAGGGCGCCTGCGAGGTGAACCGGCGGATGTCCATGTACGAGTGGAGGTACGGGATCGCCTGGACGAGGTCGCGGATCGTCGCGCCGGTCTCGCGGCGGACGCGGCGGCCGAGGGTGCCGGCGTCGGGGTTCGCGTCGATCGCGAGGATCTTGTCCTGGCGCTCGGTCGCGAGGGTGGCGCCGAGGGCGGTCGTGGTCGTGGTCTTGCCGACGCCGCCCTTGAGGCTGATGACGGCGATGCGGTAGCAGGACATGACCGGGGTGCGGATCAGCTCCAGCTTGCGCTGGCGCTCCGCTTCGGCCGCCTTGCCGCCGAAGCGGAACCGGCTTCCGACACCGCCCCCGCCACTGTTGTTCCTGGACTTCTGCTTGTTGCGCAGCAGCCGGTCGGAGGACAGCTCGACGGCGGCCGTGTAGCCGAGCGGCGCCCCGCCGGTGGCCTGCCCGGCGGCGTAGCGGGGGTCGTGCTGCGCCTGCGGCCCGGGGGACCACTCGGAGGCGGCCCTGGGGTCCGGCTGCGGGGCCTGGGGCTGGGCCTGGGCCTGCGGGGGGTACGGATACGGGTACGCGTCCTGCGCCGCGAACGTGGGCGGCAGCGACGGCAGCTCTCCGCCCGGTCCCCCGAAGGACTGCTCGGGGCCGGGCTGCGGCACCTCGGGCGGGCCCGCCGGTCCCGCGGCGGGGGTCCCTCCGAACGGGGTCTCCCCGGGCGCGGGCACCGCTGCCGGGGCGGCGTCGCGGTACGGGCCGGGCGCGGGGGTCCCGGCGGCGTGCGCCGGACCGGGAGCCGGGTACGGGCCGGGCGGCTCGACCGGCGCCGGGGCCGGGTACGCCACCGGCGGCTCGACCGGAGCCGGGGCGGCGTCGTGGTACGGGCCGGGCGCGGGGGTCCCGGCTCCCGCGGCGTCGGCCGGGGGCGCGTCCCCGGGCAGCGCGTCCCGGGGCGCGTCCGGGTACGGCCCGCCCTCGGACGGGGGTTCCCGGTGCGGCGCGGGCGGGACGGGGGCGTCCCCGTAGGGCGCGTCCTGGACCGGCGCGTCCTCGCGGGGCGCTGCCGCCGCCGGCGGAACCGGCATCCGGTGCGGGTCGGGTACGGGCGCCGCGGCCGCCGCCGGGGTCTGCGGCGCACGCCCGGCGGCCGGGGCGCCGTACGGGCCGGACGCCGGGGGAGCGACCGCGACCGGCGCGGGGGCTCCGTACGGGCCGGGCAGCTCGGGCGCCGCGTCGCCGGGCGCGAGCGGAGTCCGGGCCGCGGCGGGCGCGGGCGCCTCGTCCCCGAGCGGCGCCGGAACCGGCACCGCGGGCGCGGGCGCCGGAGCCCGGTACGGGTCCTGCGGCTCGGCCGCGGCCGGAGTTCCGGGAGCCGGCACGGGAGCCGGGGCGGGAGCCGGCACGGGAGCCGGCACGGCGGCGGGCACCTGAGCCGGCCCCGCCACCGGGGCGGACGGCGTCGGCTCCGGGGGAGCGGACGGCGTCAGCGGCTCCGGGGGAGCCGACGGCAGGCCCGCGCCGTCCGAGGGCGTCCTGGGGGCCGGCGGAGCGGTCCGCGCCGGCGGGGTCGGGGGCCCGTCCGAGGGCCGGTGCGGCTCGAAGCCGCTCCCCGCGGGCAGACCCGGGACGGAGACGGCCGGAGCCGCGTCCTGCGTGTACCAGGCCGGTGGGGTGTAGTCGATGGTGAACTCGCCCGTCAGCTCGGGCTCCGCGTCGGACTGATCGTCCGTCGGGACGTCCCACGCCCCGCCGCGCCTCTCGTTCCGATCGCCGCTCACTGGTCCTCCTGGTCTGTCGTACACGGTCCGGCGTCCACCTCGACGCCGCGGCCGCGCCCAGCCTAATCGCGCCCCGACACGAGTGTCCGCCGCCCGTACCCGCCCCACCCGGCCGGGGTCCCTCCCGCCCGGACCGGAAGCCGGGCCGTCCCCGGTCCGTCTCCCTCGGACCGTGCCGGGCCCGCGCCGCCCGGCACCGCATCTCGCCGCGTCGCCGGGCCGGCCGAGTCCGTCCGGTACTCGGCCGAATCCGGCCGGCCTTCCGCCGTGCGGTGCACGGCACCGGACAGCGCGGTCCCGGCCGGCGGGATCCGAAAAAGGCTCCCTGAGGGCTGTCCCGCAATCCCCGGCGGGCGCGCGGCGTCAGCCACGGCGCCTCGCCGCGTGGTCGGAACGCCCTCATACGCCCGGTATGAGGGCGCCCCTCCGCCTTGCGACGTGCCGCATCCGACGCCGCGCGCTGATCCACCAGGGATGACGGGACAGCCCTTAGTCGATCCGCCGCGCGCCGCCCAGCAGGCCCGTCTCCGCGTCCGTGCCCTGGGTCATCACGAACTGCCGGTCGCGCGGCGTGCACCACAGCGTCACCCCGTCGCCCAGCGTCGGCAGTGAATCCACCGCGGGCCGCGGCAGGTTCATCAGCCGGCCGATCTGTTCCGCCTCGTCCGGCGACACCCGCTGCACGCCCGCCAGCGAGGACTGCTGGAGCAGCCGCGGGGCCGTCGGGCTCAGGTACGGCAGCAGCGTCAGCACCGACTGCCACGGCCCGGCCACCACCCGGCCGCGCGGCGGACGCATCCCGCAGTCGCGGATCACCAGCACCGGGCTGCCTGCCGACGCGCCCTGCGGCGGGACGCGGCCCACCTCGTGGAGGGTCACGCACTGCTGGCCGCCGCCCGCCTCCCGGGCCAGTCCGGACCACACCTGGCCGCGTCCGGTCTCCACCGCCACCCGTGCGCCCGTGGCCGCCGCGCGCAGCGCCAGCACCTGCGCCGTCCAGAGACCGCCGATGAGCGTCACCTCGTACGGGGTCGGCCGGTTGATGCCGAGCACCGCCGGCCGGCCCTCGGCGTCCACGCCGATCACCACCCCGTCGTCGCCCACGGGCAGGGCCAGCGCGTCCAGCTCCGCGGCCTGCACGACGTGCCGGGCCCGACGCGGCCCGACGAGCCCGAACCCACCCCTCATCGCGCCCCTCCCAGCGGCAGCGAGGCCAGCAGCCCCGGCACCTGTTCCCGGTCCAGCCGGACCAGCCCCGCCTTCACGCCCCGTGCCGTCCGCTCCAACTCCCGCCGTGCGGTGACCAGTTCCTCGTCACTGCGGCCCGTCACCCGTACGTGTCCGGTGAGCGTCACGCCCCGCCGGCCGGCCGCGGCCATCGTCAGACTGAAGTTGGTCGCGAGCGCGGGCAGCGAGGTCAGCAGCGCCACGAACTGCGGCAGCGCCGCCGCCCCGGCCCCGCCCAGCTGCGGCCAGCGTCCGATCCAGTACGTGGTGTGCCGGCGGTCGTCGCAGCGCCAGGTCCGCGAGGTCTCCTCCGTGCGCCGCCCCGTACTGGCGGAACGGCCCGCCTGGGTGATCGCCATCGGGTTCGCGCACGAGGACGTGGCCAGCGCGGCCGTCAGCTCCTGCTCGGTCAGCACGGTGGCCGTGAACCCGGCCCCGGCCAGCCGGCTCGCCAGCTGGTCCGCCGCCCGCACCACGCAGCGCTGCGCCCCCGCGAGCCCGCCGCCGCGCGCGGTCACCGCCTCGGGGCACAGCTCCGGGTCGAGCTTGAGCGCGATCCACGTCAGCCGCACGGCCGGAGTACCCGTCCGGGCCTGCAGCGGGGCGTAGTTGCGGGTGGCCATGGACCGGGCCGGCAGGTGCGGCGCCGGCGCCGGCTGCGTGTGCTGCACCAGCTGCGCGGACTCCAGCCGGATCCCGTCCACTTCGAGGATGTCCCGTACGACGCCCAGCGGCAGCGGCCGGGTCGCCCGGTCGGGGCGCAGCGCGGTGGCGTCCGTGTCCACCTGGACGACCGCGGTCAGGAAGGTCCCGTCGCCGATCATCCCGACCGGCCGCCGCTCGCGGTCGCTGAACGTCAGCGTGCGCAGGGCCGGATCGGCCTCGACGAGCGGCGCCAGCCCCGGCTCGGTGCCCGCGGGCACGGCCAGCGACGCGGCCCGGCGGCGGCGCGCGCGCAGGGCCAGCGCGCCGCCGATCCACTCGGGCAGGGAGCGCTGGTGACGGCGTACGACGGCCAGCACGACCAGGACCAGCGCCGGCACGCCGGCGGGAATCAGCAGCAGAGGATCGACCACCCACGCGGCCAACAGGCCCGCGGCGGCGAGCTGGAGCAGGACGAGCTGTTGCAATCGGAACGGACCGAAACGGCCGGGGCTCGACTCCGGATGCGGCGTCACCCCGCCGTGTGCGGGTGCGGCCGCGGCGGTCTGCGGTTGCGTCGCGGTGGCCATCACTCGCGCACCTCCCCTTTCCGGGGCAGCGCCCCGTGCATTCCGGCGCCGCGCGGCATCCGCCGCGCGCCCCGGAACCTCCCCGATCCGCCCCGGCAAGCCCTGATCGAACCGCTCCGGAAGGCGCTGGACGGCGGCCCCACCCTACCCGGCCCCTCCGCACGGACCGTCAGGAGGCATAGTAGGACCCCGGTCCGACCATCGAGGCCCGGAGACCGTAGCCACCGACCGGCCGTGCGGGGAGAATCAGGCAGTCATGGCATCACGACGTGATGAGCTCAACGCGTACACCTTCGCGAAGCGGCGCACGGTGGCCGCGTTCCTCCAGCCCTCGGCGACGGGGACCGAGGAGGGCGCTCCGCGCCCGCTGCGCGCCGTCGTCCCGGGGCTGGTCATCGGCGCGCTCATCGTCGCCGGCTTCGGCGCCTGGGGCATGTTCAAGCCGACCGCCCCCAAGGGCTGGGCCGAGCCCGGCACCCAGGTCATCGTCGGCAAGCAGTCGACCACCCGCTACGTGGTCCTGACGACCAAGGTCAACGGCAAGGACCAGCCCCGGCTGCACCCGGTGCTGAACCTCGCCTCCGCGCGCCTGTTGCTGAACGGGTCCAAGTCCAAGGTGGTCCAGGTCGAGGACAAGGTCCTGGACCGGGGAAAGCCGCCGCGCGGCCCCATCATCGGCATCCCGTACGCCCCCGACCGGCTCCCCGCCAAGGAGGACGCCGGGCGGGCCAAGCGCTGGGCGGTCTGCCAGCAGCCCGGCGGCAACGGCCGCGGCGTGCAGACGGCCACCTTCGTCCTCGCCGACCGCGAGGCGCGCGTCCTCGACGACCAGCGCCGGGTCGGCGAGGCCCAGTCGCTGTACGTGCAGAGCACCGGGCCGGGCAAGGAGCGCTACCTGGTCGACGCGACGGGCACGAAGTACAAGTTCCCCGAGGGCGACGCGGCCGCCGGGACGATGACCACCGCCCTGGTCGGCACGGGCGCCACCCCGCAGCAGGTCACCGAGGAGTGGCTGGGGACCCTCGCCCCCGGTGACGACCTGGCCTTCCCGCGGCTTCCCGCCAAAGCCGGCGCCAACGCCGACGTCACGGGCCTGGCCACCGCGGACAACAAGGTGGGCATGGTGCTCACCGCCCAGACGGGCTCCGGCACGCAGTTCTACGTGGTCCTGCCCGGAAAGGTCGCCCCGGTCTCGGAGTTCGCCGCCTGGCTGCTGATCTCCGCCCCCGAGACCGACGGCCTCAACATGAACGGCAAGGCCCGCGAGATCGACCTCCAGGCCCTCGCCCCGGACGCCACCCCCTTCGCCGGGAACGCCCGGTGGCCGCAGCGCAAGGCGGAGCGCGTCAACCAGACCGCACCCGCCGGCGCGGCCCAGCCGGGCGGCGCCCAGCCGAACGGCGCGGCCCACCGCGACACCGTGTGCACGGTGCTCCGCGCGGTGGACGGCCAGGGCAACGCGACCCTGAGCACCTGGGCCGGCACCGCCTTCCCCATCGACATCACGGCCAGCGGCACCAGCGCGTACGTCACCCCGGGTTCCGGACTGCTCTACACGCAGGTCCAGGGGAAGCAGACCACCGCCGGCGGCTCGCTCTTCCTGGTCACCGACACCGGCCTGCGGTACGCCGTCCAGGCCAACGGCGACAGCGACAGCGAGAAGTCGAAGATCGGCGCGCCGGAACAGCAGGCCAAGGACGGAGCGGACGCCCGCCCCGAGGCCAGCCAGGCGCAGATCCGGCTCGGCTACGGCACCGTAGCCCCGGCCATGGTGCCCATCGCGTGGTCGGAGTTCCTCTCCAAGGGGCCGCGCCTGGACACCAACTCCGCCCGTCAGCCCCAGGGTTCGTGAGGAAGTCGCCGATGCCCCGACCTCCGGTGTCCCCGCCGCGGACCTCCCGGCCGCCCGTGGCCCGCGTGACCCCCGCGACGCGGTGCGCGCTCCTCGCCGTCGGCTTCGGCCTCGTCGCGCTGTCCGGCTCGGCGGCCGCCGCCGCACCCGCCCCCGGCCCGCCCGCGCCGCAGCCCCCGTACGCGCTCGGCCTCGACGGGGCGGGCGAGTGCACCTTCCCCATGAAGAAGCAGATCGAGGACCGCCCCTGGGCCCTCCAGCGGCTGCTCCTGGACGAACTCTGGGCGCAGACCAAGGGCAAGGACGCGAAGGGCAACAGCATCCGCGTCGCCGTCATCGACACCGGAGTCGACCGGACGAACCCGCAGCTCAGCGGCGCCATCGACGTCAGTGCCGGCCGGGACTTCGTCGGAACCGGAGGAGCCGGCGGCGCACCCGCGGACGACGGCAAGGGCGACGGCAAGGGCGGCAAGCCCGCCGGAGACGGCACCAACGACACCGTCGGCCACGGCACGAAGGTCGCCGGGCTCATCGCCGCCCGCCCCCAGGCCGGCACCGGCTTCGTCGGCCTGGCCCCGGAGGCCACGATCATCCCGATCCGGCAGAACGACGGCCGCGGGCAGGGCGACGCCGCCTCTCTCGCCGCCGCGATCGACCACGCGGTCGCCAAGGGCGCCCAGGTCATCAACATCTCGCAGGACACCGACGTGCCGCTCTCGCCGGACTCCGCCCTCGGCACGGCGGTGCGCAAGGCCATCGACGCCAAGGTCGTCGTGGTCGCCTCCGCCGGCAACGACGGCATGAGCGGCGAGAAGCGCCGGACCTACCCGGCCGCCTTCCCCGGGGTGCTCGCCGTGGCCTCCTCGGACCGCAACAACGAACGCGCGGCGTTCTCCCAGCCCGGCGACTTCATCGGCATCGCGGCGCCCGGCGTCGACATGGTCTCCACCGTCCCCGGCTTCGGCCAGTGCATCGACAACGGCACCAGCTTCTCCGCTCCGTACGTCGCCGGGGTCGCCGCCCTGCTGCGCGCCGAGCACCCCGACTGGAGCGTCGAGCAGATCGTCTGGCAGATCCAGAACACCGCCGAACGGGCCGTCAACGGCCGTGACGACTACGTCGGTTGGGGTGTCGTGGACCCGGTCCGCGCCCTCGGCCAGGACCACGAGCCGCCGAAGGCCCCGGTCCCGGACCCCGGCCCGCCGCCGGCCGTCGCCCCGGAGGCGGCGGTGCTCCAGCTCGCCGAGACCCCGCAGGAGCGCGAGGAGCGCCTCGGAACGTACGCTCTCGGGATCGGCGCGGTCCTGATCGCCGTCATCGCGGGCACCGCGACGGTCGTCCGGGATGCCCGGAACCGCCGTAGCCGTTTGCAGTGAACGGTCACGGTCCATCGACGGTACCGACCCACCGGTGTTGGGCAGGGCCGATGAACTGGCTAGAGTGGCAACAGGCTTCACGACTGTGATCGGGGGATTCGCGTGAAGCGGAGGGGGATGTCCGGGGCGCGTGGCTGACACCGCGCCGGGGACCGTCCGCTCCGCCACGCGATCCGCCGGTTCTGCCGGCGAATTGAGAAGTGAGGAGCTTCGGATGAGCAACACTTTCGGACTTGCGGACGATCCCATCGTCCAGGCGAAGAACAAGATCTCCGAAACGGGCGATGCCGTCACCACCCAGGCCCGCGAGCTGGCCGACATCCTGGCCACCGTGAGCGCCGGCTGGACCGGTGTGGGTGCCTCGGGGTTCATCAGCGCGCAGACGGTGGTCAACGAGGACCACGACCAGATCCGCCGGCTGCTGGGGATCCTGCACAACGCGGTCGCCCAGACCAAGAACCTGAGCAACGCGCAGGACGACGACGTGCGCACCGCGTTCAAGGCCGTCCAGTCCAGCGGCAACAACTCCGGTCTCAACGGCATCTGACCGCTTCGTCCACCGAACAGCCCGCTCAGCCCGAAGGAGATGAACATGGCTGCCACCGACGGCCACACCAAGGTCCAGTACGAGAGCGTCCAGCAGATGGCCAACCGCATCCGCACGGTCTCCAAGAAGATCGTCGACGACCTGACCGCCATGGACCAGGCCCTGAAGGTCGTCACGGACACCTGGGACGGTGAGGCGCACGCCGCCTACATCCAGCTCCAGAGCAAGTACAAGGGCAAGGCCGAGCACATGAAGTCCACGCTCGAGCAGGTCGCCCAGCTCATCGAGCGCGGCAAGGACGACTACCGCTCCACGGACCAGAAGGCCTCGCGCCTGTTCACCGAAGGCTTCTAGGCCGCGGCGACGTCCGTACGTGCCGAAGGGGCGCGCCCGCACCGGGCGCGCCCCTTCGCCGTCGGCCGGCGCCGCACGGGACGCCGGCCGCTCACGGCCGGTGCCGCTCCAGGTCGAACTCGCCGTCCCTGGCGCCCAGTACGAACGCCTCCCACTCGGCCGCCGTGTAGCGCAGCACCGTCTCGCGGTCCAGGGAGGAGCGCATCGCCACCGCGCCCTCGGGCAGCCGGGCGATCTCCACACGCTCCTCGTCGGGGCTGGTCCCGGGCGGGCCCTCCCACTCGACGCCGCTGATGTCGAGCGCGTACAGCTCGTCCTTCTCCTGCTGGGTGCCCATGTGCGGCCCTTCCCTCGGTGGAGCGGTCTTCACCGCCGATTATCGGGGCCGCGCCGCCCGGCGACGCGGCTTTCCCCCGATCGGTACCTCACATCCCGGGCATCCGCCCGAGCTGCACCAGCGACGTGCCCCGCCGGCGCGAGGAGAAGTAGGCGCGGCCCGGCGGCATCGGACGCGGCCGCACGTTGCCCACGAGGTCGCCCTCCGACGGGTCGCCGGACAGCACGACGCCCTGCGCGCCCAGCTCCTTGATCCGCTGCATGAACGGCTCGTACATCGAGCGCGAGGCACCCGCGGAGTTGCGGGCGATGATGAAACGGACGCCCGTGTCCCGGGCGAAGGGCAGGAACTCCACCAGCGGGGCCAGCGGATTGCCCTGGCTCGTCGCCACCAGGTCGAAGTCGTCGATGATGATGAACACGTCCGGCCCGGTCCACCAGCTGCGGTCGCGCAGCTGCTGCGGGGTGACGTCCGTCGGCGGCTGACGCCGCGAGAACACCCCGCCCAGCGCCTCCATGTGCATCTGCAGGGAACTCGCCATCGGCGCGTACTCCAGCAGGTGCTCCTCCGGCAGCGCCCCGAGCAGGCTCCGCCGGTAGTCGCCCACGACCAGGCGCGCCTGGTCGGGCGTGTACCGCTCGGCGATCTGCCGCGCGATGAGCCGCAGCAGGTTCGTCTTGCCCGACTCGCTCTCGCCGAAGACCAGCAGGAACGGATCGGACTCGAAGTCGACGAACACCGGCTCCAGTTCCATCTCGTCGATGCCGATCGCGATCCCGCGGCCGGGGTGCTCGCCGCCCCTGGGCAACTGGTCGCAGTGGAGCAGCCGCGGCAGCAGCCGCACGCCCGGAGCCGCCTGACCCGCCCAGCCGCGCTTCACCGCGTCCACGAAGGCCGCCGTGGCCTCGGAGAGGTCCTCCGCCTCGTGGGAGCCGTCGATCCGCGGCAGCGCGCCCAGGAAGTGCAGCTTCTCCGCCACCTGGCCCCGCCCCGGCATCCCCGCCGGGACGTTCGCCGCGACCTTGCGGTCGAACTCGGAGTCCATGACGTCGCCGAGCCGTAGCTCCAGCCGGCTGAGCATCTGGTCCTTCAGCGCGGCCCGCACCTCCATGTACCGGGCCGCGGTGATCACCACATGGATGCCGTAGCCCAGGCCGCGGGACGCGATGTCCGTGACGACCTGCTCCAGGCCGTCGTACTCGCCGCGGAAGTTGCCCCAGCCGTCGACGACGAGGAACACGTCGCCCCACGGCTCGCCGGGCAGCTCGCCCGCCGCCCGGCGGCGCCGGTAGGTCCCGATCGAGTCGATGTTGTTCGAGCGGAAGAACTCCTCGCGGCGGTTCAGGATGCCGCCGACCTCCGCGACCGTGCGCCGCACCCGCTCCGGGTCCAGACGCGAGGCGATGCCGCCCACGTGCGGGAGCTCCGCCACCGACGACAGGCTGCCACCGCCGAAGTCCAGCCCGTAGAACTGCACCTCGCGCGGGGTGTGCGTCAGCGCGAACGACGAGATCAGCGTCCGCATCAGCGTCGACTTGCCCGACTGCGGGCCGCCGACCACCATCATGTGGCCCGCCGCGCCGGAGAAGTCCCGGTACAGCACCTCGCGCCGCTGCTCGAACGGCTTGTCGATCAGACCGAGCGGCACGATCAGACCACCGGGCCGCGTGTACCCCTCCGCGTGCAGCCCGCGCTCCGTGCTCGGGGCCAGCGCCGGCAGGAGCTGGTCCAGCGGCGGCGCCTGGTCGAGCGGCGGCAGCCACACCTGGTGCGCCGGGACACCCTGCCCTTCCAGCCGGCCCACGATCACGTCCAGCACCGTGTCGGCCAGCGCGTCGTCCCCCCGGGAGGACTGCGACGCCAGGTACGCCGGGTCCGGGGCCGCGTACACCACCGGGACCGGCGCCGCCGTGAACAGGGCGGGCCGCCGCTCCACCGGGAACAGCCCCACCGACAGGTCGGGGCCGCCCGAGCGGTAGGTGCCCGAGACGTACGCCGCCTTGAAGCGCGTCATCTCGTCCGTCCCGAACTTCAGGTAGCCCGAACCGGGCACCGACGGCAGGTGGTAGGCGTCCGGCACGCCGATCGCGGTCCGCGACTCCGCAGCGGAGAAGGTCCGCAGACCGATCCGGTACGACAGGTACGTGTCGAGCCCGCGCAGCTTGCCCTCCTCCAGCCGCTGCGAGGCCAGCAGCAGGTGCACGCCCAGAGACCGGCCGATCCGGCCGATCTGGATGAACATGTCGATGAAGTCCGGCTTGGCCGTCAGCAGTTCGCTGAACTCGTCGATCACCAGCACCAGCGACGCGAGCGGCTCCAGCGGCGCGCCGGCCGCGCGCGCCTTCTCGTAGTCGTGGATGTTGGCGTAGTTGCCCGCCGAACGCAGCAGCTCCTGGCGGCGCTGGAGCTCACCGCGGATCGAGTCGCCCATCCGGTCCACGAGCGTCAGGTCGTCCGCCAGGTTGGTGATGACCGCCGCCACGTGGGGCATCTGCCCCATGCCGGTGAAGGTCGCACCGCCCTTGAAGTCGGCGAGCACGAAGTTCAGCGTCTCCGAGGTGTGCGTCACCGCCAGCCCCAGCACCAGCGTGCGCAGCAGCTCCGACTTGCCCGAACCCGTCGCGCCCACGCACAGGCCGTGCGGGCCCATCCCCTCCTGGGCGGCCTCCTTCAGGTCCAGCATGACCGGACCGCCGTCCTCGCCGACCCCGATCGGCACGCGCAGCCGCTCACCGGCCGACCGCGGCCGCCAGGTCCGCGCCACGTCCACCGCGGCCGCGTCGCCCAGGTTCAGCAGGTCCGTGAAGTCCAGGTTCGCCAGCAGCGGCTCGTCGTCGTCCCCGCCGCCCGTGCGCAGCGGCGCCAGCTGCCGGCCGAGGGCCTCCGCCGCGGGCAGCGACAGGGTGTCCGGCACGCCCTCGTACGCCACCCCCGCGCCCGACTCCAGACGCAGCCGCCCCGGCCGCACCACGACCGACAGCCCGCCCCGGGGCTCGTCCAGCTCGCCCGCGACCACCTCGACGATGGTGACGCCCTGCAGCCCCTCCGCCGCCGCGAACACCGAGTCCGGCGGCACCGACCCGCCGTCCAGCACCAGCACCAGGTGCGGCTGGTCCAGTACGGGGGACACCTCCCGGCTGAACCGCGGCCGCCCCTCCAGCCGGGAGGCCAGCAGCCCCTCCAGCTCGCCCAGGTCGTCGCCGAACAGCCGCTTCGTACCGGCCCCGTCGACCTGCCCCGGCACCTGCGCGTGCGGCAGCCACTTCGTCCAGTCCCACGACGCCATGGCCCCCGGCGCCGCCACCACCGCCACCATCAGGTCCTCGGGGGAGTGCAGGGTCGCCAGCTGCGCCACCAGCGCGCGCGCCGTACCCCGCGCCGAGTCCGGCTCGCCGGAGACCGTCACGTGGTAGAACGCCCGGATCGACACCGCCACCGGCAGCCCGTCCAGCGAGGAATGCACCCTCAGGAAGCGCTGCATCGCGCCCGCCGTCAGCGGCTCCAGCTCGTCGACCGGCGCCGTGTCCGGCGCCACCAGCGGAGTGGACAGCCGCTGCGCGCCCAGCCCCAGCCGGGCCTGCCCGAAGTCCCGGTCGCCGACCCGCCGTTCCCACAGCCGCGAACCCTCGGCCACCACCGACCACAGCTGCTCGGGCGCCGGGTGCAGGTACAGCTGCGCGTCGCGCTGCGCCCGCGCGGTCCGCCGAACCTGACGGCGCGTCTGCGCGAGGTACTTGAGGTAGTCCCGGCGCACGTCCGCCATTTGCCCCTGCGTACCCCTGCGGAACCGGAGGACCTGCGCGATAACCATGGCGAGCGTCGACACCAGCATCAGGGCGCCCATGATCCGCATCATGGGCATCGCGCCCGGCATGAAGAAGAACACCGCGGACGAGCCCATGCCGAGCATCGGCAGGAGCTGCATCATCATGCCCTCCTGCTGCCCTCGCGGAAGCTCGGGCGGAGCCTCCAGCCTCAGCTCCTCCGACGGCACTTCAGCCGGCAGGGACCGTGGCGGGCGTTTGACGACGATCTGGCTCACCGGGGCATCAATCCCTCGAAAACGGACGGGACGTCGCGGCCGGCGCCCCCCAAGTCCCGGGCGTTCGGGGGGCTCCTCCGTCCGGGGTCACCTCCCGGCGGCGGCCGGGGTGGTGATCCTACGTGCCGACAGTCCGCCACACGCCCGGTAGGGTGACGCGCGCAGCATGCGCACCCGCGAATCGACCGCGGGCGCGGACGCCAACCAGGGGGGTCACACAGGTGAGTACGGCCGCAACGACGGGCTTCTGCAGGGTCACCGTCGTGGCCCCCGACAGCCGGATCGACGTCGCCCTCCCCGAGGACATCGCCGTCGCCGACGTCTACCCCGAGCTGCTGCGCCTCACCGGCCAGACACAGCCCGTCGGCGCCCCCACCGGCTTCCACCTGGTCCGCCGCTCCGGCACCGTCCTCGACGGCGCCCGCACCCTCGCCGCCCAACAGGTCCTCGACGGCGAGGTGCTGAGCCTGCGCCCCTTCGCCGAGTCCCTGCCGCCCGCCGTCTTCGACGACGTCTCCGACGCGGTGGCCTCCGCCGTCGTCCGCGACCGGCACCGCTGGAGCGACGACATGCTGCGCGGCGCGGGACTGGCCGGCGCCGCGCTCCTGTTCACCATGCTCGGCTTCGTCCTCTGGTACGCCGACCCCGTCCGCCACGACATGTACGGCCTGGCCGGCGTCATCGCGGGCTCCACGGGCGTCCTGCTCACCGCCGTGGCCGGCGTGCGCGCCCGCGTCTACCGCGACCGCGGCTCCGCCGTCGCCCTCGGCCTCGCCGCACTCCCGCACCTGCTGATCGCCGGCTCCGGCATCATCGCCCCCGCCGCCGGCCAGGGCCCCGGCCGCCTCCAGTTCCTGCTCGGCTGCGTCTGCGTCCTGATCGCCTCCGTCGCCCTGGTCGCACTCACCCCCAGCGGCGACGCCCCCTTCGTCGCGGCCACCTTCGTCGCCGCCACCGGAACCCTCGCCACCTTCGCGGCCATCGCCGCCGAGGCCTCGGCCACCTCCACCGCCGCCGTCTGCGCCCCCGCGGCCATCGGCCTCGTCGCCTTCCTCCCCGGCCTCTCCGCCCGCTTCGCCCGACTGCCGATCGGCTACGCCGCCCCGCAGGGCGCCGCCGAGTACGTCGAGTACAGCGACACCCCGGACCGCTACGAGACCGACCCGTACGGTGACCAGACCGGCTCCGACCCGCACGACCAGGCCGCCTCCCTCGACGCCGAGCAGATCGCCGCCCAGGCCCGCCGCGGCCACGAGATGCTGCTCGGCCTGGTCGCGGGCTGCGCCGCCGTCGCCGTCGGCGCGGCCGCCGTCCTCGGCTTCTCCGACAACACCTGGGGCCGCCTGCTCGCGCTGGCCACCGGCCTCGCCATGCTGCTGCGCGCCCGCCTCTTCCGCTACACCTCCCAGGTGGTGTGCGCCCTGACCGCAGGCCTCGCCGCCACCGCGCTCCTCATCCTGGGCCTGGCCCTGAACCCGCCGACCCTCCTCGCCGCCGACCTCACCGTCCGGACGCTCTGGCTCTCCGCCGCCGTGATCGCCGGTGCGGCGCTCCTCGCCGGAATTGCGCTGGTCATTCCCCGCAAGGGTCTGTCACCCTTCTGGGGGCGGCTCCTCGACCTCACCGAGGCCGCGGTCCTGCTCAGCCTGGTGCCGCTGACCCTCGCGGTGCTCGACGTCTACTCCCGCGTCCGGTCGCTCACCAGCTGAGACGGCGGGATGCGGCAGCCTGGTACGCTGTGTGACGGCCGTTTGTGTACGCGTCCCCCGGACCCTTCACCAAGGATCTGTGGACTGCGCTCAGCGGACCCCGCCTTCCGAGTTACGGAAGCTCCCCAGAGACTCAGACCTGGGGCACTCGGTGGCAACGAAGACCTATCACGAGGAGTACGCGTGCCGCTCGACGCCGCTACGAAGAAGCAGATCATCACCGAGTTCGGTGCCAAGGAGGGCGACACCGGCTCCCCCGAGGTCCAGGTCGCCATGCTCTCGCGCCGCATCTCGGACCTGACCGAGCACCTCAAGACGCACAAGCACGACCACCACTCCCGTCGTGGTCTGCTGATCCTGGTCGGCCAGCGCCGCCGTCTGCTGCAGTACCTGGCCAAGAAGGACATCCAGCGCTTCCGCGCCCTGGTCGAGCGCCTCGGCATCCGCCGCGGTGCGGCCGGCGCCAAGTAACACGCCGTGAAGGGAGCGGTTCCCACAGCCGGGGGCCGCTCCCTTTGCCGTACGTGCGCACCGGACCGGACCCTTTGTAGTCTGGACACGGACGCACGTGCACGTCCGAGGAAGACGCAGGACGTGCACAACTGAAGAGGAGGAGCGCCCTCCCTACGCCGCCGGTCCTCGGTAGTGGCACCCGGAATGCCCCCACGGGCACCGAACCGGATGCTTCGATCGAAGACCGGCCCGCACGCCAGGAGCGCTTCTCCGCAACCGTCCACCGCCACACGGGCGGCGGACGGAGACGACGAAAATGGAGAAAACGCTAGTGGAGAACGAGACCCACTACGCCGAGGCCGTCATTGACAACGGTTCCTTCGGCACCCGCACCATCCGCTTCGAGACGGGCCGTCTGGCCCGCCAGGCCGCCGGCTCCGCCGTTGCCTACCTGGACGACGACACGATGGTGCTGTCCGCCACCACCGCGTCGAAGAAGCCCAAGGACCAGCTCGACTTCTTCCCCCTCACGGTGGACGTCGAGGAGCGGCAGTACGCGGCCGGCAAGATCCCCGGCTCCTTCTTCCGTCGCGAAGGCCGGCCCTCCGAGGACGCGATCCTCACCTGCCGCCTGATCGACCGCCCGCTGCGCCCCTCCTTCAAGAAGGGCCTGCGCAACGAGATCCAGGTCGTCGCCACGATCATGGCGCTCAACCCGGACCACCTGTACGACGTCGTCGCGATCAACGCCGCGTCCGCGTCCACCCAGCTCGCGGGCCTGCCCTTCTCCGGCCCGATCGGCGGCGTCCGCGTCGCGCTGATCCGCGGCCAGTGGGTGGCCTTCCCGACGCACACCGAGCTCGAGGACGCCGTCTTCGACATGGTCGTCGCGGGCCGCGTGCTCGATGACGGTGACGTCGCGATCATGATGGTCGAGGCCGAGGCCACCGAGAAGACCATCGCCCTCGTCAAGGGCGGCGCCGAGGCGCCGACCGAGGAGGTCGTGGCCGCCGGTCTCGACGCCTCGAAGCCTTTCATCAAGGCCCTCTGCAAGGCCCAGGCCGACCTCGCCGCCAAGGCCGCCAAGCCCGAGGGCGAGTTCCCGGTCTTCCTGGACTACCAGGACGACGTGTACGAGGCCCTCTCGGCTGCCGTCAAGGGCGAGCTCTCCCAGGCGCTGACCATCGCGGGCAAGCAGGACCGCGAGGCCGAGCTGGACCGCGTCAAGGAGATCGCCGCCGAGAAGCTCCTCCCGGCCTTCGAAGGCCGCGAGAAGGAGATCTCCGCCGCGTACCGCAGCCTGACCAAGGCCCTGGTGCGCGAGCGCGTCATCAAGGACAAGGTCCGCATCGACGGCCGCGGGATCACGGACATCCGTACCCTCGCCGCCGAGGTCGAGGCCATCCCGCGCGTGCACGGCTCGGCGCTGTTCGAGCGTGGCGAGACCCAGATCCTGGGCGTCACCACCCTGAACATGCTCCGCATGGAGCAGCAGCTGGACACCCTCTCCCCGGTGACCCGCAAGCGCTACATGCACAACTACAACTTCCCGCCGTACTCCGTCGGCGAGACCGGCCGCGTGGGCTCGCCCAAGCGCCGCGAGATCGGCCACGGCGCGCTCGCCGAGCGCGCCATCGTGCCGGTCCTCCCGACCCGCGAGGAGTTCCCCTACGCGATCCGTCAGGTGTCCGAGGCCCTCGGCTCCAACGGCTCGACGTCCATGGGCTCGGTCTGCGCCTCCACCATGTCGCTGCTGAACGCCGGTGTGCCCCTCAAGGCCCCCGTCGCCGGCATCGCCATGGGCCTGATCTCCCAGGAGATCGACGGCAAGACCCACTACGTCGCCCTCACCGACATCCTCGGTGCGGAGGACGCCTTCGGCGACATGGACTTCAAGGTCGCCGGCACCAAGGAGTTCGTCACCGCGCTCCAGCTGGACACCAAGCTCGACGGCATCCCGGCCTCGGTCCTGGCCGCCGCCCTCAAGCAGGCCCGCGACGCCCGCCTCCACATCCTCGACGTGATGATGGAAGCGATCGACACGCCGGACGCGATGTCCCCCTTCGCCCCGCGGATCATCACGGTCAAGATCCCGGTCGACAAGATCGGCGAGGTCATCGGGCCCAAGGGCAAGATGATCAACCAGATCCAGGAGGACACCGGCGCCGAGATCACGATCGAGGACGACGGCACCATCTACATCGGTGCCGCCGACGGCCCGGCCGCCGAGGCCGCCCGCGCCACGATCAACGCGATCGCCAACCCGACCATGCCGGAGGTCGGCGAGCGCTACCTGGGTACGGTCGTCAAGACCACCACCTTCGGTGCCTTCGTCTCCCTGATGCCCGGCAAGGACGGTCTGCTGCACATCTCGCAGATCCGCAAGCTCGCCGGTGGCAAGCGCGTGGAGAACGTCGAGGACGTGCTCGCGGTCGGCACCAAGGTCCAGGTGGAGATCGCCGAGATCGACTCGCGCGGCAAGCTCTCCCTGATCCCCGTGATCGACGGCGAGGCCGCCGGCGACGACGACGCTGACAAGGACGACTCCGACAAGTGATGTCGCGTAGTTCCCGTGTGACGGCCCGCCCCTCTTCGGAGGGGCGGGCCGTCGCCCGTACCCAAACCCTGCTCAAGGGGAGCAACGGCATCGGCACCGTCCGGCGCACCGTGCTCCCCGGCGGACTGCGCATCGTCACCGAGACGCTGCCCTCCGTCCGCTCCGCCACCTTCGGCATCTGGGCCCACGTCGGCTCCCGTGACGAGACGCCGACGCTGAACGGCGCCACGCACTACCTGGAACACCTCCTCTTCAAGGGCACCGAGAAGCGCAGCGCCCTGGACATCTCCTCCGCGATCGACGCGGTCGGCGGCGAGATGAACGCCTTCACGGCGAAGGAGTACACCTGCTACTACGCACGGGTGCTCGACACGGACCTGCCACTGGCCGTCGACGTCGTCTGCGACATGCTCACCGGCTCGCTGATCCGCGAGGAGGACGTCGTCGCCGAGCGCGGCGTCATCCTCGAAGAGATCGCGATGACCGAGGACGACCCGGGCGACGTGGTCCACGACCTGTTCGCGCAGACGATGTACGGGGACACCCCGCTGGGCCGCCCCGTCCTCGGCACCGTCGACACCATCAACGCGCTGGGCGCCGACCGGATCCGCCGCTTCTACAAGAAGCACTACGACCCGACGCACCTCGTCGTAGCGGCCGCCGGGAACGTCGACCACAACAAGCTGGTGCGCCAGGTCCGCGCGGCCTTCGAGAAGGCCGGCGCCCTCGGGCGCACCGACGCCGAACCCATCGGCCCCCGCACCGGCGCCCGGCGCATCCGCACCGCCGGCCGGGTGGAGCACATC
The DNA here is from genome assembly GCF_042715295.1 of Streptomyces sp. NPDC058701. NCBI lineage: Bacteria > Bacillati > Actinomycetota > Actinomycetes > Kitasatosporales > Streptomycetaceae > Streptomyces > Streptomyces sp. NPDC058701. The sequence continues at coordinate 7,039 of NZ_JBHXSY010000052.1, read as the reverse complement.
AACCGCAAGACCGAGCAGGCCCACGTCGTCCTCGGCATGCCGGGTCTCGCCCGCACCGATGAGCGCCGCTGGGCCCTGGGCGTACTGAACACCGCCCTCGGCGGCGGCATGTCCTCCCGCCTCTTCCAGGAGGTCAGGGAGAAGCGCGGCCTCGCCTACAGCGTGTACTCGTACACCTCGGGCTTCGCCGACACCGGCCTCTTCGGCGTGTACGCGGGCTGCCGGCCCGGCCAGGTCCACGACGTCCTGCGGATCTGCCGCGACGAGCTCGACAAGGTCGCCGCGGACGGACTCGACGACGAGGAGATCAAGCGGGCCATCGGCCAGCTCTCCGGCTCCACCGTCCTCGGCCTGGAGGACACCGGCGCGATCATGAACCGCATCGGCAAGAGCGAGCTGTGCTGGGGCGACCAGATGTCGGTCGACGACATGCTGGCCCGGATCGCCGCCGTGACCCCGGACGACGTCCGCTCGGTGGCACGGGACGTGCTGACCCAGCGGCCCTCGCTCGCGGTGATCGGCCCGCTGAAGGAGAAGCAGGCCGCCCGCCTCGACGAAGCGGTCGCCTAGTTCCGTACGCACACACCTCTGTGCCGACCTGTGAAGGACCCAAGATGAGCAAGCTGCGCGTGGCCGTCCTCGGCGCCCGGGGCCGTATCGGCGCCGAGGCGGTCAAGGCGGTCGAGGCCGCCGACGACATGGAGCTGGTGGCCGCACTCGGCCGCGGCGACAAGCTGGAGGCGCTGGCCGAGGCCGGCGCCCAGGTCGCCGTCGAACTGACCACCCCGGCCTCGGTGATGGAGAACCTGGAGTTCCTCGTCCGCCACGGCATCCACGGCGTGGTCGGCACCACCGGCTGGACCGAGGACCGCCTCGCCCGGCTGAACACCTGGCTCGCCGGATCGCCGGGAACCGGCGTGCTCATCGCCCCGAACTTCTCCATCGGCGCCGTCCTCACCATGAAGTTCGCCGCGCAGGCCGCGCGATACTTCGAGTCCGTCGAGGTCGTCGAGCTGCACCACCCCAACAAGGTCGACGCCCCCTCCGGCACGGCCACCCGCACGGCGCAGCTCATCGCCGCCGCCCGCGCCGAGGCCGGCCTCGGCGCGCAGCCCGACGCCACGGCCACGGCCCTCGACGGTGCCCGCGGCGCCGACGTGGACGGGGTTCCGGTGCACGCCATCCGCCTGCGCGGCCTGCTGGCCCACCAGGAGGTGCTCCTCGGCGGCGAGGGCGAGACGCTGACCATCCGCCACGACTCGCTGCACCACAGCAGCTTCATGCCGGGCATCCTGCTCGGCGCACGCCGCGTCACGGCGGCCCCGGGCCTCACCTTCGGCCTGGAACACTTCCTCGACCTGGGCTGACGGCACCACTATGCGCGCGAAGATCACGTACTTCCTCACGGCCGCCGTCCTGGTGGTCTACTTCGTCCTGGCCGGCGGCCGGGGCCTGATGCTGATCCGGCACGGCACCTGGCTCACCGTCACCTTCGGGGTGGCCGTACTGATCCTGCCGGTCATCGGCGTGTGGTTCCTCTGGAAGAACACGCAGTTCGTCACCCGGGCCAACCAGCTCGCGACCGAGCTGGAGGCCGAGGGCGGCCTGCCCGTGGACGAGCTGGAACGGGACGGGTACGGGCGGATCCTGCGGAACTCCGCCGACGAGGTCTTCGCGCGCCGCAAGGCCGAGACCGAGGACCGGCCGGGGGACTGGCGCAGCTGGTTCCGCCTGGCCGTCGCCTACCACGACGCCCGCGACACCCCGCGGGCCCGCAAGGCCATGCAGCGGGCGATCGCCCTGCACGGCGGAAGGCCCGCACAGGGCTGATCCCCGTACGGGCCTTCGTACGCCGCCGGCGCGCGTCAGGCGGGCACGGGCCGGTACTCCTCGGCCCACGCCGCGAGGGCGTCGGCGGCCCGGTCGAAGGCCTCCGACCGGGACAGGAAGTCGGCGTTGTGGTCGGTCAGCAGCACCGG
>NZ_JBHXSY010000052.1:0-4962 GCF_042715295.1 Streptomyces sp. NPDC058701 | reverse complement strand
GTCGAAGGCCTCCGACCGGGACAGGAAGTCGGCGTTGTGGTCGGTCAGCAGCACCGGCAGCTCCGCACCGGCGCGCCCCGCCACCGTCAGGGCCTGGCCCTGCACGGTCCGCGGCAGCCCCAGCCAGCGCACCGGCTGCTGCACCGTACGGAATTCGGTGACCTCGCTCCACGCGATCGTGCGGGTCCCGAAGAACCCGACGCGGCGCAGCCCCGTACGGCTCACCCACACGCCCGTACGCAGCAGGCGCAGCGCCGAGCCGACCACGCAGAGCGCGGCGGCCAGGCAGACGGTCGCCCCGCCCCAGGTACCGGCGAAGGCGACGATCATCGTGGCCAGCAGCATGAAGGCGGAGAGCAGGAGCAGCAGCGCGGCGATGGCCACCCGCCAGGGACCGGGCCGGTACGGCCGCCGCCAGCGGTCGTGGTCGGCGTGGGGGAGTACGTCGTCGCTCTCCTCGTCCGCGTCGAACACGCCGTCGGCCGTCAGGAAGGGCAGGGGCACGGCTGTACCTCACTCACATGCACGTTCGGTTGGGCTGTGCCCGTGAGGCTACCGCCCCTCGGACGCCTCCGACTGCTGCGACTTCTCCGGTGCCTTGCTCGGCTGCAGCGCGGGCATTCCGAAGAGCAGCGAGCCGGCGAGCCCTGCCACCACGGTCAGCCCGACCAGACTACGGGCGGCCATCTGGGTCTTGCTCAGACTCTCGCGCGGCGGCGGAGTGACATTGCTGCGGAATCGGTCGGCCTCGGCGACGAAGGCGAACGGGACGGGTTCGCGCCGGCGGAACATGGGAGCGACTCTCCTCGCTGTCGGGCCCCGTGACGGGGCGGCGGATGGATGCGCGTACTACCCGTTAGACGTCCGGAACACCCGATCGGTGCCCGAATCCGGCACATCAGCCACATCTCATGGCGTCGCGTCAGCTCGTGCGGGCGCCCGGCGGCCCGCCTGCGCGTGCGCGGCGGGCCGCGGTCGGCGACGTAGAGTGGGCGCGCCCCAGGACGCACGTTTGGAAGGACCCCGGTGAGCGACACCGCCGCTTCAGATCTGAAACCCAGCTTCCGCAGCGATGTGACGGTGGAGCTGGTGAAGCACTCCGCCGCCGACTCCGACGTGCTGTGGGCCGCCCGGGTCTCCACGGCCGGGGAGCAGTCCCTGGAGGAGCTGCAGAAGGACCCGGAGCGTTCCAAGGGCCTGATCAACTACCTGATGCGCGACCGCCACGGCAGCCCCTTCGAGCACAACTCGATGACCTTCTTCATCAGCGCCCCGATCTTCGTGTTCCGCGAGTTCATGCGCCACCGCGTGGGCTGGTCCTACAACGAGGAGTCGGGCCGCTACAGGAACCTGGAGCCCGTCTTCTACGTCCCGGACGCCGAGCGCAAGCTCGTCCAGGAGGGCCGCCCGGGCAAGTACGTGTTCGTCGAGGGCACCGAGGCGCAGCAGGAGCTCACCGGCCGTGTCATGGAGGACTCCTACCTCCAGGCGTACCGGGCGTACCAGGAGATGCTCGACGCGGGCGTGGCCCGGGAGGTTGCCCGTTCGGTCCTGCCGGTCGGTCTTTTCTCCTCGATGTACGCCACGTGCAACGCGCGCTCGCTGATGCACTTCCTCGGTCTCCGTACGCAGCACGAGCTGGCGGCCGTGCCGTCGTTCCCGCAGCGGGAGATCGAGATGGTCGGCGAGAAGATGGAGCAGCACTGGGCGAAGCTCATGCCGCTCACGTATTCGGCCTTCAACGGCAACGGACGCGTTGCCCCGTAAGGGCCGGTACACCCGCGGCGTACACATGTACGGACTCAAGTCCCAAGTGTCCGTATTGCGGCGTTTCGGGAAGTTCATCTAGGCTGATCAAACGGACCCGGCACTGCTTGAACCCCCGAGCAGGCAGTGCCGGTGTCCAACACCCCGTTGACGTCCCCCGAGGGGACACCGCGAGCATGGCAGCGAGTAGCGTGTTACCCATGGCTCCGATCTCGACTCCGCAGACCCCCTTCGGGCGGGTCCTCACCGCCATGATCTCGCCGTTCACGGCGGATGGCGCACTCGACCTCGACGGCGCGCAGCAGCTCGCCGTCCACCTGGTCGACGCAGGCAACGACGGCCTGATCGTCAACGGCACCACCGGTGAGTCGCCGACCACCACCGACGCGGAGAAAAACGACCTCGTACGAGCCGTCCTCGAAGCCGTCGGAGACCGCGCCCACGTGGTCGCCGGCATCGGTACGAACGACACCCGGCACACCCTGGAGCTGGCCCGCGAGGCCGAACGCACGGGCGCCCACGGCCTCCTCGCCGTCACCCCGTACTACAGCAAGCCGCCGCAGGAGGGCCTCTACCGGCACTTCACGGCGATCGCCGACGCGACCAGCCTGCCGGTCATGCTCTACGACATCCCCGGGCGCAGCGGTGTCCCCATCGACACCGAAACCCTGGTGCGGCTCGGCGAGCACCCCCGCATCGTGGCCAACAAGGACGCCAAGGGCGACCTGGGCCTCGCCAGCTGGGCCATCGCGCGCAGCGGCCTGGCCTGGTACTCGGGCGACGACATGCTGAACCTCCCCCTGCTGTCCATCGGCGGCGTCGGCTTCGTGTCCGTGGTCAGCCACGTGGTCACCCCCGAGCTGCGCGCCATGCTGGAGGCGCACCTGGGCGGAGACGTCCAGAAGGCCGCCGAGATCCACCAGAAGCTCCTCCCGGTCTTCACCGGCATGTTCCGCACCCAGGGCGTGATGACCACCAAGGCCGCGCTGGGCCTGCAGGGCCTGCCCGCCGGCCCGCTGCGGCTCCCGCTGGTCGAGCTGAGCCCCGAAGAGACGGCACGGCTCAAGCTCGACCTCGCCGCCGGCGGGGTACAGCTCTGACAACAGACTTCACAACTGAATAAGCACGACCCCACCAGACAACAGCAAGTGCACGAATGACATGCGCGCCACGTGCCTTCCGAGGTACGTGGCGCGTGTGGTGAGGAGAGACTTTTGAGCCATCCGCATCCTGAACTCGGTCTGCCGCCGAAGCTCCCCAAGGGCGCCCTCCGGGTCACCCCCCTGGGCGGGCTCGGCGAGATCGGTCGCAACATGACCGTCTTCGAGTTCGACGGCCGTCTGCTGATCGTCGACTGCGGCGTTCTCTTCCCCGAGGAGGAGCAGCCGGGCATCGACCTGATCCTTCCGGACTTCTCGTCCATCAGGGACCGCCTCGACGACATCGAGGGCATCGTGCTCACGCACGGCCACGAGGACCACATCGGCGCCGTCCCCTACCTCCTCCGGGAGAAGCCGGACATCCCGCTGATCGGCTCCAAGCTGACGCTGGCCCTCATCGAGGCGAAGCTCCAGGAGCACCGCATCCGCCCTTACACCCTTGAGGTGAAGGAGGGCGAACGCGAGAACCTGGGCCCCTTCGACTGCGAGTTCATCGCCGTCAACCACTCCATCCCGGACGCCCTCGCGGTCGCGATCCGGACCCCCGCGGGCCTGGTCGTCGCCACCGGCGACTTCAAGATGGACCAGCTCCCGCTGGACAACCGCCTCACCGACCTGCACGCGTTCGCGCGCCTGAGCGAGGAGGGCATCGACCTCCTCCTCTCGGACTCCACGAACGCCGAGGTCCCGGGCTTCGTCCCGCCCGAGCGCGAGATCTCGAACGTCCTGCGCACGGTCTTCGCGAACGCCCACAGCCGGATCATCGTGGCCAGCTTCGCCAGCCACGTGCACCGCATCCAGCAGATCCTGGACGCCGCCCACGAATACGGCCGCCGGGTCGCCTTCGTCGGCCGCTCGATGGTCCGCAACATGGGCATCGCGCGCGACCTCGGTTACCTCAAGGTTCCGCCGGGCCTCGTCGTGGACGTCAAGACGCTCGACGACCTGCCGGCCCACGAGGTCGTCCTGGTCTGTACGGGTTCCCAGGGCGAGCCGATGGCGGCCCTGTCCCGCATGGCCAACCGCGACCACCAGATCCGGATCGTCCCCGGCGACACCGTGATCCTGGCGTCTTCCCTGATCCCGGGCAACGAGAACGCCGTCTACCGCGTGATCAACGGCCTGACCCGCTGGGGCGCGAACGTCGTGCACAAGGGCAACGCCAAGGTGCACGTCTCCGGCCACGCCTCGGCCGGCGAGCTGCTGTACTTCTACAACATCTGCAAGCCGCGGAACCTGATGCCGGTCCACGGCGAATGGCGCCACCTGCGTGCCAACGCCGAGCTCGGCGCCCTGACGGGCGTCCCGAAGGACCGCATCGTCATCGCGGAGGACGGCGTCGTCGTCGACCTCATCGACGGCAAGGCCCGCATCTCGGGCAAGGTCCAGGCCGGCTACGTGTACGTGGACGGACTCTCGGTCGGCGACGTCACGGAGGCCTCGCTCAAGGACCGCCGGATCCTCGGCGACGAGGGCATCATCTCGGTGTACGTCGTGGTGGACAGCACGACGGGCAAGGTCGTCAGCGGCCCGAACATCCAGGCACGCGGCTCCGGCATCGACGACGCGGCCTTCGGCCCGGTCGTCGCGAAGATCGAGGAGGCGATCGCCCGCGCCGCTTCCGACGGCGTGGCGGAGCCCCACCAGATCCAGCAGCTCATCCGCCGCTCCGTGGGCAAGTGGGTGTCGGACAGCTACCGCCGCCGGCCGATGATCCTCCCGGTCGTCGTCGAGGTCTGACCTCCGCCGTAGCGACCGCACGGGAGCGGGGCAACCGGATTTGCATCCGGGGGCCCCGCTCCAGTACGTTTACGTCTCCACCTCGCAGGGCCCGCGGGCACAGACATGTGCCCTGAACGCCCGCGGGCGGGTGGGATCAACCAGTCGGGGAAACCTGATAAAGTCTGGTCCACCCGAAAGGGAAAGGCCCTCCGAAGGCCATCGGAATTCAAATCCAGTCGATCGTGACAAGGAAATGAATCTGATAGAGTCGGAATCGCCGGAAAGGAAAGCGCGAAAGCGAATACCTGGAAAG
>NZ_JBHXSY010000051.1:12852-48285 GCF_042715295.1 Streptomyces sp. NPDC058701 | reverse complement strand
GTACATCGGCGTCGACGTCGACGGCCCGTACAAGCCGGACCACTACCGCTACTGACCGGCCCGCCCCGGCCCACGGGCCGAACAGATCACGCCACCGGCTCTCGAACTTCCCTCGAGAGCCGGTGGAACCCCGTGGCCGGGCATCCCGGGGAGTGTCACGATCGGATGTCCGAGCCGAGGGCGAGCAGTACTCCCACCACCGCAGACGAGGATGTCCCATGAACCCCAACCCGGCCGGTAGCCCCCCGCACCACCCTGCCGGCGGCCCGAGCCCCTACCCGGCCCCTCCGGGCTACGACACCCGGCACCCGTCCCAGCCGCCCGCGCCGGCGGCCGCCGCACCGCGCGGCAAGGCGGCCACCGTGCTCCTCCTGGTCTCCACGGTCCTCGTGGGCCTGATGGCGGGCCTCTTCTTCGCCTTCGACGTCTCGGTCATGCCGGGTCTGGCGGCGGGCGACGAACGCACCTACGTCACCGCGATGCAGGCCTTCAACAAGGCCATCGACGGCAACGGCCTCTTCGGCACGGCGTTCGTCATCGCCCTGCTCGCCTCCGCCGCCTCGGCGGTCGTCGAGTTCCGCAAGGGGCGCCGCGGCGTCGCGGTCTGGGTCGCGGCCGCCGCCGTGGCCTACCTCGTCGTCCTGATGATCACCTTCTCCGTGAACATCCCCCTCAACAACGAACTCGCCGCCGCCGGCGACGCCGCGAAGATGACGGACTTCTCCGTCGTCGACAAGTTCAAGGGCACCTGGGTCGCCACCAACATCGTCCGCACCCTGCTGTGCACGGTGGCCCTCACCGCCCTGTCCCGCGCCCTGATCCTGTACGGGCGCGCCACCCGCTGACACACCCCGCCGGCCCCGCCGGGTCCCGAGCCCCCCACACGCGCCACCCCGAAGTCCCCCGGCCCACCCGGCCGGGGGACTTCGGGGTGGCGCGCACACCGCACACCGCACACCACGCACCGTGGGGCCGGTCCGCCCGCCGCCGCTCAGCCCCGGCCGTGCAGGACCAGGGCCCACGCCAGGAACCCGACCGCCGCCGTGCACAGCAGGGTCCGCCACACGTTGGCACGCGCCCACGGCCCCTCGAAGGCACGGCGCACGGCGGCCGGATCACCGATCCGCGCGACCGGGCCGGCCTTCTCCAGCGCGTTGTTCAGGGGGATGTTCACCTTGTTGGTGACACCCATCGAGACGACGTAGCAGACCAGCGCCGCGATCAGCGGCGGCAGCACCTCCCGCCCGTCGGACGGGATGTGCAGGGCCAGCGCCAGAGCGGTGAACAGGAACGCGCCGATGTAGCCCAGCACGAACCACCCGTTGAGGATGGCCACGTTGATGCGCTGCATGACCTCGATCACCGTACGGTCGTCGGTGCGCTTCAGGCCGGGCATCACGGAGACGGCGAAGCCGTAGAACAGACCGCTCACCAGTCCCATCGAGACGGTCGCGGCGATGAGCGAGGCAAGGCGTGCGGTCTCCATCGGGTGTCCCCCTGCTCGTCCGTCCGCGGAGTATCTCGGTCATCGATTCTTCGGGAACGGGTCATCAAATCGTCAAGTCAGGGCGACTATACGGGCGGTAGCGCCCCGGCGGCCGGTCCGTTCGAGCGATCCTCCACCGCCTCTCGAGCCCCGCGCACGCCCGCGCCCCCGCCCACCCCCGCTCCCGGCCGCCCCCCGCACACCCGCCGGCCCGGCCGCGGGGCTTCCGCAGGACCCCTCGGATCACGCCCCCGCCGGTTGCCCGCGGCCCGCCCGCCGGCCCGCCCCCGGAACCGCCACCACGGCCATCTGCGGAGTCGCCCGCACCGGCCGGGCGGCGGTCACCGGCCGGCCGGAGCACCCGCCCGCCGGGCACCCCGCACCCGCCGCCCGGGGCACCCGGCGGACCGCCCGGCGCCGGGCGGCGTCCATAATCTCCACCATGTCCCGCGAACGTGTACCCGACATATCCGTGATCATCGCCGCCTACAACGCGATGCCCTACCTGACCGAGTGCCTGGACTCGGTCGTGGGCCAGACCCTGGGCATGGACCGGATCGAGGTCATCGCGGTCGACGACGGCTCCACGGACGGCAGCGGCGCGGAGCTGGACCGCTACGCCTCCCTCCACCCGCAGCTCCAGGTGGTGCACCAGGCGAACTCCGGAGGCCCCGGCGGCCCCCGCAACCGGGCCCTGGACCTGGCCCGAGGCCGGTACGCCTTCGCCCTGGACGCCGACGACTACCTCGGCCCCGAGGCACTGGAGCGGCTCCTGCGGATGGCCGACACCCAGAACAGCGACGTCGTCCTCGCCCGGCAGGTCGGCCTCGGCCGGACCGTCTCGGAGAAGGCACACCGCCACGCCACGGAAGCCGACCTCTACACCTCCGAGGTCTACCGCTCGCTGCACAGTGCCAAGCTCATCCGGCGCGAGATCATCGAGGACGGGCCCGTCCGCTACCCCGACGACCTCTGGTACGGAGAGGACCAGGTCTTCGTCACGGCCGTCTACCTGGCCGCCCGCAAGATCTCCGTGGTCGGCGACTACGACTGCTACTTCCTGCGCCGCCGCGAGGACGGCCAGAACATCACCTCCCGCAGCCGGTCGGCGGACGAGACGGTCCGGCACATCGAACGCGTCATGGCGCTCGTCGCCGACCGGGTCCAGGACCCCGTCGGCCGCCGCCGCATGATCGGCCGTCACTTCCGCAGCCTGATCCGCACGGCCCTGCGCCCGGCGGTGACCGCCCGCCACGACTACCCGGAGTTCACCGCGGAGGTCTACGCCCGCGGCCGGGCGCTCGTCCGGGCGTACTGGACCCCCGACATGGGCGAGGAACTGCCCCGGATCGACTGGATCCGGCTGTACGCGTTCGTCAGCTGCCCCCCGGGGGCCTTCGAGCAGCTGATGGAGTACGACCCGGCGAAGGAGCCGCCGGTGGACCTGGCCGAGAACGGCAGGGTCTACCGGTGCTTCCCGCTGTTCCGCGACACGGCCGCGGGCCTGCCCGACGTCCTCTTCGACGTCACGGCCAAGCTCCGGGCCCAGCACCACCTGGAGACGATGACCTTCAGGGGCAGCCGGATGATCCTCACCGGCCACGCCTACGTGGAAACACTGGGCACGGGGCCGGAGCCCGGCGCACTCGTGCTCCGCGAACGCGACAGCGGCCGCGAGCACACCGCCGAAACCGTCCCCGTCGCCTCACCGGACCTGGGGGAGGGCCTGGAGAGGGCCGGCTTCCGCACCGAGATGAACCTGGCCGCGGTGGACGGGGGCGGCCCACTGGGACCGGGCACCTGGGACGTGTTCCTGGACGTACGGGCCCAGGACGTGACCCGCCGGGTACGGCTGGGCCGCAAGCACGCCCCGGACCTGGACCGCACGGCCCGCCGCCCCCGCGTCCTGGCCCAGGACCCGCAGGGCGGCACCGAACTGGCCGTGTCCCCGTACTTCACGGCCCACGACAACCTCACCGTCGAGGTGGCCCGGCGCTTCCTGCCGACAGCGGGCTGAGCCACGCCTCAGCGGCTGCCGCCCCCCGTCGTTCGTGTCCGTCCCGTCTCTCTGCCCTGTCGTGTCCGTCTCCTCGAAGCCGCTGCACGGGGTGCGGTCGTTGCCCTGCGACACCGTGTGGCTGCCGTTCTCCACGTTCGTCATCTGGAACGCCCCGCCGTCGGCGCCGACGGTGAACGGGCCGCCCGCGGCGGTCGGCGAGGACAGGAAAGCGGCGCCCGGCGTGAAACCGCCGCCGGAGAGGTGCACCGTGCCGTCGGGCAGCACACCGGAGACGGAACAGCTGGCAGCGGGTACGGTGGCGGCCGCCGCGCCCCTCCCATCGTCCCCCGCCCGCCCCGGGGCGGCGACAGGCGTACGGGCGGGCCGCGCCGGCCGCGTGCCGCCCGCGGCCTAGCCTGGACCGGCAGCGCCGTCGGGCACCGGCCGGCGGCCGCGTACGGAAGGAACCCCATGGCCCGCATCACCCTCGTCCGGGGAGACATCACCGCCGAGCGGGCGGACGCGCTGGTCAACGCCGCGAACTCCTCCCTGCTCGGCGGCGGGGGAGTGGACGGGGCCATCCACCGCCGCGGCGGCCCGGAGATCCTGGAGGCCTGCCGCGCGCTGCGCGCCTCGCACTACGGCAAGGGCCTGCCGACCGGCCGGGCCGTCGCCACCACGGCGGGCCGCCTCCCCGCCCGGTGGGTCATCCACACGGTGGGGCCCGTCTGGTCCCGGGAGGAGGACCGCAGCGACCTGCTGGCCTCCTGCTACCGCGAGTCGCTGCGCGTCGCCGCCGAACTGGGGGCCCGCACCGTCGCGTTCCCCGCCGTCTCCACCGGCGTCTACGGCTGGCCCATGGACGACGGGGCCCGCATCGCGGTCGAAACGGCGCGCGCCGCCGCGACCGCGCCGGTGGAGGAGGTCCGCTTCGTGCTCTTCGACGCGGCCGCCCACGCGGCCTTCACCCAGGCCCTGGAACACGGCTAGGCCGTCAGGGCGCCGTGGAGCCGCTCGCGCGGACGATGCCGTCGAGCTCGCTGTCGATCCACTCCCGCCCGGCCCCGCGCGCCGGGGCGGGGGAGACGGCGTTGTCCACGACCGCCCAGCCCCTGCCGCCGTCGGGGGAGGTGACCTCGACCAGCCGGTGGTCGAGGTGACCGGTGATCATCACCGCCATCAGGGACAGGTACTCGCGCTGCAGCTCGGGAGCGAGGTCGCCCTCCCCGGGCAGCTCCAGTACGGCCTGGTGACCGTCCCCCAGCAGCCTGCAGGTGGTCTCCACCGCCCGGATGAGCAGCGCGAACCGCTCACCGCTCAGCCGCGCCCGCAGAACCCCCAGGTAGGCGCCCAGGACATCGGGCCCCTCGCCGTCCCCCTGGTCCGCCGGATGACTGTCGGTCATGTCCCACCCCTCCCCGGACGGCCGTGTCCCCCCGCAGTCTAGGCAGCCTGCGCCACGCCCAGGTCGGTCTTCGGCCATGCACTCCGACCCCCGCCCCTCCCACCCGGGGCGCAAGGGGCGGGGGACACGCGTGTGCCCCGCCGCGGCCCCTGCGCGCACGCCCGCGGCGCCGAATATGCCAAGCAGATATTCGAAACGAATACACTTTCGGTATTTTCGGGATGAATTAAGTATCATCCCTCGCCCTACATTGACAGCCCGCTGCGCTCTGAGAGTTAATTACTTCGCGGGTGGCCGGATGTGGTCAGGTGTCGGCGGGATCTGGTCGGTCGGTGACCGCATCCTTCCGGCGGCGTCAGCGCGCCGCCGTGGCGATGCCGCAGCAGAGAGGTGTTTCGGGAGCAGGACGATCACGATTGTAGATTGAGCGGGTATTGGCGCATCAGATTCTTTTATGGGGGGATCAATGACCCAGCTCGACTCTTTCTCCGTTCCCGATTTCCACCTTCCGTTCGGGAACTCCAAGCACCCGCAGGCCGCACGGGCCAACGCCGAAGCCACGTCCTGGGCGGTGCGCCACGAACTCGTCACCGACGCCGTGGAACAGTTCGCCGGCATCGGCTTCGGACACCTCGCGGGCCGCGTGAGCGGTGAAGTCCCTTACGAGAAGGTCGTGTTGCTCGCCGAGTGGATGGCCTGGTCGTTCGTGCTCGACGACCAGCACGACCACCTCATCCGCACGGGGGAGGTCGCGGCCTGGCGGCCCGTCGCCGCCGCGATCACCGAGCACCTCCACACGGGGCGGATCACCGGCACGGCAGCGCACGGAAACCCGCTGGTGAGCGGATTCACCGACCTGTGCGACCGCATCCTGGACGGGATGGGCCCGCTGACCGCGGCCCGCTACCGGGCCCACGTCCCCCTCATGCTGGGCTCCCTGGACCAGGAGGCGGGCAACCGTGGGGCGTCCGGCGGCGCCGGACTGCCGGCGGTCCAGGACTACATCCTCATGCGCCGCCACAGCTCCCAACTGCTCCCCATGATGGACATGGTGGAGGCCGGCCTCGGCCTGGAGCTGCCGCAGCACATCCACGACCTCCCCGACCTCCAGGCGCTCGCCGCCAGCGCCGTCGACATCATCTCCTGGGGCAACGACGTGTTCTCCCTGCCGAAGGAGCACGCCTGCGGCGACAACAACAACCTCGTCGCCCTCATCTCCGCCTGGGAGGGCTGCTCGCTCGCCGACGCGGTCCGCGCCGTCGAGGGCCGCATCCAGACCCGCATCGAGGAATATCTGGCCGGAGAACGACGCCTGTTCGAGGCCCTGGACGCCCAGGGGGGAACAGAACCGTCGGTCCGCGCCGCCATCACCCGCTGCGTGCGCAGTTACGAAGACTGGATGATCGGCGCGGATCTGTGGCAGCGTTACGAGTGCACGCGGTACAGCGACGAACGGTTCGCGGCCGGGCTGGAGTCTGCGTACACCCGCCCGGACCTGGTCTCCGTGGCATGACAGGGAGTCCGACCATGGCGCACCCGCAGCACCCCGGCCCGGCGGTCCAAGCCCCCGTGGCCCCGGGGCGGTTACCGCTCCTGGGCCACGCACTGCACCTGTGGCGGGAGCCGATAGCGTTCCTGGAGTCCCTGCGGGACCACGGCGGGGTCGTACGGCTCGACATCGGCACCTGGCCCGTCCACGTCCTCACCACCCCCGACCACGTCCACACCGTACTGGTCCAGCAGGCCCAGAAGTTCGGCCGCGGCCGGGTCTTCGACCGGCTGCGCCCGATGTTCGGCAACGGCCTCGTCACCACCGACGGCGACTTCCACCGCAAACAGCGCCGGATGATCCAGCCCGCCTTCCACCGCCACCACATCGCCGAGTACGCCGAGGTGATGGGCCGCCAGGCGGAGGCGATGACCTCCTCGTGGACGGCCGGCCGGGAAGTCTCGATGATCACCGAGACCCGCCGGTACGCCCTCTCCTCCGTCGCCGAGATGATCTTCTCGGGGGACCTGAGCCGCCCCGCCGTCGACGAGGTGCACCGCTCCCTGCCCGTCGTCCTGGAGGGCATGCTCGTCCGCGCGGTCATGCCCAAGTCCCTGGACCGGCTGCCCATCCCGCTCAACCGGCGGTTCGACGCCGCCGCCGCCCGGCTGCGCGCGATCATCGACCAGGTCATCGCCCAGTACGGCGCCGAAGGGCAGGACCGCGGCGACCTGTTGTCCCTGCTGCTGTCCAGCACCGACCCGGAGACCGGCGAGACGATGGCCGCCGAACAGGTGCGGGACGAGGTGATCGCCATCATGTTCGCCGGCACCGAGACCTCGGCGACCACCCTCGCCTGGATCTTCCACGAACTAGGCCGCCACCCCGAGGTGGAGAAGCGCCTGCACGACGAGGTCGACGCGGTCGTGGGGGACGGACCGGTCCGCCCCGCCGACCTCTGCCGGCTGACGTACACCAACAACGTCTTCCAGGAGGCACTGCGCCTGCACTCGCCGCTGCTGTTCACCCGGCGGTCCCTGGTCCCCCTCACCCTCGGCGGGGTCTCCATCCCCGCCGGGGCCGAACTGGGCTACAGCCCCTACGCGTTGCACCGCGACCCCGCGCTCTTCCCCGACCCGACCGTCTTCGACCCGGACCGCTGGCAGGGGGACGGCGGCGACCGGCCGCGCGACCACCGGTACGTCCCGTTCGGGGCCGGCCAGCACAAGTGCATCGGCGACTCGTTCGCGGTGGCCGAGATCCTCACCGCGGTGGCGAGCGTCGCCACCCGCTGGCGGCTGGCCCCCGCCCCGGGCATCACGGTGCGCGAGGTCCCCGCCGGCATCCCGCAGCCCAGCGAGCTGCCCATGATTCCCATCGCGCGACGCTGACGGAATCCGACCGATCGCGTTCTCCACCGGTACGGTTCCCGCCAATTCTTCAACACAACAGCGCAATGAAGTGGGCCGAGGGTACAGGATTGTCCCCGTACGAGTGGCGAGATACCGCATTTAATAACTTTAAGACGCACCATCTCGCTCCCGCGCCGTACACTCGGCCGCACGCGCAGGAGGGGGCAGGAATGTCACATGTCACGGAACCCAGAGGAGGGGCTTCCCAGCCCCTCGTCGAACGGGAAACCGAGATCCTGGCCATCCACCGCGCCGTGGACGACCTCTACGGCACCTCCTCCCGCGGCGCGGCCACCCGCCGCGGGGGAGTGCTGACCTTCGCGGGATCACCCGGCATCGGCAAGACCACCCTGCTCGCCGAAGCCCGCCGGCACGCCGCCGCACGCGGCTGCACCGTCCTGTCCGCCCGCGGCGGCGAACAGGAACGCCAGGTCCCCTTCCACGTGATGCGCCAGCTCATCCAGCCCACGTTCGCCGCCATGGGCGAGGACGAACGCCGCGACGTCCTCGGCACCTGGCACAGCATCGTGGCCCCCGCGCTCGGCCTCACCGCCGCCCCCGAAGGCCCCACCGCACCCGACCCGCAAGGCGTCCGCGACGGCCTGGACTGGGTCGTCACGCACCTGACCGTCCGCAGCGCACCCGTCGTCCTGGTCCTCGACGACGCCCACTGGGCGGATGCCGAATCCCTGGCCTGGCTCACCGCCTTCGCCGCCCGCGCCGAAGAACTCGCCATGCTCATCATGGTGGCCTGCAGGCCCGACGAGATCCCCGCCGACGCCGCCTCCCTGCGCGCCCTCATCGGACGCCAGGGCACCCGCCCCCACGAACTCGCCTCCCTCACCACGAGCGGGGTCGCGCGCATCGTCCGCGACACCCTCGGCGAGAGCGCCGACGACGTGTTCTGCCGCGAATGCTGGGCGATCACCGGCGGCAACCCCTTCGAGGTCGTCGAGCTGGTCATGAAGGGCCGCGACCGCGGACTGAAGCCGTTCCAGGACAACATCCCCCAGCTCCGCGACCTGGCCTCCGCCGTCAAGGGCAGCGGACTCATCGACCGCATCGAACAGCTCGGACCCTCCACCGTCCGCCTCGCCTGGGCCGCCGCCGTCCTGGGCACCGCCGTCCCCGTCAGCATCGTCGGAAACGTCGCCGCCCTCGGCGAGGCCCAGGCCGCCCAGGCCATCGAGCAACTCCGCGCCGCCCGCATCCTGACCGTCCTCACCGGCCTGCGCCGCAAGGAGGTCGTCGACTTCTTCCACCCCCTCATCGCCACCGCCGTCTACCGGTCCATCCCGCCCGGCGTCCGCGTCGCCATGCACGGCATGGCCGCACAGGCCCTGGTCGACGACGGCCACGGCGCCGGCGCGGCCGCCCGCCACCTCCTGGAGATGCACCCCGAAGGCGACCCCTGGGTGGTCCAGCAACTGCGCCAGGCCGCCCGCGACAGCTTCTCCGCGGGCGCCCCCGACGCCGCCCGCCGCTACCTGGCCCGCGCCCTGCGCGAACCGCCCGAGATCGAGGACCGGGCCGAGGTCCTCTTCGAACTCGGCTCCGCCAACCTCCTGCACGACCCCCTCACCACCATCAACCAGCTCAGGACCGCGCTGGAGGAGCCCAAGACCGAGCAGAACCTGCGCGAGGCGATCACCTACCGCCTCGCACAGGCCCTCGGCCACACCGGCCAGCTGGAGCAGGCCGCCGCCCTCCTCGCCGAGGAGGCCCGGCGCGCCACCAGCTCCCGCACCCGGCTGCGCATGCAGGCCGAGCAGTTCAAGTGGAACTCGGTCCGCTTCGACGAGGAGAACTCGCCCGCCCGCTCCCGGCTCCTGGCCCAGTTCGCCAAACGCCTCACCGGCCGCGGCATCGCCGAGCGGCACATCCTGGGCCTGCGGGCCTGGGACGCCGCGCTGCGCGGCGAATCCGCCGCCACCGCACTGGAGTACGCGGAACAGGCCCTGGACGGCGGCATGAGCTGGACCGACCAGGACTTCGGCTTCGAGGTGCCCGCCGTCGTGGCCCTCACCCTCATGTACTGCGACCAGCCGGGCCGCGCCGAGGAACTCTTCAACAGCGCCATCGTCGACTTCGAGTCGAAGGGCTGGCGCGGCGCACACCTCTCCTTCGTCTACACCCTCCTCGGCTACGTCCGCTACCGCCGCGGACGCCTCGCCGAGGCCGAGGACTTCGTCCGCAACGGCCTGCAGATCGCCGACCGCATCGCCCAGGACATCCCCGCCCAGTGGTACGCGATCGGCACCCTCATCGAGACCCTCCTCGCCCGCGGCAACGTCACCGAGGCCAAGAAGGTCGCCCGCACCTACAAACTCGCCGACGGCTTCCCCAAAGCCGTCGTCTACCCCGACCCCCAGGCCGTCTGGGGCAAACTCCTCCTGGCCCAGGGCCGCATCGAGGAAGCCGAACAGCACCTCACCGAAGCCGGCCGACGCCTCGACCTCCGCGGCACCCGCAACCCCTCCTGGAGCCCCTGGCAACTCGACCTGGCCCTCGCCCAGGTGACCCACGACCCCGAGCAGGCACGGGCCACGGCCGCCGAAGCCGTCGCTCGCGCCCGCGCGTTCGGAGCGTCCAGCACCATCGGACACGCCCTGCGCGTCGCGGCGACCGCCACCGACCCCGCCCGGGCGGCCGTCCTGCTCCAGGAAGCCGTCGAACGCCTCGAACAGTCCCCGGCCGCCTGCGAACTCGCCCACGCGCTCGTCGACCACGGCATCGCCCTGCACACCATGGGCGACCCGCACCAGGCCGCCCAACAGCTCTACCGGGGCATGGAGACCGCCTCCGCCTGCGGCGCCGACGCACTCGCCGACCGCGCCCGTGCCCAGCTCGCCTCGGCCGGACTGCGCCCGCGCCGCCTGTACACCTCCGAACAGGACACCCTGACGGTCGCGGAGAACGTGGCGGCCCGCCACGCCGCCCGCGGACTCGACAACCCGGCCATCGCCAAGGAGATGTACACCGACGCCCACACCGTCTCGGAACTGCTGTCCGCGGTCTTCACCAAACTCGGCACCGACCGCCCCGGCCTGCGCCGAGCCCTGGAGAACTGACCGCCCACCCGCGCCCGGCCGGCCGGCCGTCGACCAGCAGGTCGTACACCCCCCTCGGGCCGCGGCGGGGCGCCCGCGTACGGCGTCCTGGTGCGGTGCGCGTCCACCTCGACGACGGCCGCCCGGGTACGGAACACCAGCCGTACACCGCAGGGCCGGGACTCCGCCATGGCCAGCTGCCCGTCGGCGCACTGCGCCCGGGCCCGCGCCGGCAGCCGGTGCGGCAGCACCCCGCGCCCGGCGTGCTCCAGCTCCAGAGCGCCGCGCAGCAGGCCCGCGGTGATCGGCGTGGTGGTCCACTGCGCGGACCGGCCCGGCACGCGGGACCCGCCAGGACCGTCGGAACGCTCGCTCATGTCCGCAGGGTGCTGGCCCGGCGACCGCGGCCCACCGATTTTCCGGCCGCCTCCCGTGTCCCGGACCGGCCCCGGACCGGGGCGCCGTCCACGAGCCTGGGCACGGGACAGGGCCCGGCGGGATGGGGGGGGTATCCGGCCGGGCCCTGGTCTGGGACGGGGGAGCCGGCGCCGCGGCGCCGGGAACTCCTTCCCGCACCCACATGTTCGCCCCACAACGCGGTGCGGTGCCAGCCGGAGCGTGGCATTCGGCCTACCGCCCGCCGCCCGCCCGCACCGGCGCAGCCCCCGGGTGCCTCCCGGAGGGCGGCCCCGCGCGGCCCACCGACCCGCACGCACCCGCGGGAGCGCCGCCGCCGGGAGCTACGCGGACTGCGGCGGGACGGGAGCGGCGTCCGGGGCCGCGGGGGCGGCGGGGGCGGCGGCCACCCGGGTGTAGTACACGGAACGCCCCTGCTTGGAACGTTCCAGCAGACCGCGGGCCACCCCCTGCTCCAGGGTGTTGCGGATGATGGTCGGCTGGACCTTGCGCCCGGGGTGCGCGGCGCCGACGGCGTCGGCCACCTCGCCGACCGACTTGGGCTCCGACTCCCCGGCGACGGCCGCCGTGACGAGGTCGAGCCAGGACGGCCCGACCGCGTCCTTCTTCACCGCGTCCTTCTTCGCCGGGGCCGCCTTCACGGCCTCCTTCTTCACCGCGCCGCCGCCCGCGCTCCCGCCCGCGGCCTTGCGCGTGCGCGCGGGCTTCGCGGCCGCCGCACCCTTCGGCTCCGCCGCCTTGCCCGCACCCCGCGGCGCACTGCGCGCGGACGGCACCGCGGCACGCTTCGCACCGCGCTTCGCGGCCGGCGCGGACGCGGGCTTCACCGAGACGCCCAGGGCGTCCTGCATCTTCAGGAGGACCTTCTCGCTGTCCTCCAGCTGCGCCAGCTCCTGCTGCAGCCGCAGCAGTTCGGCCCGTGCCTGCTCCTGGGCCGCGTGGTTCGCCGCGAGGTCCCCGGAGATCTGCTGGGCGTATCCGTCTTCGACGCGCGTGGCGTTGGTCGCTGAACTCATGTGTTCCTCGTCGTCTTTCGTAGGGGAGGAGCGTGACGCGATGGTACGCACCACACCTGCCCGTGACACGGGATCGCGCACACGGTGCACCGCGGAACACCCTCCGCGTCCAGCCACTATGCCCCGTTGACCGCACACCCACGCACCCCGCACACCTCCCACCCCGCACACACCCGCACCCCACCCCACCCGCCCCGTCCCCACACCCGACGACCCGAGCCGCCAAACCCACTGCCACACAAGGGAGTTGGACGCTACGCGCGGCGAAGACATCAACCAGCGCCCCACACCCGCCCATCCGGATCCGCTCCGGGGAAAACCGCCCGAACCCGCCACCAGGTGGTTGCGGCCAGCGCCGCGAAGCTCCCGCACACCTCGGACCGGCGCCCCGGACCGCCGGCTCCACACATCGCACCTGATCGACGACCGGCGCACCTTCCCCACCCCCTGCACGACACCGCCCGGCAGGGGGAGCGCTGCCGGGCCGGCCGGATGCGGACTCCGCTCCCGTCGTTCGCCGCTCCCGCCGTTCGCCGGACGTCCGGGGCCGGGGCGCCGGATTTTCCGTCCGTACGGGGTGAGACCTGCGGCTCAGGGGTGACGTGAGGCGGTGCCGGATCGTTTCAGCCGATGTGAATGAGAGATTCCGCTTTTCTGCGGCACGGCCCTGCCCCCCGGCGACCGGGACGGCCGGCCGGCCACCCCTGCGCACCCCCGCCCCGGACCGCACCCGCCCCGGGGCGCCGTACGGGGGCACGGCATGAGCGCGCGGTCCTTCTACTGGTGCCAGGAGTGCCGCCTCCCGCTGTACGCCACCAGCTCGGGCGCGACCCCCGGCGCACGCGACTGGGAGATCGACCACCAGGTGCCCGGCGACTGCGTCAACGGACACCTGATGCCGCTGTCCGGCACGGCCGCCGGACCGGAGGACCTGCCCCACGCCGCCCGCGTCCTGCGCCTCTTCGGCTGCTGAACCCCGGCGCACGGCCGGCAGCGGGGCAGGGGCGGGGCGTCCGGCACCGGGCGGCCCGCCGGACGGCTGCTCCGGGCCGCTCCGCCGGGCCGCTCCGCCGGGCTGCCCGCCGGGCGGCTGCGCCCGGGCGGTGATGACGGAAGGATCACGGCCCGCCACGGCGGCCGGTTGGGGTCGTTGGGCCGGGTATGGACCAGAGAACCGTTACGCCGCAGTCGGGCCTCGCCGAGCTGCCGGCCCCCCGCCGGCCGGCCTCCGAGTCGCCGATCTACGACGCCCTCGAACGGCAGTGGCTCCGGGAAGGCCGCGAAGTCCCCCGCCAGGACGGCCCGCCCCGCGGCGGCCGGCACCGGGCCGACGCCGGGGACCTGTTCCGCCGCGCCTGACCACCGCACCGGCGGCCCGGCCGCCCGCCCCGGCCGGCGCCGGGACCTGCCGAACGCCGGGCCCGGGCAGGACCGGACGCGGACGCAGAGGCAGAGTCGGGCGCAGAGGGGGCCGGGGCAGGGCCGGTGCACCGGGGCCGGAACAGACGGATCCCCAGCCGCGTGATGACGGGGGGCGTCATCGCGCGGCTGGGGCCGCCACGGGGACCGCGCCGCTCCTCGCCGTCTCCCGTACCCCGCGTATGACCCGGCTGCCGCCGCCCAAACAGGGCGCTGCGCGCCCTACGGCCGCGGCACCAGGGTCAGGGCCGGGACGTAGCGGCGGAACCCGTTGGAGGCCAGGGCGGGGAAGTCCAGCACCCGGTGCCACTGCGCGGTGTCGGAGCCCACGCCGGGACCGGGCCCGGCGAGCGCCGCCACGTGGTCCCGCTCGCCCTCCCACTCGGCGTAGTTGAGCATGCGGGTCCCGTCGGCGGAGAGGTGGAAGTTGCCGGAGAGCAGGCCGGGCGCCGGCGCCGGGTCGGTGGCCTGCGCTTCGAGGACGAGGTCGACGAACCCGCGCGCCGCGTCCGCCGCGCCCGGATCGAAGCGGGCCTCCACGACGACCACGCACCCGGGGGTCGCGTCCGCCGCGCCCACCGACCGGTAGGGCCGGTAGCCGTCCAGGCCCACCCGTACGATGCCCGGCACCGCCGCGTCCACCTCGGCGTTGCGGTCGTCCCGCGCGGTGCGGAAGAACTCCTCGTACGCCGCCTCGTCCGCCCACTGCGAGTAGTGGAAGAGGGTGTCGCCGTCCGTTCCGGCCAGCACCGTGTACGACAGGAGGGCCGCGGCCGGCCAGTCCCGGCTCTGCCAGGCCGCGTTGACGGCTTCCACGGCGGCCCGCTGCCGCTCGGGGGTGCCCACCCGCCACGTACTCGCCCTGACGGCGCCGACCCCGGTGCGGGCGAAGTCGGGGCGGGTGACGGGCCGGACGGCAGCGGACTTCACGATGGGTTCCCTCCGGTAGGACGCGCCCACAGGACGCGACGACACCCCGAGCCTGCTCCCTCAAGTACGGTCGAGGTCAAGGGGACCGGCCCGGCCCCCGAGGGTGATATCGGCGCCCCGGCCGCTCCCCGGCCCCGGCGGGGGCGTTGAGCCGGACGGACAGCCGCACGCGCGACCGCACCCCGGCCGCCCGGCCCGCCCCCCCGCCCGCCCCGTCACCGCCCCGTCACCGCCCCCGCAGGCCCCCCAGGAGACGCCCCGTGCCCGCAGAGCCCGAGCTCCCGCACCGCGCCTACGCCGAGGCCGTCGCCGCCCTGGACGGGCCCGGCGGCGCGTACGCGCCGGACGAGTGGTCCGCGGAGGAGGACGCCGGCCGCCTGGAAGCCGGCTTCTCCTTCCTGCGCACCGGGCCGAAGACGGTGGAGCGCGACGGGCTCCCGGTCACCGTCGCCCCCGTCCTCGACACGGAGGAGTGGCCGTACGGCATGTTGCTGTTCTGGAACTCCGTCGACGGCTGGAGCTACGCCGCGCTGACCGACGATTGGGGCGGCGTCGACTTCGCCGAACCCCTGCCCGTGGACCGGCTGGCCTCCCCGGCCGCGCTCCGGTCCCTGCTCCCGCTCCTCCTGGCCGGCGACGACGAGGACCTCCCCGTCCGCACCGAACGCTGGGAGCACCCCCGGGGCCCCGCCCTCGCCCGACTCCTGGCAGCCGCCGACACGGCCCGCGCCGCAGGCCGGAATGCCGGGGGCGAGCGGCCGTGACCGTGACCGTGGCCCACTGAAACCGGGGGACGCTGCCCCCCGCCCCGCCCCGAACGGCCCGGGCGCCCCCGCCCCCTGACACGCGCCCACGTCCGGGACCACCTCCCTGGCCCCGCCCTCACCGTCATCACCCTCCTGCGCCACGTCCGGCAGTCCGGCAGTCCAGCGGCGGGCGGACCGGCTTCGCCGTGCCGGGAGGCCCGGGACTTCCGAGCGGGGGCGCGCGGGCACGCGCACCCGCCGGACGGCCCGGGGGAGGCCGCGGGCCGGTATGAGCGGCCGGTATCAGTGGCCGGCGGAGGCCTTCACCACCGCCACCGCCGTGCCGATCGCGGCGTCGATCGCACCGGCCAGCAGCGCGAACGCCGTTCCCCCGCCCATGCGGAGCCCGCCGTAGCACCCCCACGCGAACAGGGTGGCGACGTTGACGCCGGCCGCGGTGAGCAGGGCGGTCTCCAGGCTCATCGCGCCCAGGGCCGAGACCCCGATCAGGACCAGCGGTCCCACCGCGGACAGCAGCAGGGGGCTGCTGACGAAGAGCATCGAGCGCAGCTCCCGTCCCGTCGCCAGGGCCCCGTGCGTCACCCGGTGCGCCTGCTGGTCGGCGACCAGCGCGGCGAGCCACAGGCCCAGCGACGCGGTCGCCACGGTCGCCACCGCCCCGAGAACCTCCACGTGGCTGCCGGCGGCCAGTCCGATGACCACCGAGATCATGGTGATCGTCGCGTACAGGCGTTCCTTGAGCTGGGCCGCGGCCGCCTTCGGGTCCGCCGCGTGTTCCGTCACCCGCCCCACGGTAGGGGCCGGCCGCGCCGCGACAGCGGAACCACACCGCCCGGCCGCGGCCGCCGGACCCGCACCGGCCCGGCCCTGTCCCGCCCGGCCCTGTCCCGCGCGGCCTGGGCGCGTTCGTCCGCGCCGCCCGCGAGACCGCCGGCCGGGGAACCCTCGGCTTCGCCGCGGACTGCCTCCCGTACAGCCGGGCCGACCAGCTCCTGACCCCACCCGCGTAGGCGCCCGTTCCGCCCCACGGCGCGGCGGTGGTGCTCGTGGCAGGGTGGTGGCATGGCCATCGAGGTGCGTCCCGCTTCGGGCTTCGGGGACGTCCGGACCCTGCTCGGCCCGAAGTCGCCCGGAGCCAACGTCTGCTGGTGCCTGAGCTACCGGATCCCCTCCGCGCTCAACAACGAGCTCCGCGGCCCGGCCCGCGGCGAGTACGTCGCCGGGCTGTGCCGCACCGGGCCCCCGCCGGGGGTGCTCGCCTACGACGGCGGCGAGCCGGTCGGCTGGGCCGCCGTCGCGCCGCGCGCGGACACCTCCTTCGCGCGCAGCCGCAGGATCCCGCACGTCGACGACCTGCCGGTCTGGTCGCTGTGGTGCGTCCGCGTACGCCCCGGCCACCGCGGGAAGGGGATCTCGCACGCCCTCATCGCCGGAGCCGTCGACTTCGCCCGCACCGGTGGCGCACCGGCCGTCGAGGCCTACCCCCTCGACAACGGCGCCGCCCGGGTCGACCTGACCATGGCGTACGCCGGGCTCCGGAAGAACTTCGAACGCGCCGGGTTCGCGCACGCCGCCGACACCACCTCGGTGCTCGCCGGCCACCCCCGCGTCCTGATGCGGCTCGACCTGCGCTGACGTACGGGAAAGGGCCGGCCCGGCACCCGAAGGCGCCCGGCCGGCCCTTTCCCGCAGGAGCCGGCGGAGAGGCGTCAGTCGGTGCCGGACTCCATCGCCGCGCGGTCCAGCATCAGGTCGTCGTCCGAGACCTCGCCGCGGGAGGCGATGGCCTCGGCGCCGCCCTCCTGCAGGGTCCCGATCAGCCCGGTCGCGGCCGCCTGGGCGGCGCCGATGGCGGGGTGCCCGGTGCCGATCAGGCCGAGCGCGGCGTACTGCTCCAGCTTGGCCCGGGAGTCGGCGATGTCGAGGTTGCGCATGGTGAGCTGGCCGATCCGGTCCACCGGGCCGAACGCCGAGTCCTCGGTGCGCTCCATGGACAGCTTGTCCGGGTGGTAGCTGAATGCCGGGCCCGTGGTGTCGAGGATCGAGTAGTCCTCACCGCGCCGCAGCCGCAGCGTCACCTCGCCGGTGACGGCCGCGCCGACCCAGCGCTGCAGCGACTCGCGGACCATCAGCGCCTGCGGGTCCAGCCAGCGGCCCTCGTACATGAGCCGGCCCAGGCGCCGCCCCTCGTTGTGGTACTGCGCGAGGGTGTCCTCGTTGTGGATCGCGTTGACCAGGCGCTCGTACGCGGCGTGCAGCAGGGCCATGCCGGGCGCCTCGTAGATGCCGCGGCTCTTGGCCTCGATGATCCGGTTCTCGATCTGGTCCGACATGCCCAGGCCGTGGCGGCCGCCGATGGCGTTCGCCTCCATCACCAGGTCGACGGGGGAGGAGAACTCCTTCCCGTTGATCGTCACCGGGCGGCCCTGGTCGAAGCCGATCGTCACGTCCTCGGTGGCGATCTCGACCGACGGGTCCCAGAACCGCACGCCCATGATGGGCTCCACGGTCTCCACGCCGGTGTTCAGGTGCTCCAGGGTCTTGGCCTCGTGGGTGGCGCCCCACAGGTTGGCGTCGGTGGAGTACGCCTTCTCCGTGCTGTCGCGGTAAGGCAGCTCGTGGGCCAGGAGCCACTCCGACATCTCCTTGCGGCCGCCGAGCTCGGTCACGAAGTCCGCGTCCAGCCAGGGCTTGTAGATCCGCAGGTGCGGGTTGGCGAGCAGCCCGTAGCGGTAGAACCGCTCGATGTCGTTGCCCTTGAACGTCGAGCCGTCGCCCCAGATCTGCACGTCGTCCTCGAGCATCGCCCGCACCAGGAGGGTGCCCGTGACGGCGCGGCCGAGCGGCGTGGTGTTGAAGTAGGCGCGACCGCCCGAGCGGACGTGGAACGCACCGCAGGCGAGGGCGGCCAGGCCTTCCTCCACCAGCGCCGCGCGGCAGTCGACCAGGCGCGCGATCTCGGCACCGTACGCCTTCGCCCGGCCGGGCACCGAGGCGATGTCGGGCTCGTCGTACTGGCCGATGTCGGCGGTGTAGGTGCACGGGACGGCGCCCTTGTCGCGCATCCACGCGACCGCGACCGAGGTGTCGAGGCCGCCTGAGAAGGCGATGCCGACGCGCTCGCCGGCGGGAAGGGAGGTGAGGACCTTAGACATGGGAAGATTATGCATGACTGCGTATGTTCATGCAAAACTGCTCCGGGTTCCCGCGCGGCCGGACACAGGAGTACCCCGCGGCGCCACGGAGGCGGGCGGGGTGGGGGAGAGGGGGGTGGGCCGTACGCGCGCCCGGGGGGACGGGGCGTGCGCGTACGGCGCTCCACCGGGCGGGCCTGCGACAGGGGGTGTCGTACCGGCCCGCTGACACCCGCGTTTCCCGTTTCCGCCGCACCAAACGGGGTGCGGGCATCCGGCTGCCGCACACTCCCCGGCGCCCCACCCCCGCCGCGCCGCACAGATGGCCTCCCGGTGCACATCCGGTACGCGGGCAGCCCCCCGCCGTGCGAGCGCACGCACCGGACACCGCACGGCCCGCCCTCCGGGCGTACGGAACGACCGTGACGACACCCCCTGGCGCGGGACCGCGGCGGCCGTCAGCTGCCGCCGGTGAAGTCCCAGGCCTCGATGTCGCGGTAGCGGATCGGTCCCGGACCGCGGCCTATGTTGCTGCCGACCAGGTGCAGGCGCGCGGCCTCCCACCGGCGGCCGGCGAACGCGGCGAGCCCCGCGGCGGCCTCCACCACGCCGGACGGGTCGCCCCGGCGCGCCCGGGCCAGCGTCAGATGGGGGCGCAGCGGCCGGTCCTCGAAGGCGATCCCGCACTCCTTGACCACGCCGCGCACCCCGGCGGCGAGCAGGTGCAGCCCCTCGACGTCCCCGTCGATCCCGCTCCACAGCACCCGCTCGTCGAAGTGCCCGCCGCCACGCAGCCCCAGCCGTACGGGACGGCCCGCCGCCGCGAGGTCCGCGAGCGGCGCCCGCAGCAGCGGCACGGCTCCCGCCGGGAGCTCGCCGAGGAACGCCAGCGTGATGTGCCAGTCCTCGACGCGGTTCCACCGCAGCCGCGGGTACGCGGCGTAGGCGGGGCGCAGCGCCCCCACCAGCTCCTCCTTCGCCTCGTCGGGCGGGGCGAGCGCTATGAAGACGCGGACGGTCGCGGCCTGGGTCTGTTCGTTCACCAGGACTTCGTACCCTGCCCGGCCGGCCCCCGTCACCTCCGGCCCCCCCGTCACCTCCGGCCCCCCGTCACCTCCGGCCCCTCCGGCCCCGCCGGTGCCCGCCCTGACCGTCCTCTCCTCTGCCGGTACTGCTGGCGCCGGTGCGGGGCCGAATGAACGTACGCGGGCAGGGCGAAGCGGTGAGGGGGAGGGTAGACGCTACTCCCACGAGATGCCCCGTGGTGCGTCC
Source organism: Streptomyces sp. NPDC058701 (assembly GCF_042715295.1). Classification (NCBI taxonomy): domain Bacteria; kingdom Bacillati; phylum Actinomycetota; class Actinomycetes; order Kitasatosporales; family Streptomycetaceae; genus Streptomyces; species Streptomyces sp. NPDC058701. The sequence continues at coordinate 28,489 of NZ_JBHXSY010000051.1, read as the reverse complement.
TCGCCCCATTTCACGTTCCCGCCCCGGATTCGCGCGAGACTTCTCCCCGCGGGCGAACCGCCCCGGGAGCCCCGGTGAGCCGTGGAGAGAAGGGACAGGACACGCGTGAGCGCATCCGCGAAGGCCGGCACATTCCTCGTACGGGACGCCGACGACCCCGCCGCCGCCGCGGCGCCGCTGGACGTCGCGGTCATCGGCGAGTCGATCACGATCGTCCTCGCGCCGAGCGAGGGCCTGCCCCCCGCCGCCCTGCGCCGCCTGTGGTTCCTGTGGCTCAGCGGGCACCTGGGCCTGCTCATGCCGCTCGCCGCCCGGCCCGGGCAGCACCCGGACACCGCGACCCTGGAGGACACCCGGCGCGTCCTGGCCGACGGACTGCCCGACGACGGGCCCGCCGCGTACGTGCAGCTCCAGGAACTCGCCCGGACCTGCCGCTTCTTCCTGGGCCTGGCCACGGACCGGCCGACGCCCGCCCGGTGAGCGGCCCGGTCCGCGGCCGCGGGCCCGGCCGCGGGGTGCCGCTCAGCCGGTCTGCGCCTGCGGGAGCGCCGTGAAGGTGGCCTCGGCGAACTCGGTGACCTCCGAGAACCCGAGCCTTCGGTAGAGCCCGACGGCCGTGGCGTTGTCCGCCCGCACGTTCAGCCCGATGTGGTCCACGCTCTTCCCGAGCCGCCGGCACAGCTCCGCGACACAGGCCCCGCCCGCGCCCTGCCCGCGCACCCCGGGGTGCGCGGCGACGTTCCCGATCGCGGCGACCCGGTAGGCGGCCGAATAGACGTGCACGCCCGCGACCGCGACGAGCCGCCCGTCCTGCCGCGCGCCCACGTACTGGCCGGTGTCGAGCATCCGGTGGTCGAACCAGTTGCCCGGGTACGCCTGCTCGAACAGCGCCAGCAGCTCCGGCAGATCGCTCCGCCCCAGCGGGGCGGGCCGCCACGGGCCGTCCGGGTGCCGGCAGGCCCGGCCGGGGTCGGTGAGCGCCATCCGTACCAGGGTGCCGTGCGGCTGGACCGCGTACGCCGACTCCAGCACCTTGCCGGCCGCGCCGGTGAGGTGCCCGAAGAAGCGCCGGGGCAGGACCGGCAGCAGCGCCTCGGCCAGCTCCTCCAGCCCGGCGGCCCGTCCGGGGCGGGCGAAGGCGAGCAGGGTCGGGATGTCGCCGACCGCGTACAGCAGGGCGACGGGGCCGTCGTCCGACACCGTGTACCAACTGGTGTGCGGCCACAGCAGGTCGTCGAGGTCGCCGAGTTCCATCAGGTGCATCGCCGGGTCGCGCCCGAAGCGGTCGGCCAGGGCGGATCGGTCGTGAAGGCTGCGCAGGGTCACCCGCCCACCCTACGGCCGCCCCGAACCGGCCCCGGCGGGCCCCGGGCGGTGCGTCCCGGCAGGCGTCCTGCCCGGTCGCTCCCGTTTGCGCCCCGCCGGAGGGGTAGGGGGTGGGGGAGACGGACACCCGGACCGGAGGAGGACGAGCACATGCCCGCAGAGCAGTGGCCCGAGCTGGTGGGACGCACGGCGGACGAGGCGGTCGCGGTGATCCGCCGCACCAACCCGGACATCGTCCGGGTCCCGGTTCTCGCGGACGGCTCCCTGGTGACGGCGGACTTCCGGGAGGACCGTGTCCGCGTCTTCACCGACGCCGACGACCACGTCACCCGGGTACCGCGCATCGGCTGACCCCCTCCGCACCCCGCCCGCCAGCCCCCGCCCGCCAGCCCCCGCCGGTCAAGCAGCGTCCGCCTGAAGGCTGTTGAGGCGGAGCAGACGCGCGTCCACCTCGCGCTCGGCGAGGCCGCGCTGCCGTTCGAGCCGGCGGCCGACCTGGACACGGCGGGGGCGTACGACTGCGGCGGGAAGCCGTCTGCCTCGTCATTGGCCCCGGCCCGGACCGGTTCGCGTGGAAGGACGAGGACTGTTCGCGGACGCCGGGACAGGGTCCGCCCGGCGCGGGGACCCCGGCCGGCCCACACCGCGCCTGCCCGCCGGGACTCCGGAGCCCGGCCCGTCAGGGCCGCAGGCCCGCCCGCCTGAGCGCGACCGCGGAGAGGTCGGCGATCACCTGCCGGTCCCCGCGGCGCCAGGCGTCGGCGAAGCCGCCCGCAGGGGCAGGGAGCGCGGCGAGGTCGCCCAGCGGGCCGGTGAGGGCGCGCAGGGCGAGCAGATCGGCGCCCCCGGGCACGTCGAGAAGGCGCCGGACGGTGGCGCTGCGCCGGATCCAGCGCAGCCGCGGAGGAAGCCACAGCAGCAGGACGACGGCCACGGGGACGACGATCAGGGCCGTGGTGGTGAGTGCGGCGACCTGGTCGACGGTGTGCTGGAGCGACTGCCCGGCGTCGGCGAAGCCGGTACCGGCGTCGGCCGCGGACCGGAGCGGTTTCTCCAGGAGGCCGCCGACGAGCGGGACGTCCGAGGCCGCGTCACCGGCGTCGCCCAGTGCGGCGGCGAGGCTGTCGCCCGACGTCTCGACCTTCCGCCCCGGCTCGGCCAGCAGCATGATCGCATCGCGGACGGCGAGGGCGAACCACACCGCGGCGGCCATCAGGGCCAGGGCGATCAGGTCCCCGAGCACCTGGCGGTTGCGACGTGCGGGGGTCTGGGCGTACAGGCGCATCAGCGGCTCCCGTTCGGGTCATGGCGTCGAGGAGGGCCGGGCGCCGCCGGGCGTGAGACCCGCGACGGCCGGTCGACCGTACGTCCGACTCTTCCACCGGCCCCCGCGGGCAAACGTCCGTGACACGAGGACCGGACGGCGGACCGTCCGTCACGGGGGCCGGGGGACCGGGGGCGGGGCACGGTCCTGCGCCAGCGGCACGCTGGCCCTCACCCCGGCGACGGCCAGCGGCACGCTCGCCCTCCCCCCCCCGGCGACGAGCGCCCGAACAAGCCCTGACCCGAACCGGCTTGACCCGGCCCGACCCGGCTTGCCCCCCGGCGGGCGGTGACGGGGCCGGAGGATCCTTTCCCCGGTACGACTGATCCCCCCGTGCGGGTGGACCTCGCGCACCACGCCGGGACCGACCCGTCCGCCGCCCCTATAAAGAGGCCCGTCACGTTGACCGACTGATGGGACCTCACCATGTTGCAGGCCGCTCTGCGCGTGCTCGCCGCCGCCTCCCTGGCATCCGCCGCCGCCGTCTCCCCGGCCGCCGCCGCCGTCTCCCCGGCCGCGGCCGCCGTCTCCCCGGCCCCCGCCGCCGCGCTCCGGGCCGCCGCCGCGGACGACCTGACCACCCCGTGCGGCCCGACGGTCGAATACCGGGCCTGGGACTGGTGGCGTACGACGACCAACCCGTCGATCGCCCGCCCCGTCGCCGCCGCCGCCACGGCGGAGCGCTGGCAGTGGCGTACGGACGTCAACACCCTGTGGCGCGGCGACACCCGGGAGACGGTCGAGGCGATCTTCGAGAGCGGCTTCACGCCCCGGGGCGAGCAGATGACCCCGCTCGCCGAGTACATCGTCAAGGGCGGCGGCCAGAACAGCGCGCACCTCAGCACCAGCTGCGAGAAGTGGGTCGCCCAGAAGTTCGCCACCTACGGAAGCGCCAAGACCGGCTGGGTCTACGAGATCCACGCGCCCGGCGGCATCGACGTGAACGCCACCGCCCGCCTCAACGACTACAGCTCGCCCTACCTGTGGAACAAGGAGATCGACTTCCCCGGCGGGATCAAGGGCAACCACATCAAGGGCGCCTGCAAGTTCCGGCTGATCCACACCGACCCGCAGACCAAGGTCAACACCTTCGAGGAACTCGGCTGCAAGGAGAACGCCGGCTTCGCCCCCTACCGGACGGACGCCGCCGCCCTCACCGCCGCAGCGCGCTGACGCCTCCGCGCCCGGGCAGCCGCACCCGCCCCGGGCCTCGGCGGCGGGCCGGGCCTCAGGTCCGCGGGGGGTGGGCGGCGGCGTCGAGGTAGAACGCGTCGATGCTCCGCACGGCCTGCTCGAACTCCTCCAGGTTGACCGGCTTCGTCACATAGGCGTTGGCGCGACTGCCGTACGCGCCCGCGACGTCGTCCGGCGCCGCGGACGTGGTGAGCACGACCACCGGGATGGTCTGCAGGCTCTCGTCGTTCTTGAGGACCTTGAGCAGGTCCCGCCCGTTCATCCGCGGCATGTTGAGGTCGAGCACGATCAGGTCGGGGCGCACGCTCCCCGGGGCCCGCAGGTGCTCCAGCGCGGCGATCCCGTCGGTGACCTGGACCAGGTTGCGGGCCCCGCGCTCGGACAGCGCCTCCCCGATGAGCATGGCGTCGGCGGTGTCGTCCTCGACCAGCAGGACGTCGAAGGGCCGGGCGGGGCCGGTCGTCACCGGGTGCTCCGCGGGTGCTTCGCCGGCGTGGTTGAACAGCCCCGGCCACCGCTGCCGGGCCCCCTGGCGGGTCATCCCGCAGGCGGCGCCGATCTGCGGATACCCCGCGCCCGCACGGGCGGCGGCCCCGGCTGCGTCCCGCTGGAGCCGCTCGGCGGCCTGCTGGAGCTGGTCCAGCACGTGGAGCAGGGACAGGGCCGCCGCGGGATCGTTCGCGGAGTGCTGCGCGGGGTCTTCGAGCAACTCGAGGGCAAGGCGGCGCGCGAGACTGCCGACCGCCGCGTCCGCGACCGCGGCCGTCTCCGGCGCAGTGGTCCGCAGTACGAAGTTCTTGCCAGGCATACCCGCACCTTAGGCCATGACCCTGTCACGCTGATCGCCTCCGTGACACCGTCCGCACGACGCGGCGATGCGGGACCGGCGGAGCCTGACACCCCGCCGCATCCACCTCCCGGCACAGGAGACACCCCGCCGTCCTCCTGCTCAAGTCGCAGGGCCGCGCCCCGCAATTCATCATCAGGGCGCACGGGCCGACGGCCGGGCGCCGCGATGATTTCGCTCATGGACCAAGAACTCGGCACCCTCGTCCAGCAGACCGCCGACCGGCTGGCCGACCGCCGCGTCGGCGTGGTGGTGGCCGCCCTCGCAGGAGACCACACGGAGATCAGAGGAGCCGGCAGCACCGGCACCGACCCCGCCCGCGCACCGGGCCCCGACACCCTCTTCGAGATCGGGTCGGTGACCAAGGCGTTCACCTCCCTGACCCTGGCCCGGATGGCCGTGACCGGCGAAGCGGACCTGGACGAACCGCTGAGCGACCTGCTGCCCGAAGGGACGGCCGTCCCGTCACGCGGCGGCGAGCGGATCACCCTGCGCCACCTCGCCACCCACACCTCCGGCCTGCCCCGGCTGCCCAGGGGCATGCTGCTCCCGGCCCTGCTGCGCCCCGCCACGCCGGACCCGTACGCCCACTGCACCTCCGAGTGGCTCCTGTCGGGTCTGGCCCGGACCCGCCTGGGAGCCACACCGGGCACCAGGTTCCGCTACTCCAACCTCGGAAGCGGACTGCTGGGACTGGCCCTGGCCCACCGGGCCGGCACCGATTACGAAACCCTCGTCACCCGGACGGTCCTGACCCCCCTGGGCATGGGGGACACCGTGGTGGGCGTGGACGCCGCCCGCGCGCAACGCTCCGCCCGGGGCCACGACCGCCGCGGCCGGCCCACCCCCGCCTGGAACCTCGCCGACCTGACCGGAGCCGGCGGCCTGCGGTCCACCGCGACCGACCTGGCGGCCTTCGTACGGGCCCAACTCGACGGCGGTCCCGAGCCCCTCGCGGACGCGATCCGCCTGAGCCGGGACGTCGAATACCGCAAGAGCCCCTTCGCCCGCGTCCACCTCGGCTGGATGGCCCACCGCCTCCACCCCCGCCAGGGCGCCCACCTCCAGATCTGGCACAACGGCGGCACCGGCGGGTTCTCCTCCTTCGTCGCCTTCGACCCGGAGAAGCAGCTGGGGGTCATCGCCCTCGGGGCCACCCCGCGCCCGGTCGACCGGCCCGCCTTCGACCTCCTGCACACCCTGCAGACACAGCACGCGACCGTGCCCCGCTGACCCGGACGGGGTCAGGGAGCGGCGAGCCCGCCCGCGCCTCGACCAGCAGGTCGTCCGCGGCCGGCAGCCCGCCGCCGTTGCGCGGGCCCGGGGACACCGCTTCGCCCCGCCCGGCCCCGGCGTACGGGACCGGACGGGGCGGGGGAGGGACGGGTCAGTGGCTGCGGCGCCCGGCCACGAGCCGGTACAGCAGGAGCAGGATGACCGAGCCCGCGACGGCCGCGATCCACGTGGAGAGGTGGAAGAAGCCGTTGATCGATTCGACTCCGAAGACGACCTTGCCGAGCCAGCCGCCGAGCAGGCCGCCGGCGATGCCGATCAGCATGGTGATCAGGCAGCCGCCGGGGTCGCGGCCGGGGGTGATCGCTTTGGCGATGGCGCCGGCCAGCAGTCCGATCAGGATCCAGGCGATGATTCCCATGACGTGTCCCCTCAGCCCTTCAGCTCGGCCAGCAGCGCCGTGCAGAACGCGGGCAGGTCGTCCGGGTTCCGGCTGGTGATCAGCACGGAGGGCGCCGCCGTGCAGACGTGGACCTCCTCGTCCACCCAGGTGGCGCCGGCGTTGACGAGGTCCGTGCGCAGGCTGGGCCAGGACGTCAGGGTGCGGCCGCGCAGGACGCCGGCCTCCACCAGCGTCCACGGCGCGTGGCAGATCGCCGCGACGGGCTTGCCCTGGTCGAAGAAGCCGCGGACCAGTGCGACGGCTTCCTCGTCCACCCGGAGCGCGTCGGGGTTGGCCACGCCGCCGGGCAGGACCAGGGCGTCGAAGTCCTCGGCCTTCGCCTCGCCCACGGTGAGGTCGACGGGGAACGTGTCGGCCTTGTCCAGGTGGTTGAAGGCCTGGACCCGGCCCGGCTCCGGGGCGATCAGGGAGGGACGGCCCCCGGCCCGGGAGACGGCCTGCCACGGTTCGGTCAGCTCGACCTGTTCGATGCCCTCGGTGGCCACGAGGAACGCCACACGCATGAAATGTCTCCTTCGAAAGGGAAAGTCGCGATCTGTCTATCGACTGTCCCACGATCAAAAGATGAAACATCGGACATGCGGACCGGTGAAGGACCCGGTTTCACCGCGGCCCCGAAGGGGCCGGGCCCGGGGACCGGGTTCGCCCCCCGGGGTCAGGAGACGGCGTACCACTGACTGGCCCAGCCGGTGTTGATCGTGCTCACGGACTGTGCGGTGAGGTCCACCTGGGACGGCAGCGAGGTCTGCCCCGTCAGAATGGTGCTGTAACGGAGCTTCGGCGGCGTCAGCCCGGCATTGACCGAGATGCCGGCGCCCGTGGACTTCAGGGTGAGCGCGTTGGTGGCCCAACTGCCGTTGAGGAGCAGGGCGATGAAGTAGGTCCCGGGCGCGGCCGTGAACGGCTTCTCCAGGGCCAGGGGCTTGGCGATGGCATCGGTCATCAACTGGGACGAGATGTCGGGGGTGGTGCCGAGCAGGGCGCCGCCCTCGCTGTACACACCGAGACGGCAGTTGGAGAGCTGGGCGTTGGGGTCGATGCCGGCCAGGCCCAGCCAGACGTTCGACCAGGTGATCGGCTCGCGCAGGACGATCCGCACCAGGGTGATCCGCCCGCCGACCCCCGCGGCCGACTGGGCCGTGACATGACCCGCGTCATTGGGGTCGCCGGTCCAGGCCAGCAGGTTCTGGTCCTGCGGCCGGGGCCCCTCGAACCCGCCGCCGGCCCCCGCCCCGGACGCGGAGCTCTGCACGGGCGCGGGCGCGGAGGCAGCGGACGCCGCGGCCCCCTGCCGCTCCCCGGCCGGAGCGCCGGTGCAGCCGGCCAGGACGAGGAGCGCCACGAGCGCGGCACCGAGGCCGGTCACGACGGTATTGCTGCGGGTACGGGTACGGGTGCGCATGGTCCCCCCCATGTGGTGCGGATGATCGACGGACATGGTCACACGGGCCGTCACCCCGCCCGTGCGGCAGCCCGCCCCGCACGGCCCGGCGAGCCCGACCCCGCACACCGACCCCGCACACCCGACGCGAGCTGCGCGCACCGGCACCGCGCACCGGACCCGCCGAGGGCGACCGGCCGCCGAAGCTGCCCGCTCGGCCCGGCCATGCTGCCCGGCAGGACCTGGCACCGGCCGTTCTGCGCAACGTATCCAGGGGTGGTCGCCGAACCCACGCCACCAGGGGCCCCCTTGCGCCACCACACGACCGCCGCAGCCGGCGAGGCCGCACGTGCCGCGCACCGGCGGCCGCCCCGCGGGCGAGAGGGAACCGCGGCGACACGGACACACCCCCGTACGGGCCGGGCCCGCGCCTGCCCGTATCCACTCCTGAGCAGGGAAAATCTTGCGAAAACTGCCAAAGAAGGCGTACGCCACCCCCGTTGCCCTCGCAGCCGCCGTCGCCCTGACGGCGGGCATGACCGGCCCCGCGTCGGCCGTCCCCGGCGGCCCGGACACGGCCTCCGCCCCCTCCGCCAAGAGCCTCACGGCCGACGGCGGGACCGTGCACACCGTCCCCCTGGTCACCGGCGACCGGGTCCTCGTGGACTCCCGCGGCCGGGTCGCCGGCATCCAACGGGCCAAGGGCCGAGAGGACATACCCTTCTTCACCCAGGTCCACGACGGCCGCACCCACGTGGTCCCGCGTGACGCCCGGAAGCTGATCGCCGACGGCACGCTGGACCAGCGGCTGTTCGACATCACCGAACTCGCCAGGCCGGAGAGCCGCGAGGCCCACCGGGCCGGACTCAAGGTGATCGTCGGATACCGGGGAGCCGCGGCCGGGTCCGCCCGCGCGCAGGTGCGGGCCTCCGACGGCACCACCGTCCGCCGGACCCTGTCGGCCCTCGACGCCGACGCCGTCACCACCGTCACCGGCAGCACGGGCGCACTGTGGGACGCCCTGACCCGCCCGCAGGGCGACGGCACGGCCGCCCCCACCTCCGGCATCGCGCAGATCTGGCTGGACGGCGTGCGCAAGGCCTCGCTCGACCGCAGCACCGGCCGGATCGGCGCCCCGGCGGCCTGGGCCCGCTCCTACGACGGCACCGGCGTGAAGATCGCCGTCGCGGACACCGGGATCGACGCCACCCACCCGGACCTGGCGGGACGGGTGGTCGCGGAACGCAACTTCAGCGCCTCCGCCGACACCCGCGACCGCGTCGGACACGGAACCCACGTGGCCTCCATCGCGGCCGGCACGGGGACCAAGGACGCCCGGTTCAAGGGCGTCGCGCCCGGAGCACAGCTGATCAACGCCAAGGTGCTGGACGACCGCGGGAACGGCGACGACTCCGGCATCATCGCCGGGGTCGACTGGGCCGTGGCCCAGGGCGCCGACGTCATCAACATGAGCCTGGGCGGCCCCGACACCCCCGGGATCGACCCGATGGAAGCCCAGATCAACAAGCTCTCCACCGAGAAGGGCATCCTGTTCGCCGTCGCCGCGGGCAACAGCGGCCCGGGCCGGGGCACGGTCGACTCCCCGGGCAGCGCCGACGAGGCCCTGACCGTCGGCGCCGTCGACGACGACGACGCGATCGCCGACTTCTCCGGAGCCGGCCCCCGCACCGGCGACCACGCCGTCAAGCCCGACATCACCGCACCGGGCGTGGAGATCACGGCCGCCGCCGCGCAGGGCACCGGGGGACAGGACCCGCTCGGATACGTCAGCAAGAGCGGTACGTCGATGGCCACCCCGCACGTCGCGGGCGCCGCCGCCGTCCTCAAGCAGAAGAACCCCACCTGGACGGGCGCACGGATCAAGGCCGCCCTGACGGGATCCGCCGAAGACGGCGCCCACCCGGTCTTCCAGCAGGGCGCGGGCCGCCTCGCCGTCGACCGGGCGATCGACCAGAGCGTCGTCTCCGAACCCGCCTCGATCAGCCTGGGCACCCAGCAGTGGCCCCACACCGACGACACACCCGTCACCCGGCAGGTGACCTACCGCAACAACGGCACCACCGCACTCACGCTGGACCTGTCGCTGACCACGCCCGCCGGCGGCGACGCCCAGCCCGCCCCGGCAGGGTTCTTCACCCTCGGAGCACAGCGGATCACGGTCCCCGCGGGCGGCACCGCCGCCGTCGACCTGACCGCCGACACCCGGCTCGGCGCCACCGCCGACGGCTCGTACGCCACCACGGTCGTCGCATCCGGAGCCGGCCAGAACGTACGCACCCCGGCAGCGGTCGAACGCGAGGTCGAGTCGTACGACGTCACCTTCAAGACCCTCGGACGCGACGGCGCGCCCAGCACCTCCTGGCAGGCCGACCTGAAGGGCTACGAAGGCCTCGCCACGGGCCGGCGGACCTTCCCCGACCTGTCCTCGGGCACCGCCACGGTCCGGCTGGCCCGCGGCACCTACAACCTCTCGGCCGACATGCTGGTGGACCCCGCCGCCCCGTCCAAGGGCGCCGACCTCCTCCACCATCCCCGGTTCTCGGTGACCGGCCCCACCACCGTCACCCTCGACGCCCGGACCACTCGGCCGGTGAAGGTCAAGGTGCCGGACGCGAAGGCCCGCCCGACGCGCGCCGGGATGATGTACACCCTGAGCACGCCCGAGACGTTCCTCATCGAGGGAGTCGAGCTCACCGCCTTCGACAACCTGCGCACCGGCTACCTCGGCCCCCGGATGGCCGACGGCACCCTCACCCAGCAGTGGTCCGCCCGCTGGGAGCACGGCGCCAGCGAGTACAACGTCCTCACGGGCGGCCCGGTCCGCGAACTGGCCACCGGCTACGGCAAGACGTACCGGACCAAGGACATGGCCCTGGTGAAGGCGAGGATCGGGTCGTCCGTACCCGGTCTGGACGGCGCCCTCGCGGCGCACGGCATCCTGGACGACGGGGGCGGCGTCGAGGCGCCGTACTCCGTGCGGCCGGCGCCGGGGGTGCGGAACGTGTACCTGTCCACGGGGGACGGGGCCGCCTGGAACATCGCCGCGGGCATCCTGGGCGCGGAGGACCCGGAGGGCCGGCGGAACTTCGACTCGGTCTACCAGCTCGGCGACTCGCGGCGGTTCGCGGCGGGCAAGACCTACACCGAGGACTTCAACGTCGGCGTGCAGGGACCGCAGCTGAACGCGAACGACGGGATCGTGCGCGACGGCGACGACATCTACGGGTCCCTGATGCTGGCCGCCGACGGGGCGGGCCACTCCGGCTTCGTCCGGTACGCCGGAGCGAGCACCACCATCCACCGCGACGGCGTGCCGTACACGAGGAAGGACGCCGCCATCGACCAGGCGTCCTTCACCCTGCCCCCGGAGTCCGCCGCGTACACGGTGGAGACCACGATCAACCGGAACCCGACGTACAACCGCGCCGGGACCCGGATCGACGCCTCGTGGACCTTCACCTCGGCCCGCACCGACACCGCGACGCAGCTGCCGGTCTCCACGGTCCGCTTCCTGCCGGGCCTCGCGCCGGACGCCACCGTCCCGGCGGGCGCGAAGCAGACCTTCCCCGTCCTGGTGCAGGGCGCGGCGGCGGGCGCCAACCTGAAGAACCTCCAGGTCCTGGTGTCGTACGACGGCACGAAGTGGACGCCCGTCCCGGTCGCCGCGGACAAGATCACGGTACGCGCTCCGGAGAAGGGCAGGGCGCTCTCGCTGAAGGCCGTCGTCACCGACAAGCAGGACAACCGGTCGACGGTCACGATCCACGACGCCTACTTCGGCAGGTGAGCCACCCCGGAGCCGGACACCGCGCGCAGGCCGTGACCGGCTGACACCGGCCCGGCCCGGCCCGGGGCGGGCGTGGGGGCGGGGGGGGGGCCCCCCGCCCCCGGGGGGGGGGGGGGCCCCCCCCCCCCGGGGGGGGGCGGCGCGCGCCCCCCCCCCCCCCCCCCCCCGGGGGGGGGGGGGGGGGGGGGCGCGCCCCCCGGCGCTCGCCGGGGCGCCGGCGCCCCGCCCCGCCCGTCGTGGAGCTCCGCTCGGGCACGCCGCCCACCGGCCGAACGGGTGGGAGGCGGCATGACCCCCACAGCCGGGGGCAGGCGACAACGGTATGAACCAGCACGCAGAAGCCGACCGCGCCACCGGCTCCGGCCGTCGCAACGACGGCTCCCGGCCGGCCGTCACCACGCCGTCCGCCGCCCGCCGCACCGTCGCCGACCTCCTGGACCGCGCGGGCATCAGCCTCGACAGCGTCACCGCGGCGGATGCCCTCCTGGTCGCGACGGAACTCGTCACGAACGCGATACGCCACGGCGGCGGCATCACCCGCTTCCACACCGCCGTCACGGACGACGTCCTGCACCTGTCCGTCAGCGACGCGAACCCCCGCGCCCCCTTCCCCCGCCCCACCGCCCCCGGCCGCCCGGGAGGCTACGGATGGCCGCTCGTCCAGCGCCTCACCGACCGCATCGAGGTCCGCGCCCGCCCCGGCGGCAAGACCGTCCACGCCGTCCTGCGCCTGCTCTGAGCAGGAAAGGACACACCGCGCACCGGTGCGGCCACCGTGTGCCGACAGGACCGCCGATCAGGATCAGCGCCGCCGGTACGGACGCCGACGCGGGCGTCCACCAGATGCCGGGAGCGCACGGTCATGCCTTACGGGAGTGCTCCGGAACGGCGCTCCCCGACTCCGCTTCGCGCGCGGACTCCGCGGGCGCGCACTCAGCGCCGACCGGCCGCGCGGTGGATCTCGGTGCGGCCCCTGTCGATGAGCCGGCGTCCCGCCGTCCGCAGCCGGGCGTCTCCCAGCGCTTTGCCGTCGGCCTCCTGCTTCATGCCGCGGAGCACTTTGACCCCGCCGCTGATCCTGCCCATCGGTTCCTCCCTCGGAACGGTGCACGTCGGCGTCGCCGCCGACGAACGGCACACAGACGTTATTACCGTCACATAGCAGGCAAAACGTACACAGGGCGGCCGATGTGTCCGGGAGCACGCCCGAGACGGGCTGGGGGAGCGGACATCCGGGGTAGGCCGTGTGAAGGCGTGGCGGGGCGTCGGGTACGCCCGCGGGCACCGCCCGGACGACCATGGAGCGGTACGGGCCCCGTCGGGAGTCCCGACCGAAAACGGAGGAGTCAACGGATGCCGAACGAGCGAGCCGGGCAGCCGGCGCGGGCACAGGACCTCGTCGACGTGTCCCGTCTGGTGACCGCGTACTACGCCCTGCATCCGGACCCCGCCGATCCGGCCCAGCGCGTCAGTTTCGGCACCTCGGGGCACCGGGGTTCGTCCCTCGACACGGCCTTCAACGAGGACCACATCGCCGCGACGAGCCAGGCCATCTGCGAATACCGGGCCCGCCAGGGCGTGGACGGACCGCTGTTCCTCGGCGCCGACACCCACGCACTGTCCGAACCCGCCCGCGTCACCGCCGTCGAGGTGTTCGCCGCCAACGGCGTGAGCGTCCTCATCGACACCACCGACGGCTACACCCCCACACCCGCCGTCTCCCACGCCATCCTGGCCCACAACCGCGGCCGAACCGGCGCCCTGGCCGACGGAGTGGTCGTCACGCCCTCCCACAACCCGCCCCGCGACGGCGGCTTCAAGTACAACCCGCCCCACGGCGGACCCGCCGGATCCGAGGCGACCAACTGGATCCAGGACCGGGCCAACGAGATCATCACCGGTGGCTCGAAGGAAGTGCGCAGAATCCCGTACGCACGCGCCCTCGCGGCCGCCACCACCAACAGGTACGACTTCCTCGGCACCTACGTCCGCGACCTGCCCTCCGTACTCGACCTGGACGCCGTCCGCGCGGCGGGCGTGCGCATCGGCGCCGACCCGCTGGGCGGTGCCTCCGTCGCCTACTGGGGCCGCATCGCCGAGGAGCACCGCCTGGACCTGACCGTCACCAACCCGGAGACCGACCCCACCTGGCGGTTCATGACGCTGGACTGGGACGGGAAGATCCGGATGGACTGCTCCTCCCCGTACGCGATGGCCTCGCTGATCGAGGGAAGGGACCGCTTCGACCTCACGACCGGCAACGACGCGGACGCCGACCGGCACGGCATCGTCACGCCGGACGGCGGACTGATGAACCCCAACCACTACCTCGCCACCGCGATCGACTACCTCTACCGCCACCGCGAGGGCTGGCCGCAGGCCGCGGGCATCGGCAAGACGCTCGTGTCCTCGGGCATGATCGACCGGGTGGCCGCCGACCTCGGACGCGAACTGGTCGAAGTGCCCGTCGGCTTCAAGTGGTTCGTGGACGGCCTGGCAGGCGGCACCCTCGGCTTCGGCGGCGAGGAGTCCGCCGGCGCGTCCTTCCTGCGCCGCGACGGCTCCGTGTGGACGACCGACAAGGACGGCATCCTCCTCGCCCTGCTCGCCTCGGAGATCCTGGCGGTGACGGGACAGAGCCCCTCCGAGCGCTACGCCGGGCTCACCGCCAGGTTCGGCGAACCCGCGTACGCCCGCATCGACGCACCGGCCACCCGGGAGGAGAAGGCCGTACTCGGCCGGCTCTCCCCGGACCAGGTCACCGCGGACACCCTGGCCGGCCACCCCGTCACCGGCGTACTGACCAACGCCCCCGGCAACGGCGCCGCCTTCGGCGGGATCAAGGTGAGCACCGACCGCGCCTGGTTCGCGGCCCGCCCCTCGGGCACCGAGGACGTGTACAAGATCTACGCGGAATCGTTCGACGGCCCCGAGCACCTCGCCGAGGTTCAGGAAGCGGCACGGTCCGTGGTCTCGGCGGCCCTCTCCGCCCGCCGCCCGACGCCCGGCGCCTGAGCGGCCGCGACGCCCGCAGCCGGCGACGGGCCCTCCTGGCCGCGCGCTCACGGCCGCCTGCGTCCTGCCCGGTCACCGGACCCCGCACCGCGAGGCTGACGGCGGACAAGGGACGCTCCGGCCGCTCGGCCGGGGCCCTACACGGCGCGTGCGTTCTCGGTGCCGTCGACGACCGGGAACAGGTCGCGGATCGCTGTCAGGGTCATGCGCCGGTCGAGCTGCACGGGCAACGGGCCCGCCAGCACCAGGCGGCCGCTGCGCCGCAGGAGCAGCATCAGAGTGAGCATGGAGGAGTCCGCGAAGGTGACCTGGCGGACGTCCAGGACGATCCGGCGGACCTCCGGGTCGGCGGCGGCCGCCGCACACGCGGACTCCAGCGCGTCCAGGCCGTAGTACTCGAATTCCCCGGCGCACACGATGACCCGGACACCGCCGGCGTCCGGCTCCACCCGTACCTGTTGTTCCACCTGCTGCTCCCTCCCGCACGGCATCGCATCGATGCCCACCCGTCGCGTGCCCCTCTGCGGCCGGTGCAACCGAGTTCGGGGGCGGACGATGACGAGGGTGCCGCCTTGGGTGAAGCCGGTGGCGGCCCGGGGGCGCGGCACGTGTTCCGGGCGGGCTCCGGGAGAGGGGGCGGTGGCCTGGTCGAGGAACTCGGCACCGCCCTGGGCCCGCCGCGGGCCCGCATCCGGGCGCGTTCGATTTCCTCATCGGATCTCGCGCGAAAACCTGTGTCGGCCGGAGTAGACATTGGGCGGTGGTGTGGTTATGGTTTCTCTCGTAGCCCAGTCAAGAAGGGCCCGGCAGAGACGAACTGCCGGGCAGCATTACGGGTTGTTGCAGTTCAGCAGTGCGGTGCGGTGGTGGAGTGTCGAAGCCAAGGGTTGTCGTAGGTCGGCGACGGGACTGATCACCGGACCGGGTGGCCCGCAGTCATCAGGGGCCACCACGCGCAGTACCAGCAGTTAACGCAGTGGTTGCAGTATCCGCAGTATCCGCAGTATCCGCAGTATCCGCAGTATCCGCAGTATCCGCAGTATCCG
>NZ_JBHXSY010000051.1:0-12752 GCF_042715295.1 Streptomyces sp. NPDC058701 | reverse complement strand
CAGTTCGCAGTACCCAGCAGTGAAGTTGAGTGGAGCAGTACCTCGGTGAAGGCGTCGGCTGCGGGCGCGCGCATCGGGAGGTTCGGCAGTGGGGTTCTAAGCCAGGGCAGACGCAGGATGGGCGACGGGGCTGGCTGCCGAAGAACGTGGCGCTCGTTCAGGCCGCGAGCAGTACAAGCAGTTCGCATCACCCGTAGTTCGCAGTATCAGCAGTTCCCAGTGGTAAGTAGTTGATCATCCGAGGGATGAACGGAGGGATTGGGCGCCATCAGGATCGCCCGGACGGAGTGCTGAGTCCGGGTACCGCAGGACATCGATAGTGAGGTGGTCTCCGGTCGAGCAACAGCGATCCCCGCACAGCCTGTCCACCCCCGGACAGGTAGGCGGATGAAGAGGCCGGCGCAGTTCCAGGGCCGGCAGATGGTGTAGCAGTTCCTTCGGGGCCCGGGTGCCATCAGGCGCCCGGGCCCCTCCGCATGCTCCACAGAGAGGTGAAATGACCGCAGGCGACACGCTCGGCCGTCTCGACGACGACGATTTCCCCGCCTACACGATGGGCCGGGCCGCCGACATGCTCGGCACCACCCAGAGCTTCCTCCGCGCCATCGGCGAAGCCCGCCTGATCACCCCGCTGCGCTCCGCGGGCGGCCACCGCCGCTACTCCCGCTACCAGCTGCGCATCGCGGCCCGCGCCCGCGAGCTCGTCGACCAGGGCATGCCCGTCGAGGCGGCCTGCCGGATCGTCATCCTCGAAGACCAGCTGGAGGAAGCGCAGCGCATCAACGCCGAGTACCGCCGCTCCTCCGGATCGGTGAACCCCTCGGCAGCGGCCTGATGAGGGGAGAGGCGCAGAGCCGCCGGCCGGCGGGCCCGCGGCAGCCGGGCACAAGCCCACCTCCTCGGCGGGGAGACCGCACGGTGGTCCTCGCGGGCCGCTACGGCCTGATCCACCTCACCGGTGAACTCGACGTGGAGACCGCCCCGGACATACGCGACGCGGTCCGCGAGTCCCTCACCGGCCGCCCCGCCCTGCTGCGCATCGACATCAGCGGGGTCTCGTTCTGCGACTGCTCCGGCCTGCGCGCCCTGGTGTGGGCGAAGGCCGAAGCGGCACGGGCAGGAGCCGGCTTCCACCTCAGCGGCCCGTTACAGCCCGCCGTGGCCCGCGTCCTGGACGCCACCGGCACCACCGCCCACCTCGGCACGACGCCCCACCCGGCCGAACGCTGCCGCAAGCAGGGGGAAGGGCGCGGGCGCCCCGCGGCCTCCGACGCCGTCCGTCAGTCTCGTGGCGGGGTAACCGGCCGGGTGGCTGCGCGTTGAACGGACATGACCACGAGGGTGCGGCCCGCGCGGGCCATCGCCGGGCAGCGGGACCGCGGAGAAAGGGCTCCCCGCCCCCTCTGCGCGGCGAGGAACGGGTCCTCCCCTCCGGCAGCCGCCCCCGGCCCCGCCCCTGAACCACCCCTCGCATGGTGTCCGCGTCCCGGGCTCGGACACCACATCCGGGGGTGCGCCCCGCGTATCGGCGCGCACCTTCGAACCTGCCGGAGCGGCGCACCACGGTTGGGCCCGCCGCTCCGGCAGCAACCCCACCGCCGGTCCGTGATCACCCACCGGGCCGGCGGACGCCGGGCGTGCCTTCACCGCGCCCAGCCGGTCCCGGCTCGGCGGGCGCCGAGCGCGGCCCGGTATCGAGTAGGTCGCGGCGGGCCTTGCGGTTCCAGACCGGTACGGCCGCATCTGCGCATCTCGGTCGGAGATGTGGCCGGTTCTGCACATCACACTCCGTCAGATCCGGTACCGGCGGTAGCTTGCCGAAGGGGGCCGGCGAAGGAGGAGTCCCATGGACCACAGCAGCGTGCAGCCAGCGCCGATCGATCTGCCCGACCACGACTGGCGGATCCCCGTCCCCTCTGCCGGATGCGAGATCTGCGCCGAAGCGGGCGAGCAGCGCCGACGGGCCCGTCAGTCCGGTGACCTCTCGGCCGTCACCGACCACAACATCACCCTTCGCGGCCACCCCCACAGCCGCGCCCGAACCGGACACTGACCGGGCCTCGACCATCCGGACCGAGTCCTCAGCCGGGCGTCTCCCGGTACTCATGCGCCCGCCGGCCCTCGTGGGGCTCAGGCGAGGGCGGCGACGAGCAGGGTGAAGGCGCCGATGATGACGGCCACGCGGACGTAGTGGAAGCGGTCCCAGCGGCGCGTCTGCTCCTTCCAGTCCTCGGGCCGGTTCTCGGGGGTCCACGTCTTGCTCTGGTTGTTGATCGGGACGAGCAGCAGGAGCGACATGACCACGCTCAGGATCAGCAGCGTGCCGGCTATGACGACGAGGCCGGTTCCGTCGTGGTGCCATCCGGCGACGGCCCAGGCCGCGACGAGGGCGAGCGAGCCGATGTACCAGACCGGCATCACGGCGCCGAGCATCCGGCCCCCGCGGCTGCGGCCGAGCTGGCCGCTGTCCTCGGGGAGTGCGCCGAGGATCGGGTTGATGACGAAGGCAACGGAGACCTCCACCCCCACCATCAGTCCGACGACCACGGTGGTGACGACCTCAAGTGCGTCGAGCATGCTGACCCCTCCTGATTTCTAGCGTTGCTAGCTGATGAGGCAAAGCTAGCGCTATTGTCGCTCGATTGTCTAGCGATGCTAGGATCGGTTCATGTCGGTACAGGAACGCAAGCAGCGCGAACGGGCGGAGCGCGAGCGCCTCATCGTGGCAACGGCCCGCGAACTCGCCGAGCAGCAGGGCTGGGACGCGGTCACCACCCGCCGGCTCGCCGAACGCATCGAGTACAGCCAGCCCGTCCTCTACAGCCACTTCCGCGGCAAACGCGAGATCATCGGCGCCGTCGCCCTCCAGGGCGCCACCGAGATGGCCGCGGCCGTGCGGGCCGCAGCCTCCGCCGCGGACGGCCCGCGCGAGCGGGTCACCGCCCTCGCCCGCACCTACCTCGACTTCGCCGGACGCAACCCGGCGGTCTACGACGCCTTGTTCCAGCTCGACGGCGGCCTGGCCTTCGCGGAAGAGGACACCCCGGAGCCTCTCAAGGACGCCTTCGCCGCCCTGCTGGAAAGCCTCGGCGAGGTCGCCGGGGACGACGTCCACCCGGGACTGTTCACCGAGGTGTTCTGGGCGTCCCTGCACGGCCTGGCGACCCTGACCCGGGCGGGACGCCTGCCGCCCGAGGACATCGAACCGAGGGTGGAGCTGCTGGTGGACCGGCTCGCCAGGGCCTGAACCCCGTCCCTCCGGGCACCCGGCCGCGACTTCGACCTCGGCGGACCCGCCGGGCGGACGCCGCCGCAGCGATCGCGCTCCGCGGCGCGGCCCGCCCGCCTGGCGTCGGAGACCGGCATCGACACCTACCCGGAGATCGCGCAGGGAGGCACCGTCCACGTCCACCGCCGGAAAGCCGTGCCCCCTGTCTGCGACGTCCGCGGCCACCCGCCGCCGGCTAGCCGGCACACGGGGGTTCGGGTGCGGATCCGTCCCGGCGCCGGCCGTTTCGCGGTACGCCCCGGCCGCATTGCGGCCGGGGCGTCCTCGACGTTCCTCGGCTCAGCGCAGGGACTGGATCCAGCGCCAGCCGCCTTCACCGATGGTCACGGCCGCGCCGAAGCCGGTGCCAGTCGCGTTCCATGGGACGAAGGTCAGGTGTCCGGTGCCGGTGCCCTGCGGCGTGGTGGTGAGCAGCAGGTCGGCGTGCCCGTCGCGGTCAGCGTCGCCCACCGTCCCGGCCAACGGGTACGCGGCCTTGAGTGCGGAGCCGAGGACGGTGGGGGCGGGCAGTGCCTGGGCCCCCTGGGAAAGGTATTGGCGCAGTTGCCCGTTGGCGGTGCGGGCCCACAGGTCTGCACGGCCGTCCTGGTTCACGTCGCCGGGTGCGAGGACATCGGGCTGGTCGGCGGACTTCCATTCCGGCCCGCCCAGGGCCACGGTGTCGTGGGGGAGGGCCGGTGTGCCGGCGCCGCGGTGCAGGTAGAGCCCGTTGACGCTGCGGCCGACGAGGTCGGGCTGCCGGTCGCCGTCGATGTCGCCGACGGCGTAGACATGGGCGTGGGCCCAGCCGGCCGGGCGTCCGCCCATCGCGATCCGCGCACCGAGCAAGCCCGCCCCGGTGTTGGGGTAGACCCACAGCTCGTCGCCGATGCGGGCGATGACGTCCTCGAGGCCATCGCCGGTCCAGTCGCCGCGGTGGCTGACATCGGCTCCGGCGAAGCCGCCCGCGCCGATGACCTGATAGGAGGCGAAGCGGCCGTTCCCCAGCCCGGGGTAGAGGCGCAGCGAGCCGTCGTCCTGTACGGCCAGCAGGTCGACCAGGCCGTCCCCCGTGAGGTCTCCGGAGACCGGTGCCCGAAACGTCGCAGCCGAGCGCACCAGCTTGTGGTCCTTGACCTTGGTGAGGCCGGTTTCCGCGGTCTCGCTGCGCAGGTCGCGGAAGTCCTGGCGGGAGAAGAAGGTGTAGTCGAACTTGGAGACGTACTTCGTACCGGTCTCGTTGTCGATGGTGGTCGGCGCACCGCTGCGGCACTCCGTCACGCCAGCGGTGTTGCAGGCCGGGGTGAAGAACTCCCGATCGCCCGCGTCGGCTTCCACGAGTGAGAGCGCTCCGGCCTGCGCCGGATAGAGCGGATCCATGTGTGTGTACCCGGGCCGGGCGTTGAAGTCCCCGGCCAGGATCACCGGCAGAGATCCCGCCCATGCCTCGACTCGTGCCAGCAGCGCCGGAGTGTCGTTCTGCGTGGCGTCGTCACGTCGCAGGTGCGTGCCGCAGACCAGGGTGGTGCGCCCGTCGACGGGAGCCTTCGCACAGATGACGGAGCGCTTTTCCCCGCTGGAGCCGGGTGGGGTGACTGCGGCCGCCATGCCTGTGACCGCGCTGGAGGGGGCCTTGACCAGCAGGGCCTGGCCGAAGCTCTTGTCGCTGCCCCACTTGGCGCAGCCGTCGGCCTGCTGGGTACTGGTCCACACGGCGGTGTAGCCGGGCAGGACCTGCTGCAGCTGGGCGTACTGGCCCTTGCACATTTCCTGGAGCATGACCACGTCAGCGTCCCAGTCCGTGACGTGTCCCTTGAGGCCGTCGGCCCAGGCGGTCGGCGTCATCTCGCTCCGGCACTTCAGCTCGTACGCGCCGCAGACGTTGTAGGTGACGGTGCGTACCTCCCCAGTGGGCGCCTGCGCCTCTGCCTGCGCGGCCGGCGCGACCAGTCCGGTGGTGAGCAGACCGCTCACGGAGACCAGCCCCGCGGCCAGCCACGAGCCCATCGTCCTTCTTGTTCTCACATTCCCCCCGCTTTCACCATGATCAATATCAGTCAGGCTAGGCGACAGGCCCGGCCGCATTCTGCACACCGTCCGCTCCAGCCGCTCCAGGCCGTGTCCGCAGGCATGAAGGGGCGCCGTGGCGGCCTGGACCGTTGCCGTCCAGGCCGCCACGGTGCCGTCAGGTTCCGGGTCAGCTCTACATGTTGAGGAAGTGGGCGCGGCTGCTTGTCCGCGATGTGTGAGCCCCCGTATGAGGCGGGGGTGTGTCGTCCAGGGGCCGCCGGGCCACGCCTGCCCGCGCTCGTGAGCATTACCGGTGCGTGTCTCGTGCGGGCGCTGTGGCCGCGTATCACCGGACGGTCCGCGTCGTCCCGCTCCACCCACTGCGTGAGGGCCCGCCGGACCCCGCACCGGTGCATCCTCGCACGTGCTGCCGGGACGGGCCGCGGAGGCACCGGGGCGGCCGCGGCTTCTGCGCCCGCCGCCGCCCTGGCCCCGGCTGCGCCCGTTCCCGCCCACCGGCAGCGGGTTGTACCGGCCAGGGGTGCGGGACGTACGCGATGACGGCGGCTCCGGCACCCGGACGCCGCGGGCGGTATCCGCTCCCGGCAGCGGACGGAGCGTGCACAGGCGCGGCCGGCCGCGGGGCGGGCGCCGGGCCAGTACCGGGAAATCAAGCCGCGACGAGCTCCTGCTCGCGGTCCGGCGTTGTGACCTTCGGCTTCTTGTTCGGCAGCGAGAGCCGGAAGACCTTGTGCCACGCGGAGAACACCTGCTTGGGCAGCGGCCCGGTGACGTACTCCAGCTCGTACTTCTCGAACAGCGCGCGCACCTTCACCGCGACCTCGGCATACCGGTTGCTCGGCAGGTCCGGGAACAGGTGGTGCTCGATCTGGTGCGACAGGTTGCCGGTCATGAAGTGCATGGCCCTGCTGCCGCTGATGTTCGCCGATCCCATCATCTGGCGCAGGTACCACTGGCCGCGCGTCTCGCCCTTGATCGACCTGCGCTCGAAGACCTGTACGCCCTCGGGGAAGTGCCCGCACATGATCACCGAGTGGGTCCAGATGTTGCGGACCAGGTTCGCGGTGAACGTGGCGGCGAGCGTGGTGAGGAACGACGGGCCCGACAGCAGCGGGTGGATCACGTAGTCCTTGAGCACCTGCTTGCGGATCTTGCGGCCCACGGCCTTGGCCCGCGCGCGGAATTCCGGGTTCTTGCGGCGGCGCTTGTGCAGGTTCTTGCCGAGTTCCAGGTCGTACGCCGCGATGCCGTACTCGAAGAAGCAGGCGTTGATGAGGTTCCACAGCGGCTGGCCGAGGTGGAACGGGTGCCACCTCTGGTCCTCGTCGACGCGCATGATGCCGTAGCCGAGGTCGTTGTCCTTGCCGATCACGTTGGTGTACGTGTGGTGCAGCTCGTTGTGCGAGTGCTTCCACTGCTCGGACGGCGAGACGTGGTCCCACTCCCAGGTGGTGGAGTGGATCTTCGGGTCCCGCATCCAGTCCCACTGGCCGTGCAGGATGTTGTGGCCGATCTCCATGTTGTCCATGATCTTCGCCACGGACAGACCGGCGGTGCCGATCAGCCACGCGGGCGGGAAGAACGAGAACAACAGCACGCCCCTGCTGACCAGTTCGAGCTTGCGCTGCGCCGAGATGACCTTGCGGATGTAGGCGGCGTCCTTCTCGCCGCGGTCGGCGATCACCTCGTCGCGGATCGCGTCCAGCTCGCGCCCGAGCTCCTCGATCTGCTCCGCGGTCAGGTGGGCGGTGGGGTCGATGGCGGTCAAGGTGCTCCTACCGTTCGATGTCGCAGGGGCCCGCCGCGGCGGACACGCAGGTCTGGATGAGGACGCCCGGCTCGGCCTCGGTGATTTCGCCGGTGCGCAGGTCGCGGACGGCGCCCGCCTTGAGCGGCGTGATGCAGCCGAAGCAGATGCCCATGCGGCACCCGGAGGGCATGAGCACGCCGGCCTCCTCGCCGACGTCCAGCAACGGCGTGGCACCGTCCGCGTCGACGGTCTTGCCGGTGGAACTGAACGTGACCTCGCCGCCGTCGCCGGCGACGACGATGCCGGCACGGAAGCGTTCGGTGTGCAGGCGCTCTTGTACGCCGTGCTCGGTCCAGTGCCCTTCGGCGGCGTCGAGCAGGCCCGCGGGCCCGCAAGCCCAGGTCTCGCGCTCGGCCCAGTCGGGCACGAGTTCGTCGAGACGGGCGAGGTCGAGCATGCCGTCCGTGTCGGTGTGCACCTCGGTGAGCCGCAGCTTCTTGTCCGCGACCAGGTCGTGCAGTTCGCCGCGGAAGATCACGTCGTGCGGCCGTGGCGCGCAGTGGACCATGACGACGTCGTCCAACTCGACGTCGCGCAGCATGCCCATCACGGGCGTGATGCCGCTGCCGGCCGTCAGGTAGAGCACCTTGGCGGGCTTGGCCCGCGGCAGCACGAAGTCACCGGTCGGCTGGTCGAGCTGGATCAGCGTGCCCGGTGTCGCCCTGCGGACCAGGTGGTTGCTGACCTTGCCGTCCGGGATCGCCTTCACGGTGATCGTGACGCGGCCGTCCCGCCGGGTGGTCGGCGAGGTGATGGAGTAGGCACGCCACAGGCGTACCCCGTCGACGTCGACCCCGATCCGCACGTACTGACCGGCTGTGTGGCCGCGCCAGCCCCGTCCCGGCTTGATCACGACGGTCGCGGCGTCACCCGTCTCGGGGTGCACGGCCTCGATGCGCCCCCGCAGGTCAGCGCCCGCACGCAGCGGACTGACCAGGTCGAAGTAGTCCGACGGCAGCAGCGGCGTCGTGACCATCTCCAGCAGTTTCCACGCCCCGCTGCGGAGGGCTGTACTCGTCATGACTCCAGCTTGCTGCGCCTCAAGGCGTAAAGTCCTGACCGCAGGACGTAAATCTGATCGGCTGAATTGTTCGCAGGGAACAAAATCGTGAGCCATGCAATCCGGAGGGCCAGCGAACTGGCCCTGGACGAGACGACGGTCACCGTACTTCGGGCCGCGCTGAAGACCACCGCCGACGAGGTCGTCCAGGCGATCATCGACGAGGTCCCTCCCTACGCCAACGCCCTTTCGGGCCACATGGGCGCCACCATCCGCCGAGCCGTCCGTACCGCGCTCGGGCACTACCTGGACCTCGCGAGCGGGAACGCCACGAGCGGCGACGCCGGTGACGCGGCCTACGAGCTGGGCCGCGGCGAGGTACGCGACGGCCGTTCGATGGACGCCCTGCTCAGCGCCTACCGCGTCGGCGCCCGCGTGGCCTGGCGATGCCTGGCGGCGGGTGCCGTACCCGTAGGTCTGCCCGCCGCCGACGTCGCCAAGTTCGCCGAGCTGACCTTCGCCTACATCGACGAGCTCTCCGCCGCGAGCGCCGCGGGCCACGCCGACGAACTGGCAGCCCGGGGCAGGGCCCACGAGCGCCACCTGGAACACCTGGCCCGCGACCTCCTCGCCGGCGCCAGCCCGGACGTGCTGCTGGCCTCTGTTCAACGGGCCGGGTGGCAGCCTCCGGTTTCGCTGACCGCGGTCCTGCTGCCCGCCGCCCAAGCCCGGCCCGCCTACCGCGCGCTCGACCCGAGCACCCTCGTCCTCGACGATCTGCCGGACGCCACCGGCGTCCTGCTCGTCCCCGATGCCGACCGATCACATCTCTTGCGGCAGCTGACCGACCGCACCGCCGTGGTCGGCCCGGCCCGGCCGTGGACTCGTGCGTCCGCCTCGTACGCACGAGCCGTACGCGCGCGCTCCCTCTCCTGCGACATTCGCGACACCGAGGACCACCTGCCCGAGCTGGTCCTGAGCGCCGACGTGGACGCGTTCGCAGACCTGCGTGCCCGAGCCCTCGCACCGTTGCGGACCTTGCCCGTCGCGACGGCACGGCGGCTGGAGGAGACGTTGCGAGCGTGGCTGCTGCACCAGGGCAGGCGGGACGAGGCGGCGGCGGCGTTGTTCGTCCATCCCCAGACGGTCCGGTACCGGATGTCGCAGCTGCGGGAGCTGTTTCCGGATCTCGCATCGCCACACCGGGTCCTCGAACTGACGCTGGCGGTCGGTCTTCGGGTCGGCTGACGCGTACGTCGACCGTCACGACAGCGTCCGAGCCACGCGGACGGCGGGGCATTCTGTCGTTCAACGACGCGGAGCCGGAGGTCGTACGGCTGCCCGCGGGGCGGTAGGGGATGTCGCCCGCGGCGTGGGCGGGGCGCAGGTGATGGCGGTAGCGCAATACGGGCCGGTCCCGGCCTCCCGGGGCGCCGGGGACGTGCTGCGGGAACTGGTCCAGGCCCGGATCCACTGCGGGAGACCGTCACCGCCCCGGTGGGCGAGTGGTACCTGACCGCCGCAGTCCTCGATCTGACCGGGCGCGCCACTCAGCGCAATCTGCGCGGGAGACGAGGCGGGTGCGAGCCGGGGCCGGCCGGGCAGCAGGGTCCTGCGACCGTGCGGCCGGGTTTCTCCCCGGTGGTGTGCGAGGTCAGGAGCCGTTGTCGTCGTAGTTGTCCCGGCTGCCGGACTTGGCCAGCCCGCGGCTGAGCATGTAGCCGACGGTGAGGATCACGATGTACATCCAGGCCCTGTCGGCGCGGAAGTAGTCGAGGTGGCCCTCTTCGGTGCCGACGAGCATGGAGGCGATCAGGACCGCGATGACGGCAGCGATGTAGACGAAGAACTCCGTCGTCTTCAGGGCCGACTTCGTCTCGGTCGACAGGCGGCGTGTCCCGTGTCCGGACACGTCGGCACTGGTAGTACGGCGACCGGTGGGGGTGCCGCCCGGGTTCGCGGTAGTCATGGCAGGTGTCCAATCCGCTGGGCGAAGCGCGCGAGGCGCTCTACGGGTCGGGATGACGTCAAGATCGACGTCTGCCCATCTCGGCGACTACCCCAAAAGGCACGAATAAGCCATGTAAGGGATGAAAAGGGTCGTTTGGTGAATGCTCAGTCGGCGCACCGGCGCTGCCTGAACGCGGTCGCCACCGCCCAGCCCGCTCCGGTGAGTGCCGATGATGACGCGCCGCTCCCGCTCCTGGAGGCCGGGGCCGACTCCGTCCGTGAAGCACACCCGGTGGGTGGGGCTGGTCGCCTCCCCGGCGGGCCCACCCCTCTCCGGGGCCGACCGGCCGGAGAGGGCCGGCCGGCTCTCACCTGCTCTCATCCCCTCCTGGGCCGGCCGTGTCCGCTCCCCGCCCGCCCCCGCGCGCGCGGGTGTCGGTCGCCGGATCGGGTGTCAGGGAGTGCGTCCGCCCGTCGGCTTCGGGGCGGGCGGGAGCCCGACGTCGAAGAGGGTGAGGGCGCCGGTGCGGTGCAGGAGGTTGAGGAGCTGGGGGTTCGGCCCCCGCAGGCGGAGGGTGCGGCCGTGGGAGAGGGCGGTGAGCTGGGCGCGGAGCAGGACGTTGAGGCCGGCGGAGTCGCAGAACCCGAGTCCGCTGACGTCGATGGTGATCTCCGGAGGGCTGCCGGGGTCGGTGATCGCGCGTTGCAGGGCCGCGTCGAGGGCGGCGGTGCGGTCGACGTCCATGTCGAGCTCCCCGGCGACGCTGACCACCACTGCGGGCCGGGTCGCGGGCACTGCCGTGGGTGAGGGGTGCTGTGCGGGCTGGTCGTGCTGGTCGTGATCGGTCATCGTTCCCCCGTGGTAGCCGTCTTCCCACCGACCGTAACCGCTTCACCCGGTGGGCCGAACCCGTCCTCACCTGCTCTCCTCCCCTCCCGAACCGCTGTCGGCCGCTCTGCGCCCGCCCTCTGCCCCGCCATACCCCGACGCCGCCGATTACCTCTCCGCTGACCACTCGAAAACCTGCGATGGCCGGAGTAGACATTGGGCGGTGGTGTGGTTATGGTTTCTCTCGTAGGACAGAGAGACCGAAGGGCCTGGCAGAGACGAACTGCCGGGCAGGCAGTACCCGCAGTACAGAGCAGTACCCGTATGACGGTGCGGTGGTGGAGTGTCGAAGCCAGAGCAGTTGCAGGTCGGCGACGGGACTGATCACCGGACCGGGTGGCCCGCAGTCATCAGGGGCCACCGCACGCAGTGCCGGCAGTTGACGCAGTAGTGCAGTACCAGCAGTTCGCAGTACCCGGCAGTACCTCGGTCAGGGTGTCGATGGTGGGCATCCGCACCGGGAGGTTCGGCAGTGGGGTTCTAAGCCAGAGCAGATGCAGGATGGGCGACGGGGCTGGCTGCCGAAGAGCGTGGCGCTCGTTCAGGCCGCGAGCAGTACCAGCAGTTCTGAGTTGAGCAGTACCAGCAGTTCCCGCAGGTAGCAGTTGATCGCCAGAGGGACGAACGGAGGGATTGGGCGCCATCAGGATCGCCCGGACGCCACGCGAGTCCGGGTACCGCAGGACATCGAGTAGTGAGGTGGTCTCCGGTCGAGCAACCGCGATCCCCGCACCCCCGACAGCATTCGGTCGGGCACGCGGAGTAAGTAGGCCGGCGCAGTACCAGGGCCGGCAGATGGTGTAGCAGTTCCTTCGGGGCCCTGGTGCCACAGGCACCAGGGCCCCTCCGTGTTCCAGAACGAAAGTGTGATGACCGCAGACGACATGTTCGACCGTCTCGATGACGATGATTTCCCCGCCTACACGATGGGCCGGGCCGCCGACATGCTCGGCACCACCCAGAGCTTCCTCCGCGCGATCGGGGACGCCCGCCTCATCACCCCGCTCCGGTCCGCCGGCGGCCACCGCCGCTACTCCCGCCACCAGCTGCGCATAGCCGCCCGCGCCCGCGAGCTCGTCGACCACGGCACCCCGGTCGAGGCCGCGTGCCGGATCGTCATCCTCGAAGACCAGCTCCGGGAAGCGCGGCGCATCAACGCCGAGCACCAGCAGGCCGCCGCCGCGGCTGCCGCTGCGCCGGCGCAGCCCCGGACCGCCGCCTGACCGGTACCGCCCTCACGCACCTTCACGAGCCGATGTGGAGCACCCCCACATCGGCTCTTCCCCATCCCCCTGTCCAGCCGAGACGCCTGTACCCGATCAAGGAAAGCCCGGAAAGCCCGGAAAGCCTGGAAAATCCGGGGTACGTTTCGAAGCGCCGCGCGGTTTCAGCTCGCAGGAGCGTACTGGCCAGCCCCGGCCGGAATGGGGGACCTGGCACCGGTGC
This sequence comes from Streptomyces sp. NPDC058701, assembly GCF_042715295.1. NCBI lineage: Bacteria > Bacillati > Actinomycetota > Actinomycetes > Kitasatosporales > Streptomycetaceae > Streptomyces > Streptomyces sp. NPDC058701. The sequence goes on along the minus strand of NZ_JBHXSY010000051.1, from coordinate 358 downwards.
TGCCCTGCGCCGCATTCCGTGGAAGAGTTGCACAGAGCGAGTTCGGCCCTGGGAAAACTGGGACACTTGCGGGCCGGCTCGTGAAGTGTGGATCTTGTGGAGGCTGCTGTGGCGGATGACCGGTTCGGGCTGGCTGATGTGCTGGCCGCGGCGGAGGCAGCGGCGCCGGTGGACTCCCTCAACATCGTCGCGCGGAACCTGCGGGACCGGTTCGGGGCACGGTACGTGTCGTTCCTGTTCGTCGACATCGTGGGCCGGCGCATGCTGCGCGTCCACGATACGGAGGGCGCGTATCCGGACGATCGCGCCGAGCGGATCCCCCTGGTCGACAGCAGCATCTACGACGAGGTCCTGCGCA
>NZ_JBHXSY010000050.1:41519-49295 GCF_042715295.1 Streptomyces sp. NPDC058701 | reverse complement strand
GGGGCCGCGCCCGCCCCCGCGCAGCCCGCCCCCGCGCAGGACCCAGGTATCGCCGCCCCCCGACCGGCGCCCTCGGGCCGGCCCGCGCCGGCCTGCGTGCCCGTCTCCGCGTTCCTGTCGGCAGCCATGCCGCCATCCCACCACCACGCCGACCCGCCCGCAGCTGTTGACTGAATCTATTCATGGAGACAGGATGTGAATGGATTGACCAACATCGGAGGAGGCACAGCCATGTCAGGACCTCGCCCCGTACGGGCCTCGCGCGGTACCGCACTCAGCACCCTGGGATGGCAGCAGGAGGCCGCGCTGCGGATGCTCCAGAACAACCTCGACCCCGAGGTCGCCGAGCACCCCGACAAGCTCGTCGTCTACGGCGGCACCGGCAAGGCCGCCCGCGACTGGCGCTCGTACGACGCCATGGTCCGCACCCTCCAGACCCTCAAGCAGGACGAGACGATGCTCGTCCAGTCCGGCCGCCCGGTCGGCGTGATGCAGACCCACGAGTGGGCGCCGCGCGTCCTGCTCGCCAACTCCAACCTCGTCGGCGACTGGGCCAACTGGGAGGAGTTCCGCCGCCTGGAGCACCTCGGCCTGACCATGTACGGCCAGATGACGGCCGGCTCGTGGATCTACATCGGCACCCAGGGCATCCTCCAGGGCACCTACGAGACCTTCGCCGCCGTCGCCGCGAAGAAGTTCAACGGAACCCTTGCCGGCACCATCACCCTCACCGCCGGACTCGGCGGCATGGGCGGCGCCCAGCCGCTGGCCGTGACGATGAACGACGGCGTCGCGATCTGCATCGACGTCGACCCGCGCGCCATCGACCGCCGCATCGAGCACCGCTACCTGGACGTCAAGGCGGACAACCTGCGCCACGCCCTCCAGCTCGCCGTCGAGGCCCGCGACGCCCGCAAGCCGCTCTCCATCGGCCTCCTCGGCAACGCCGCCGACCTGCTCCCGCAGATGCTGGCCGAAGGCGCGCCGATCGACATCGTCACCGACCAGACGAGCGCCCACGACCCGCTCGCCTACCTCCCCGTCGGCGTCGACTTCGAGGACATGGCCTCCTACGCGGCCAAGGACCCGGCGGGCTTCACCGCCCGCGCCCGCGCGTCCATGGCGACGCACGTCGAGGCCATGGTCGGCTTCATGGACGCCGGCGCCGAGGTCTTCGACTACGGCAACTCCATCCGCGGCGAGGCCCAGCTGGCCGGCTACGACCGCGCCTTCGCCTTCCCCGGCTTCGTCCCCGCCTACATCCGCCCGCTGTTCTGCGAGGGCAAGGGCCCCTTCCGCTGGGCGGCCCTGTCCGGCGAGGCCTCGGACATCCACAAGACCGACAAGGCGATGCTGGAGCTCTTCCCCGAGGCCGATTCTCCTCAAAACGCGTCCCTGCACCGCTGGATCAAGATGGCCGGCGAGCGCGTCCACTTCCAGGGCCTGCCCGCCCGCATCTGCTGGCTCGGCTACGGCGAGCGCGACAAGGCAGGCGAGCGCTTCAACGACATGGTCGCGAGCGGCGAACTGGCCGCCCCGCTGGTCATCGGCCGCGACCACCTCGACTGCGGCTCGGTGGCCTCCCCGTACCGCGAGACCGAGGCCATGCTCGACGGCTCCGACGCCATCGCCGACTGGCCGCTGCTCAACGCCATGGTCAACGTGGCCTCCGGCGCCTCCTGGGTCTCCATCCACCACGGCGGCGGCGTCGGCATGGGCCGCTCCATCCACGCGGGCCAGGTCACGGTCGCCGACGGCACCCCGCTGGCCGGCGAGAAGATCCGCCGCGTCCTCACCAACGACCCGGGCATGGGCGTCATCCGCCACGTCGACGCCGGCTACGACATCGCCGAGACCGTCGCCGACGAGCGCGACGTCCGCATCCCCATGCGCGAGGGTGACGACGCGTGAGCGAGGCCTCCACCTTCCACGGCATGTGGGCGCAGCTCGCGCCCGTCGGCCGGGACGCCGGCAGCGGCGGCTACCGCCGCTACGCCTGGACCGGAGCCGACGCCGACTGCCGGACCTGGTTCCAGGAGCAGGCCGAGGCGCGCGGTCTGGCGTACGAGACCGACCGCAACGGCAACCAGTGGGCCTGGCTGGGCGACCCCCTCGCCGGAGACGCCGTCGTCACCGGCTCCCACCTGGACTCCGTCCCCGACGGCGGGGCCTTCGACGGCCCCCTCGGGGTGGTGTCCTCCTTCGCGGCCTTGGACGAACTCCGCAGGAGGGGGGCGGAGTTCGCCAGGCCCCTGGCCATCGCCAACTTCGGAGACGAGGAAGGGGCCCGCTTCGGCCTCGCGTGCGTCGGCTCCCGGCTCGCGGCCGGGCAACTGACCAAGGAGAAGGCGTACGAGCTCCGCGACGCCGACGGGATCAGCCTGCCCGGGGCCATGGAGGCCGCTGGGTACGACCCCGACGCCATCGGGGCCGACCCCGAACGCCTGGGCCGGATCGGCGCGTTCGTCGAACTCCACGTGGAGCAGGGCCGCGCCCTGGACCTGTCCGGCGACCGGGTCGGGATCGCCTCCGCGATCTGGCCGCACGGCCGCTGGCGGTTCGACTTCCGCGGCGAGGCCAACCACGCCGGCACCACCCGCCTCGCGGACCGCCGCGACCCGATGCTCACGTACGCGGCGACCGTGCTGGCCGCCCGTACCGAGGCGGCCCTCGCCGGGGCCGTCGCCACCTTCGGGAAAATCGCCGTCGAGCCCAACGGGGTCAACGCCATCCCCTCGCTCGTCCGCGGCTGGCTCGACTCCCGCGCCGCCGACCAGGCGACCCTGGACACCGTCGTCACCGCCATCGAGAAGGCCGCCCGAGAGCGCGCCGAACAGGACGGCATCGACCTCGGCATCGTCCGGGAGTCCTTCACCCCGGTCGTCGAGTTCGAGCACGCCCTGCGCGACGAGATGAACCGGATCCTGGGTGGGTCCGTGCCCGTCCTCGGCACGGGGGCGGGACACGACGCCGGAATCCTCTCCGCGGCCGTCCCGACCGCGATGCTGTTCGTACGGAACCCGACCGGCGTCTCCCACTCCCCGCGGGAGTTCGCCGCCGAGGACGACTGCGTGGCCGGAGTCCTCGCCCTCGCCGACGTACTGGAAGGCCTCGCATGCCGCTCGACCCGCACGCCGTGACGACGTACTGGCTGGAGCACGCCTGGCTCGGCACCCACGTCGAGCCGGGCGTCGCCCTCGACGTGACGGCCGACGGCCGCGTCGCCGCCCTGCGCACCGGGGCGGCGACGCCCCCGCCCGGCGCGGAGGTGCTGCGCGGCCTCACCCTGCCGGGCCTGGCCAACGCGCACTCCCACGCCTTCCACCGGGCCCTGCGCGGAACGGTCCAGGTCGGCTCGGGCACCTTCTGGACCTGGCGCGACTTCATGTACAAGGCGGCCCAGAAGCTCACCCCCGACACGTACTTCGCGCTCGGGCGCGCGGTGTACGCCGAGATGGCGCTGGCCGGCATCACGAACGTCGGCGAGTTCCACTACGTCCACCACGCCCCCGGCGGCGTTCCCTACTCCGATCCGAACGCCATGGGGGAAGCCCTCATCGAGGCCGCCGCCGCGGCCGGCATCCGGATCACCCTGCTGGACACGGCGTACCTGGCGGCGGGCTTCGGCGACGCCCCGAACGCGCACCAGCTGCGGTTCTCCGACGGCACCGCCGACGCCTGGGCCGAGCGGGTCTCCGCCCTGAAACCCCGCGGGCACGCCCTGATCGGCGCCGCGATCCACTCGGTGCGCGCCGTGCCCGCCGACCAGCTGGCCACCGTCGCCCGCTGGGCCGAGGAGCGCCGCGCCCCGCTGCACGTCCACCTGTCGGAGCAGACCGCCGAGAACGAGGCGTGCCGGGCCGCCCACGGGCGTACGCCGACCCAGCTGCTCGCCGACCACGGGGTGCTCGGCCCGCGCACCACCGGCGTCCACAACACGCACCTCACCGACGCCGACATCGCCCTGCTCGGCGGTACCACCACCGGCACCTGCATGTGCCCCACCACCGAACGCGACCTCGCCGACGGCATCGGCCCGGCCGTCCGCCTCCAGCACGCGGGCAGCCCGCTGTCCCTGGGCAGTGACAGCCACGCCGTGATCGACCTGCTCGAAGAGGCCCGCGCCATGGAGCTGAACCAGCGCCTCAGCAGCCGCACCCGCGGCCACTGGACGGCGAACGCGCTGCTCACCGCCGCCACCGAGGACGGGCACGCGGCCCTCGGCCGGTCCGACGCCGGGCGCCTGGAGGCGGGCGCGCTCGCGGACTTCACCACCGTCGCCCTGGACTCCGTACGGACGGCGGGCACCCTGCCCCGCCTCGGCGCCGAGACGGCGGTCTTCGCCGCCACGGCCGCCGACGTCCGCCACACGGTGGTCGGCGGCCGCCACGTCGTCCGCGACGGCCACCACACCCTGGTCGAGGACGTCCCCTCCGCCCTGGCCGACGCCATCGCCGCCCTGCGCTCCTGACCGTGCCGCCTGCGGCGGGCCTTCTCCCCCACCCCGCCCTTTCACCGTTTCCCGCGCTCCGCCCGGACCCGCGCCTCAAACGCCGGCGGGGCTGATTTCAGCCCGTCCGGCGTTTGAGGACCGGGGTCTGGGGCGGAGCCCCAGGAAACGGCGAAAGGGCGGGGTGGGGGAGCGAACCCTCTGAGAGGAACCCCATGACCACCACCGTCATCACCCACATCGGCAGCCTCGTCACCAACGACCCGTCCGTCGGCGACGGTTCCCCCCTCGGGCTGATCCGGGACGCGGCCGTCGTCATCGAGGACGACAAGATCGCCTGGGTCGGCCCGACCGCCGCGGCCCCGGCCGCGGACGGGACGTACGACGCCGACGGCCGCGCCGTCATCCCCGGCTTCGTCGACTCCCACTCGCACCTGGTCTTCGCGGGCGACCGCACCGCCGAGTTCAACGCCCGCATGTCCGGGCTCAGTTACTCGGCCGGTGGCATTCGTACCACCGTCGCCGCGACCCGCGCCGCCACCGACGCCGAGCTGGAGGCCAACCTGCTGCGCCACCTCGGCGAGGCCCGGCGCCAGGGCACCACCACCTTCGAGACCAAGTCCGGCTACGGCCTCACCGTCGACGACGAGGCCCGCGCCCTGCGGATCGCCGCCGCGCACACCGAGGAGGTCACCTACCTCGGCGCGCACATCGTCTCCCCCGACTACGCCGACGACCCGGCCGGCTACGTCGACCTCGTCACCGGCGACATGCTGGCCGCCTGTGCCCCGTACGCCCGCTGGGTGGACGTCTTCTGCGAGAAGGGGGCCTTCGACGGGGACCAGGCCCGCGCGATCCTCACCGCCGGCGCCGCCGCCGGGCTGATCCCGCGCATCCACGCCAACCAGCTCGGCCACGGCCCCGGCGTCCAGCTCGCCGTGGAGCTCGAAGCGGCCTCCGCCGACCACTGCACCCACCTCACCGACGCGGACGTCGACGCCCTCGGCCAGGCCGCGGCCACGACGGTGGCCACCCTGCTGCCCGGAGCCGAGTTCTCCACCCGCGCCCAGTGGCCCGACGCGCGCCGGCTGATCGGGGCGGGCGCGACCGTGGCCCTGTCCACGGACTGCAACCCCGGCTCCTCCTACACGAGTTCCATGCCGTTCTGCATCGCGCTCGCCGTCCGGGACATGCGGATGACGCCCGACGAGGCCCTCTGGTCCGCCACGGCCGGCGGTGCCCGCGCCCTGCGCCGCACCGACATCGGCACGCTCGCCCCCGGGGCGCGCGCCGACCTGGTGGTGCTGGACGCGCCCAGCCACGTCCACCTGGCGTACCGCCCGGGCGTCCCGCTCGTCTCGGCCGTCTGGCAGCGCGGGGTCCGCGCGTACTGAACCGCGCGGAGGGACGGCCTGACCGCTGCGGGGGAACGGGCCGGGGGCCGGCCGGCCGTCCCCGCGCCGACCGCCCGAACCGCTCGGCCACCCCCCGGACCGGCCGAAACCGCCCGGCCGGGAACCCGTTGATCCGGGGCGTCCCGTGTCTTCCCTCCGTAGGGCCCCCGGCGTACCTTGAGCCACCGATCTGATGTGTCGTCAGTAACTTGTGGCCCGAGGGGAAGACGAAGGTGTCCAACCGGAAACGCTCCACCGCGCTCGCGCTGGCCTCCGCACTGGCCGGATCGGCGGTACTGCTGGCCGCCCCCGGAGCCCGCGCTGCCGTCGTCGACGTCGCCTACGACTGCAAGACCCCCATCGGGGACAAGTCGGCCGTGTCACCCATCGACATCAAGGCGGTCAAGGAGGGCGACGCCTACAAGCTGACGATGTCCTTCCAGAAGGGGGTCTCGTCCAGCCCCATCGAACTGGGCAAGGGCGCGATGACGCCCAGCGCGGTCATCCTCGTCGACGGCGCCGAGAAGGTGTCCGTCCCGGTCGCCGGCCCGCCCAACGCCGAGGCGGCGCCCGCCGACACCCCCATCAAGATCAGCGACCTGTCGGGCACCTACACGCCCAAGAAGAGCGGCAAGGTCACCTTCACCGCCGGCGTGCTCACCATCAAGGCGATGGGCACCACCACCACCTGCACCCCCGGCAACGGCCCCGGGCCCTCCCTGGACCTGGAGGTCACCGCCCCCGCGGGCAGCGCCCCCCAGTCAGGCGGCGGCGGCAGCGGCGAGGAGACCCTGCCGCAGACCGGGCCCACCGACTCCGCCCTCGCCCTCGGCACCCTCGGCGGCACCGTGCTGCTCTCCGGCGCCGCCGGCGTGCTCTGGCTGACCCGGCGCGGCCAGCGGGCCCGGTCCTGAACGGAGCACCCCGGCCATGTCCGTGCTCCCCACCCCCGGCAGGACAGCCCGCCTCGGCGCGGCCCTCCTCACCGCCGCCGCCCTGTACGCGGGCTCCGCACACCCGGCCGCCGCCGACGAGCCCGGCTGGACCGCCGAGCCCGCCGCCGGGAGCGCCGCCCGCCCCGGCGGCGCGCGCCCGTACCACTACCTGGCCGGCCCCCCCGGCACCGTGCTGGAGGACCGCCTCGCCCTGGCCAACACCACCGACCGGGAGCTCACCGTCACCCTGCGCGGGGCCGACGCCTACAACACCGCCGACGGCGCCTTCGCCGTGCGCCCCGCCCGGGAGTCGACCGGCGCCGGGTCGTGGATCAGCTTCGGCGCCGGCTCCGCGGTGAAGATCCCGCCCCGCACCCGCGCGGTGGTCCCCTTCACCGTCACCGTGCCGCCGGCCTCCCCGCCCGGGGACCACCCCGCGGCCGTGGTCGCCGCCGAGGGGGGCCGCGAGGCGGGCGTACGGGTCCACCTGCGGGTCAGCGGCCCGACGCTGGCCGCCCTCACCGTCGAGGACGTCTCCGTGCGCGGCCGGGGCGCGGCGGCGGAGGTCGCGTACACCCTGGTCAACCGGGGGAACGTGGCCCTCGCCCCCGAGGTGTCGCTGCGCGCCGAGGGCCGCTTCGGCGAGGTCCCCGGCCGCACCGCCCGCGCCCTCCCGCTGGAACTGCTCCCGGGACAGCGGGTCGGGCTGACCGAACCCTGGCCCGGCGCCCCCGCCCTCGACCACGTCCGCGTCACCCTGACCGCCACCGCACCCGGTGGCGCCCGGGCCACGGCGGAGGCCTCCGCGTGGTTCGTGCCCTGGCGCGTGGCCGGCTGGACGGGAGCCGGGCTGCTCCTCCTCGGCGGGACCGCGCTGGCCGCGCTGTTCCTCGGACGCGGCCGACGGACCCGGGAGCGGACCCCGGGACCGGGCGCGGACAGCGGGACCGACGGCGCCGGGACCGACGGCGCCGGGACCGACGGCGCCGGGACGGCC